>JBPPMM010000105.1:0-8347 GCA_051306075.1 Chitinophagaceae bacterium
TTGTGTTCATAAGAAGTAAATAGATTTATAATATGAAAATCCGTCCCTAATATTTGCCCGATGAATTTGAGTTTTGCAACAGGGCATTGAAAGTGTATAAAGAAATCCCGTCAGAAATTTAGCCAGATAAAAATGCAGCCTTATTTAATATTTTCTGTAAGCAATTTTTTCCCTTTATGATTTTAAAGTCTTTTTTTAATCGACTATTTCTTTTTCTGCTTATTCCTTTCCTTGACCAATGCGGTAATAAAGGTTTGCCTGCGGGCGATCCGGATAATGGGGGCCTCATGGTACCTGCACATTTTGAAGTAGTGGTAGTAGCAGATAGCCTGGGACCTGCCAGGCACCTGGCAGTAAATGACAATGGCGACATCTATGTAAAACTAAGGGCCTCTTACCCGAACGGAAGTAATGTTGCATTAAGAGATGAAAACAATGATGGCAAAGCTGACCTTATAAAAAAGTTCGGCATATATACTGATCCAATGGGATATGGAACAGCCATGCGTATACATAATGGTTACCTGTATTTCAGTTCAAGTGGTGATGTATTCCGGTGTAAACTAAAACCAGGTGAATTGGTTCCTGAAACTACCCTTGAATTAATTCTTACAGATGATTTCAGAAAAGACGTACACGGTTTTAATCATACCGCAAAACCAATCACCTTTGATGATAAAGGAAATATGTATGTTCCTTTTGGATCACCATCTGATGTATGCCAGGAAATGGACAGGATACCGGGTTCACCGGGCCAGAATCCCTGTCCGCAACTGGAAGAGCATGCAGGTGTCTGGATCTTCGATGCCGGTAAAAAAAATCAAACCATCAGGGATGGAAAACGATATGCCACAGGGATAAGAAGTGCCGTTGCCATCACCTGGAATCCAATAGACAAAGATTTATATGTAGTTCAGCATGGAAGAGACGATCTGCATAGAACATGGCCTGCTGTATATACCAAATGGCAAAGTGCTTTACTGCCTTCAGAAGAATTCCTGAGAATAAAAGAAGGTGCAGATGCCGGCTGGCCATATTATTATTACGACCAGATGCAGGGAAAAAAATTACTGAATGTAGAATATGGTGGCGATGGAAAAATAGAAGGTAAAGGAAATGAATATGAACAACCCCTGATCGGGTTTCCGGCTCACTGGGCGCCAAACGATATTTTATTTTATACCGGAGATCAGTTTCCGGAACATTATAAAAACGGGGCTTTTATTGCATTTCATGGTTCTACCATAAGAGCTCCCTATTCTCAATCGGGATATTTTGTGGCCTTTGTTCCATTTAATAATGGTCAACCCACGGGTGCCTGGGAAGTTTTTGCAGATGGATTTGCCGGGATGGATACCATTATCAATACAACGGATGCAAAGCATCGCCCTATGGGACTAGCACAGGGACCTGATGGTTCCTTGTATGTGAGTGATTCACGCAAGGGAAAAATATGGCGCATCATGTTCAAAGGAGATAAAACAAAATTTGCTGAGCCAGATCTGGCTGCCATGGAAAAAAGAAAGATGAGTGCACATATCAGAACACCGGATGAAGTAGCAGATAATCTTCAAAAAGAAATAGCTACCGGTGGTGAACTGATTTATCAAACGTACTGCGCTGCCTGTCATTTAAAAGACGGTAAAGGGGATGGCAACCGGTTTCCTCCTTTAGATAGTTCGGTATATGTATTCGGAGATAAAAAAAGACTGATTAATATTTTGCTTAATGGAATGCAACAACCCAATACAGTTAAAGGGAAACAATATAATGGCCTGATGCCGGCTCATCATTTTCTGTCGGATGCAGAACTGGCACAGGTATTAAGTTTTATCAGGCAGAACTTTAATAATAATGCGGGTATGATTACTCCGGAAGAAATTGAAGTAGAAAGAAAAAAGATAGTAGCTAAAAAATAAAATACATTTCAAAAAAAATACAACTATGAAAAAATGGATAATAATAATCCTGGCTGCATTTATCCTGCACCCGGTCGATAGTAAAGCTCAAAATAAGGTAGATGCAGAATCAAGATTGAAGGCGCTTGGAATAACATTAATAACACCTACGGCACCAGTTGCTAATTATGTAAAGGCCGTTCGGGTTGGCAATATGCTTTATCTCTCCGGGCATGGTCCCGATAAACCAGAAGGAGGCATGGTTACCGGAAAGGTAGGCAGCGATCTTACATTAGAACAGGGAAAAGAAGCGGCAAGGTTAACCGGCATTTCACTTCTGTCAACAATTAAAATGCAAATAGGCGATCTCAATAAGGTAAAACGAATTGTAAAAGTTCTGGGTATGGTGAATGCTGCTCCCACGTTTGCACAACATCCACAGGTCATCAATGGTTTCTCCGATCTGATGGTGGAAGTTTTTGGAGAAAATGGCAAACATGCCCGTTCGGCTGTGGGTATGGGTTCCCTGCCAATGAATATTGCTGTAGAAATTGAAATGATCGTTGAATTGAAAAAATGATTTTCCTCAGCCGCGTTGTAAAACTGAAAAATAAGGACGGAGAACTTAAAATAAATACCAACATCTTATCAGACTGATTAATTAAAAAATATACAATGAAAAAAATATGCTGTTTCCTGCTTTCTGTTTTTTGCTTTTTTATTTTTTCTGAAGCCCAATCCATTGATATAATAATAAAGGGGGGGCACGTTATCGACGCTAAAAACAATTTGGATGGAGTAATGGATATTGCTGTTATTGAAGGAAAGATTGTGCAGGTAGCTAAAAACATTGATGCGGCAAAGGCCAAACAGGTTGTAGATGCAAAGGGTATGTATGTTACACCGGGTATCATTGATATTCACGCCCATGTTTTTTTTGGAACAGAACCTGATCATTATCTCAGCAACGGATTAACAGCAGTCGTTCCGGATGGCTTTACATTCAGGGTTGGTGTTACAACCGTTGCGGATGCCGGTGGTGCCGGATGGAAATCTTTTCCCGAGTTTAAAAAGAACATTATTGATAATTCGCAAACCCGTGTGCTTTCCTTTTTGAATATTGTGGGAGAAGGTATGCGCGGTGGCGCTTATGAGCAAAATATCAATGATATGGATTCGAAGATGGCGGTTCTTGCAGCAAAACAATACAAGGATTATGTCGTAGGTTTTAAAGTGGCGCATTTCAACGGCCCCGAATGGACACCAGTTGATCGGGCTGCGGAGGCGGGAAAGCTAGCCGACCTGCCGGTGATGGTTGACTTTGGTGGCAATACACCACCGCTTTCTATTGAAGAACTTTTTATGAAGCATCTCCGGCCAGGAGATATTTATACGCATACTTATACGCTGCTGGATGGCAATGTTAGGGAAACCGTGGTGGATGAAGCAAGCGGGAAAGTAAAACCATTTATCTGGGATGCAAAAAAAAGAGGAATTGTTTTTGATGTGGGATATGGTGGTGCCAGTTTTAATTTTTCGCAGGCGATCCCTTCCATTAAGGCTGGGTTTTTCCCAACTACCATCAGTACTGATCTCCATATCGGGAGCATGAATACGTCGATGAAAGACCAATTAAGTGTGATGTCGAAATTTTTGCTGATGGGCATGGACCTGAAAGAGGTAATTAAAGCAAGCACATGGACCCCTGCCCAGGTAATCAAACGGGAAGAGTTAGGTCATCTTTCCGTGGGCGCCATTGCCGATATAGCCATACTGAATTTGCGCCAGGGCAATTTTGGTTTTTATGATAAGACAGGGTATAAAATAACTGGCAAGCAAAAGTTTGAGTGTGAAATGACCATCAAAGGAGGTAAGATTGTTTATGACCTGAATGGAATAGCCAATCCGGTTGTTTTCATTCCGAAGAAATAAAAGATGGTGGAATGGTTTCGTTATACAGAACCATACCATCTGTTAGCAAACCAATTTTCAATTATAATTACAATTTCTGATTTATGAAACGGAGAAGCGTAATTAAAGGGTTAACCCTGCTTCCATTAGCAGGAAGTCTATTCCCTTTTCAATCAGCAATGGCAAATCCGGCCAATGGAATTTTACCTGGCGGTTCAGCAGTACCAATTCCTCCAAATGGAATTCCGATAGAACCAAACATCTTCCGATCCATTGGCGTGGAACCCATTATTAACTGCCGGGGTACTTTCACTATTATTGGCGGCTCCATAGAGCGGCCTGAAGTGCGTGAAGCAATGGAAGCATCCTCCAAAGATTTTATTCAATACGATGAATTAGCGGATGGAATCGGTAAACGCCTTGCAGAACTTACAGGTGCAGAATGGGGAATGGTATCTGCCGGTTGTGCCGCTGGAATGAAGCATGTAACGGCCGCCTGCGTTACAGGTGGTAATCCTGAAAAGCTTATTCGGATTCCTGATCTTTCTGGTTTTGAAAAGACAGAAGTCGTTATCCCAAGATCTTCCCGAAACACGTATGATCATGCTATCCGTAATATCGGTGTAAAGATTATTACAATTGATACGCTTGATGAATTAGAAAAGGCACTGAGTTCCCGAACAGCCATGATTTATTTGATGGCCTTCAGTGAAGCGGAAACAGATCAGGCAATTTCTTTAGAAAAAGTTGCGGGCCTTGCTAAACCCCGAAATATTCCTATCCTGGTTGATGCGGCTGCTGAAATACTAACCATTCCAAATATTCACCTGCAACGGGGAGCTACTGTTGTAGTTTATAGCGGAGGGAAAGCAATCTGTGGTCCTCAATGTGCAGGCCTTGTTTTAGGTAAAAAAAATATACTTATGTCGGCATGGCAAGCCAGTTCACCACATCATGGGCCTGGCCGGGATAATAAAGTTGGCCGCGAAGAAATGATGGGAATGCTGGCAGCGGTGGAAGCCTGGGGTAAGCGGGATCATGCAGCCGAATGGAAAACCTGGCTATCATGGCTGGAAAATATTTCAAAGCGGGTTTCAAAAATTGATGGAGTAACAACTTCTGTATTTGAACCCACCGATCTTTCTAATCATTCACCGGTACTGAATATTATGTGGGATCCTTCCAAACTACATATCACCGGAGAAGAAGTAGCCGAAGAGTTTGGCAAAAATAAACCCAGAATTGCTGTAGGCAGTGCAGATAAGGATGGAACTGCATCTATCAACATTACAACAGGGCAAATGCAACCAGGTAATGACAAAGTTGTTGCCGACCGCATTTATAATCTGCTTTCACAGAAAAGAAATCCGCGAACAACAACAATGGCAGCTCCTGCCACAAACATAAATGGCCGTTGGGATGTGGATATAGATTTTTTCAGCAGTAAAAGCCAGCATAGTTTATTTCTTGAACAGGAAGGCAACTGGTTACAGGGTGTTCATAAAGGTGATTTTTCTTCAAGGGATTTAAGCGGCACCATGGAGGGAAACCTGGTAAAGCTCCGGAGCGTTGATCGCCATATTGCGGACTCCATCACGTTTATATTTTCGGGCACATTAGCCAATGATGTAATTACAGGACAAATCCATATGGGTGAATATCGCACTGCCGGTTTCACTGCGAGGCGAAGTAAAAAGAAAGGATTGCGTAAACCAATATTAGTTCCCAGCGGTCCGCCCCTGGCAACATAATAAAATTTTCTAACCTTAAACTGTGTAAGTTCATCCCCTCACAGGAGGGGCGATTTTAGGAATATTTATATTGTGAAAGATTGGGTGGGTCGCTTTACAGAACTGACTTTACAGAACCTGTTTTAAGAAAATATAATTTCGAAATACGAAAAGAAATTTTGTTGATATTTCATTTTACTCAATAACCGATATTCAAAATATTTTAATGAATAATCCAAATCTATTTATTTTCAGAAGTTTCCTGTTTTTATCAGGTCTTTTATTCTTCGGTGCTTCACATAGCCAGCAGATAGATATTTTATTAAAAGGAGGACATGTAATTGATCCAAAAAATAAAATAGATGCGGTAATGGATGTGGCCATTTCCGGAAATAAAATAGCGCAGGTTGCATCAAACATTCCAATCAATAATGCAAAATTAGTAATCGATGTAAAAGGATTATATGTCGTACCCGGACTTATAGATATGCATGTGCATGCTTTTAATGGTAATGAACCGGATGCCTATATCGCCGATGGTTTTACCAGTTTGCCACCGGATGGATTTACATTTAGGGCTGGAGTAACAACTGTTGTTGATGCAGGCTCCTCCGGATGGAAAAATTTCAGGTTATTTAAAAAACAAACTATTGACCGGTCCCAAACCCGGGTGCTTGCTTTATTAAATATTGTTGGCACAGGAATGACAGGCCGTTTCGAAGAACAGGATGTAAACGATATGAACCCCGGGCAGACTGCTCACATGATAAAAAAATTATTCCCGAATATTATTGTGGGTATTAAAGCGGCTCACTACTGGGGCGATTTTACACAAGTAGATCGGGCAGTAGAAGCGGGTAACCTGGCTAATGTTCCCGTGATGGTTGATTTTGGTGAACACGATCCGCCGCTTTCTATAGAAGATTTATTTATGAAGCATCTTCGCCCCGGTGATATATTCACTCATACTTTTTCTTATGGGCCAGCCAGCAGGGAAACGGTTGTCGATGAAAACGGGAAGGTTAAACCCTTTATTTATACAGCACAAAAAAGAGGGATCATCTTCGATGTGGGTCATGGAGGCGGGGCCTTTTCCTGGCGCCAGGCTATTCCTTCCATGCAGCAGGGTTTTAAGCCCGATGTAATTAGTACAGACCTGCATACAGAAAGTATGAATTCTGGGATGAAGGATTTGAGCAATGTGATGTCCAAATTTCTCAGCATGGGTATGTCGCTGCAGGATATTATTTTTCGAACTACATGGAATCCCGCCAATGTGATAAAGCGGCCAGATCTTGGAAATCTGAGTGTTGGTGCTGAGGCTGATATTGCTGTATTCAGTATTAGAAAAGGCGACTTCGGCTTTTTAGATATACGTAAAACAAAAATGAAAGGGACACAGAAACTCGAAACCGAATTAACGGTTCGTGCAGGAAAAATTGTGTGGGATCTGAATGGAATAAGTGCACCTATGTGGGATACTGAACTCCTTAAGAAATAAATAATGGTCTATACATATCTAAAAATTTCATTCTTAAAAATCCAGGCATTTGCCTTCCCTCAGATTGCAACAATTATTTTGGGATTATTCTTATATGTTATACCCTGCATTAGCCAGAACCAGAAATATGATCTTTTGATAAAAAACGGAACCGTCATTGATCCAAAAAATAAAATCAATTCTTTACTGGATGTAGCTGTTACAAATGGAAAGATTGCAAGCGTTACTAAAAATATACCAGCCTCGCAGGCAACCAGGGTAATTGATGCCACGGGTTTACTGGTTACACCTGGTTTGATCGATATTCACACACACGTTTTTGTAGGAACAAAACCCGGACAATTTGCCGATGGCATTTTTAGTTTATCACCTGATGATTTCTCTTTTAAGTCCGGGATAACAACCGTGGTAGATGCCGGAACTTCCGGATGGAGAAATTTCCCATTATTTAAAAAACAGGTTATTGATAAATCCCAAACCCGCATCCTTGCCTTTCTCAATATTGCCGGTTCAGGAATGAACGGGGATCCCGGTCAACAGGATATAAATGATATGGATCCAAAATTGACTTCACTTACTGTTAAAAATTATCCGGATATAATTGTTGGAATAAAAATCGGGCATTATGAAAGTAATGAATGGACTCCTTTTGAAAAAGCATTAGAAGCGGCAGATAAATCCAATACACCGCTTTTTGTAGAATGCCATCTGCCGCAATTTACATTGGAAGATCAATTGAAGCGGATGCGGGCAGGAGATATTATCACACATTCCTTTGAGCAGGTTGCTGAAAGAATGCCGGTGATTGATGAGAAGGGAAAGATCAGACCCTTTGTGCTGGATGCCCAAAAAAAAGGAATTCTGTTTGATGTGGGCCATGGAGGTGCAGGTTTTTGGTTCAGCCAGGCGATACCTGCTTTTAACCAGGGACTGGCGCCCAATTCATTTGGATCTGACCTCCATCGCTTCAGCATGAATTCGGGAATGAAAAGTATGCTGAATATCATGTCCAAATATTTAAGCATGGGCATGTCTGTGGAAGAAATCATATTAAGGGCCACATGGAATGCAGCAAAGTCGATTAAGCGTACCGACCTGGGACATCTAAGTGAAGGAGCGGTTGCCGATATTGCCATATTGAGTCTGTTAAATGGGAGTTTTGGTTTTATTGATGCCGGTGGAAACAAATTGGAAGGCAATCGCAAATTTGAAGCAGAGATGACCATACGGGCCGGAAAAATTGTTTGGGATCTGAATGGAATAGCTGCAAAGCATTGGAAGAATTAATTTATGGATCTGCTATATAC
>JBPPMM010000131.1:0-4196 GCA_051306075.1 Chitinophagaceae bacterium
CGCTGGAGGTAGAAGAGTCAGGATTGGTAGCCCATGGAAAAGGCCAGGGAAAATCCGTATATGATAAGCAATATAGCAACGAACCTGGCAGTAATGCCACTTCTCTGGGACGGTATAAAATTACAGGTAAATACAGCGGGGAATATGGTGAAGCTTACCGGATGGCTGGCCTGGACTCTTCAAACAAAAATGCCGGAAACAGGAATATTGTTTTGCATTCAATGAATTGTATCCCCGATACAGAAAATAATATGCCGGCTTGTGTCAGTGAAGGATGCCCTGCAGTATCCGCAAAATTCTTTTCCAGCTTAAAGGGAATCATTGATTCACGAAAAAACCCCATTCTTCTTTGGATATTTGACTCCAACCTGGAAGAACTGGTAGACGAAAGCCATCTTAAATATCGCATTTTCAAAACCCCTGAACCAAATAATGAAATTTGGAATTTTGTTTTCCAGGCCATCCCGGAAACGCCATTTCCGATTGAGGACAACCGAGACAAACTGAAAGTGAAATTCAGATCAGACCTGGCCGGTGATATCTCAATTATGGAGAATTTTCCCGGTTCAAAAAAAGAACTAAATTCTATACATACCGAATCCAATAAATTGAATTCCCCGTCTCTAAATACACAGGTAAGCCTACCCAAAATCCGGCAAAATACTACACCAGAGTTGCTGAATGTATACCCGGTAGCTAACCGCACAATTTATATTCCTGTTGATTTGAGTTATGGTTTTATAAAAGGGAAAAAAACTCAATACATCACGCACTGATCTTACCAGCCTGTTCCAATTCTTTTTAGACCAGTTTTCTCAAGAAAATAGTACTATAAATTCAGAATGGTTTCTGATTTCTGAACCACCCGGTCATTTTCCTTCTTAAGTCAATCATCCGACAGAAATTTTCCCGCGATCTTTTTCTTTTTGCAGAATGAGAGCAATGCCAATAAGGATCGTTACCGGAAGAAGTGACTTGATGCAAATGAAGGACTCTTTTATAAAAAACCGGGTGCACTACCTGCAGGAGGCTTTGGGTCTTGCTATTTTTATGATCTCTGCCTGTTTTTTTAGCGCTATGCTTTTCTCTGAAAAGTTTATGGTACCAGGCTGGATGCTGACCAGCGATTTACCGGCAAAGGAGTCACCATCTGTTTTATTGATAGTGGATTTTATGCGCATCCCGATCTGAATGCCTATAAAAACAGGATCAAGATAATAATAGATATTCCGAATAACCGGACCCTTAGCCCGGTGTCCTGTTATTACGAAGATCAGACGAAGGCCTCATCTCTGTGGCATGGAACTATGACTTCTGTAATATGCGCCGGCGATGGATATTTAAGCAAAGGTTTGTACAAAGGAATTGCCTGCAATGTAAAACTTGTTTTATTGAAAGTGCAGGACAACAATGGAAAAATAACCACCGCCAATATAGTAAAGGCATTAGAGTGGATATTGCAACATCATGGGGAATACAATATCCGCATTGTCAACATAAGCGTTGGAGCAGACGAAGCCATTTCTTATAAGCAAAGCGCAGTGGACATCCTTTCAGAGCAATTGATTGAAGATGGAGTTGTGATCGTTGCCGCTGTCGGCAACGATGAAAAAAGCATTATAAAACCACCGGCCAATTCTTTGAATGTAATAGCTGTGGGGGGTATTGATGATGGTAATAAACTGGCCGAAGCAAAAAATCTTTATCATTCCTCTTTCGGGATAACAATGGATGATTTGATGAAACCCGAGTTAGTGGCCCAGGCTATTTGGATCGCTGCTCCCATTTTGCCCGGAACAAAAGAACAACAGGAATCAGAGGGATTGCATTGCCTGGTAAAAACAAATGACAATCAACTGCCTGAAAAATTTTCGGACTGGTGCAAAACCTTTTCTCCGGGAAGGAATTCGGGCCATGAAAATGATGTAACTTTTATACGGAATTTTATCAGCAACCGTATAAAGGCCTGCAAATATATTTCGCCGCATTACATGCATGTTGATGGTACTTCTTTTGCCGCACTCATCGTCAGCGCTGTTATTGCTCAAATGCTCGAAGCGGATCCGCATCTTACACCTCCTATGATACGGCAGGTTCTTTTCAGTACAGCTAAACGAATCGATGGACTGGCAGCAGAACCACAGGGCTTTGGTGTTATTCAACCAAAAAAAGCATTATTGAAAATCTTAAAAAACGAAAACATCATGAAACCGCATGTATCGCCGTATGTAAATGGCCGCAAAAAAATGATCGAATTTTATGTGCATCACGATTGTGCTTCACAAATATCATTGGCCGGAAGTTTTAACCACTGGGCTACAGATGTGCTGTTGATGGAGCCAGGCAAAAAAGGGGTTTGGAAAATTGAGATCCCCATGCTGCCGGCAGGTAAATATCATTACAAATTTTTTGTTGATGATAAGATGTGGCTGGAAGACCTGGATAATCCTTACCGGGTGCCCGATGGTTATCATGGTTTCAACAGTATACTGGTCATAGAAAATCAGAACACATGATAGCAATAGATTTTGTACTGACCGTACTGGGCATTTATTTGTTCATGGGCGTTCTGTTCGCTATCCCATTTATTTTTAAAGGCGTTTTAAAAATAGATGAAGGAGCCCACGGTTCGGGCTGGGGATTTCGTATCATTATTATTCCGGGTACAATCCTGTTCTGGCCGTTCCTATTAAAGAAATGGATCCGGGCTATAAAAAAAGAAAAGTTGATAAACCCGGCTGAAGAATAACTTTTTTTTCCTGCTGACCAAAATAATTAAAAACTTTCGGTAAAGAATAGCTACAGGGTCATGAACAAACAATTACGAAAAAGACACAGGCAGGCCTGGTATTTAATAGCCTTAATGCTTCCAATAGGAATTATTTTTTCCTGGCTGGTAATTCCCAACTCCGTTCCTGTAAAAACAATAAACCTAACAAGTCCGGAACTATTACCCATGATAAAATATGCAAGGAACAAAAACGGGTATTGCGTCAATATAAGAACAAATAAAGAAAATACGCAATGGCAGGTAGAATGGAAAAATATACTTGCACTTTCTGTTCCTTCCGCAGTTGTCTATAAAACTTCTCCTGAATTCAATTCGCAAACCTCGCCAGGCGGAGCTGTATCCGAAGCAGCCACTTCGGGATTTATACCCGCTAATTCACAATTGATCGGCAGAATAGAGGCAAGAGGAAATTATGTTTTCCATTTGAATCCCGATACAACAGAAGGAAAAAAGTTGCAACTGACACTATACGATTTTATACATCAGCAAATTATTGACACGATTAATTTTCAACCATGAGTGCTTCATATACTGCAGTAGGCTGGAACCGGCAAAAAAAAATATACGACTGGCTAATCGCCGGCTTTTGTATCAGCTATCTCTTTTTGTTTATGTCGCTGACATGGATATATAATGGAGAAGTTACTTTTGAAACTCTCATTATACGCAGTTCATCTACACTGGCGGTATTGTTATTGCATGTGATACTGGCCATCGGCCCTTTATCCCGCCTGAATAAAAAATTTCTTCCCTTATTATACAATCGCAGACACCTGGGTGTTACTATGTTTACCATGGCATTGATACATGGCGTGTTTAGTATTTTCCAATTTCATGCACTAAGCAATACACATCCTCTTGTGTCCCTATTTACTTCTAACACAAACTTTGGTTCCCTGCCGGCTTTCCCCTTCCAGGCATTGGGCTTTTTTGCTTTGCTCATCTTTTTTCTGATGGCCATTACCAGCCACGACTTCTGGCTGCATAATCTTTCACCAAAAGTTTGGAAGACATTGCACATGTTTGTTTACCTCGCTTATTCTTTGGTAGTGATGCATGTAATGCTGGGCGTAATACAACTGGAAAAAAACCCGGTATTTGTTCTCATGATATTGACAGGCTCCGTTTCACTTATCGTTTTACATCTGGCTGCAGCTTATAAAGAAAAAAAGATTGACAATATGAACTTTGCTTTGCAACAGGAAGGTTTTGTGGAAGTGTGCGATGCAGATGATATACAGGAAAGCAGGGCGAAAATATTTTGCATAGATGATGAACGAATTGCAGTATACAAACATGAGAATAAATTTTTTGCCATCCATAATGTATGCAAACACCAGGGTGGTCCCCTTGGCGAAGGAAAAATACTGGATGGCTGCATTACTTGTCCGTGGCATGGATACCA
>JBPPMM010000217.1:0-6570 GCA_051306075.1 Chitinophagaceae bacterium
TTAGTGATCAATGGGCAGGTAAAAGCAAATGCTTCGCCGCCAGCTCTTCTTCGTACGAGTTCAGCTCCTGTGGTAATATTTCCCCATTGATCGCTGCCACCCATTTGTAGTTTGCAATTTTTGTTTTGATAAAGCCAGTAAAAATCATAACCCTGCATAAGTTGATAGGCAAATTCAGTATAACTCATACCTACTTCCCCCTCAATCCTTTTTTTTACGCTGTCTTTCGCCATCATATAATTAACGGTGATGTGCTTACCAGTATCTCTTAAAAAATCAATAAATGAAATGTTTTTGAACCAGTCATAATTATTAGCTATTTCTGCTGCATTTGGTTTTGCAGGGTCAAAATCGAGGAATCTTTTTAATTGATTTTGTATGCCGGAAATATTTTTGGTTAATGTGGCTTCGTCCAAAAGGTTTCTTTCTTCACTTTTACCGCTGGGGTCGCCGATCATTCCGGTTGCTCCCCCAACAAGGGCTATTGGTTTATGTCCAGCCTTCTGGAGATGAATTAGCAAAAATATGGGCACAAGGCTTCCGATATGGAGGCTTTCGGCCGTGGGATCGAACCCGATATACGCCGTAGTCATTTCCTTTGCCAGTTGGTTTTCTGTGCCAGGCATAATGTCCCGGATCATCCCTCTCCATTTCAGTTCTTCAATCAAATTCATTCGTTTATCTTAAAGTTTCCGGCAAAAATAAGGCAGAACCCCAAAGTCATTACCAATAACAATATTTTTCTAACCTATTCGTTATCAGACGTTATGTTTTTCCCTTTGCAAGTCTATGAAATTACAAAGTGAAAGATTAGCTTTACAGGCGGCTTTAACCCTGTAAAACAAAGCTTTATTAATTCGCTTATCAGAAAATCATCCGAATGAAGTCGTTCCGATTTTGCACCACCATGATCTTGCTACTTTTTACGGTAGCATCTTTTGCACAGTTTCGAAAATATTCCAATGAGTTTTTAAATATCGGCGCCGGTGGCAGAGGTTTGGCTATGGGCAGCTCCCAGGTAGCATCAGTCAACGACGGCACGGCAGGTTATTGGAACCCAGCAGGGCTTGTTGGTGTAAAAACAAATACCCAGGTTAACATCATGCACGCAGAATATTTTGCCGGTATCGGAAAATATGATTTTGCCAGTATAGCATTTCCCTCCTCTAATAACAAAAGAACCTTTGCCGTTACAGGCCTACGTTTTGCGGTAGATGATATCATGAATACCCTTTTCCTGGTAGAGCCTGATGGATCCATCAACTATAATAATATCCAGGCGTTTTCATCAGCTGATTATGCCTTCCTGTTATCCTTTGCCCAAAAAATAAAGGATACCGAAAAAAAGAAAGTACAATTTGGGATCAATGCTAAAGTGATTCACAGAAACGTGGGCAAATTTGCCAGGGCCTGGGGTTTTGGAATTGATGCAGGTTTGCAGATACAACAAGGCAATTGGCGATTTGGCCTGGTGGGACGTGATATAACAACCACATTTAATGCATGGTCCTTCACATTTACAGAAAGGGAAAAGGAAGCGCTTTACCTTACCAATAATGAAATTCCTGTAAAATCATCAGAAATGACAGCTCCCAGGTTAGTTCTTGGTGCCGGGCATGAATTCCAGTTGAGTAAAAAAACCAAGCTATTGGCTGAAGCTAATTTGGATCTGACATTTGACGGGCAACGGAACACCTTGATTAGTGCAGACCCGGTGAGTGCTGATCCCAAACTGGGTTTGGAGCTAAATGTAAATAATGTGTTTTTCCTAAGGGGAGGAATTAATAATTTTCAAAAGGCACTTGCAGATGGTGATACCCTTAATCAAAAGAAAGTGTGGATATATCAGCCAAGTGCAGGTGCAGGTTTTAAGATTCAGAATGTAACCATCGATTATGCATTTACTAACCTGGCCAATCAATCCAATCCTTTATTTACCCACGTATTTTCTTTGCGTCTTGACATGGTAGATACAAAGAATAAACAAAAGAAAAAAAGATAAAAAATCCGAACTACTTTATAAAACCTGCTAAATGAAACGAATTTTAATTTTATTGTTAGTGACTTTTGCCCTTTCCGCCGGGGCCCAGGTTTACAATAATGAATGGATAGATTATAATAAAACGTATTACAAATTCAAAGTGGCAACAACCGGCCTTTACCGGATTCCACAAACTGCCCTGGCGTCGGTAGGATTAGAAAATATAAATGCGGAATATTTTCAATTGTGGCGAAATGGGAAACAAATTCCCATTTATACTTCAGTACAAAATGGTCTGCTAGGTTCAGCAGATTATATTGAGTTTTGGGGAGAAATGAATGAAGGTAAACCAGACAAAGATCTTTACAGATTACCTGACTACCAGATAAACGACAAGTGGAGTTTACAAACAGATTCTGCAGCATTTTTTCTTACTTCAAATCCATCAGGATCAAATTTAAGACTGGCCCCCACTGTAAATAATGTGGCAGGTAATACACTTTCTCCGGAGCCTTTTTTTATGTACACCACAGGCCAGTATTATAAAAATAAGATAAATACCGGCCGCTCTGAGCTGGTCGGAAGTTCTTACACCTACTCTTCTTCCTATGACGCAGGCGAAGGATGGTCAAGCGGAGATATCGGAACTAATGTGTCGGTTACCTATAATATTACCACTTTACGCCAATATACAGGAGCAGGAGCCGCCGATCCATTGGTAACCATTAATGCAGCGGGAAATGCTGTTAATGCAAGGAAATTCAGAGTCAGGCTTAATGGCGATTCTATCCTGGGTGTTCAAATGGATTATTATAATTATTCTAAAACATCAAAAACAGTTCCTTTATCCTCAATAAGTACCGGGAACGCAAATTTTCAGGTTACGAATCTTTGCGCTGTTTCAGGAGACAGGATTGTGATTGGCAAAATTGAATTTACATACGCAAGACTCTTTCATTTTGGAGGAGCGGCCAATTTTTATTTTGAATTACCTGCCAATGCTATCGGTAATTATCTTGAGATATCAGGATTTACTGCCAGTGGATCGGTTCCGGTTTTATATGATCTGACTAATGGAAATCGATATGTAACTGATAATTCAAATGCAGCCCTGCTTAAAGTTTTGCTTCAACCCTCTTCGGTTGACCGGCAATTGGTTTTAGTAAGTGAAGCGCCGGCAAATATTAAAACTATCAGTACACTGCAATCCCGCAATTTTGTTGATTATAGTCTTCTGGCTAACCAGGGTGATTTTCTCATTATTTCTAATGCTCTTTTAACCGGGGCAACAGCAGGCGGCGATCCTATAGACGAGTACAAGGCTTATCGAAGTTCTGGCCCGGGTGGTGGTTTTAAGGCCAATGTTTATATGATAGACCAGTTAGAAGATCAATTCGCTTCTGGCATTAAAAGGCATCCATTGTCGATCCGAAATTTTTTGCGATGGGCAAGAGTAAAATACGCCAGCCCTCTAAAAAATGTATTGCTGATTGGCAAAGGGGTTATTTATACGCAATTCATCACAGGGCAAAGTAACCCGGATATGGACAAACTTAACCTGGTTCCTACGTTTGGTAATCCCGCTTCTGACATTCTCTTAACAGCAGTTGGAAGTAGTTCGGTACCCCTGACTCCAATCGGTCGCATATCAGCCATAAGCAAGGATGAAGTGTATGACTACCTGGAGAAATTAAAACAATATGAACAGGCTTTAATTATATCTTCTCCATCAATAGCCGATAAGGCCTGGATGAAAAACATTGTGCATGTAACCGGTGCCAGTGATGATAATACTTCAGATATATTGTTGAATGCATTGAATGGACACAAAAAAATAATTGAGGATACATTATACGCAGGTACTGTTCAAACATTTACCAAAAATTCTGCTGACGCAGTACAACAAGTGGCAAGTACAAGGCTTACCAGTCTTTTTAAAGAAGGAATTGGTATTCTTACTTATTTCGGACATTCATCCGCAAGTACGCTTGAGTTTAATTTGGATAATCCCCAGAATTACGACAACCAGGGAAAGTATCCTGTATTTATTGTTATGGGATGTAATGCAGGTAGTTTTTATAATTTCAACCTGGCCCGGTTTGCCACTAAAGAAACCATTTCTGAACGATTTATATTAGCTAAAGACAGGGGGGCTATTGCTTTTTTTGCAAGTACTCACCTTGGTATCGTTCATTACCTTGATATTTATAACAATCGTAATTATAAAGCCATAACCGGAGCAAAGTACGGAGGTACGTTGGGGGAAATAATGGAAGAGGCCATCCGGCAGGTTTTTAATACCACAACCGAAAGTGACTTTTATGCAAGGTTTCAGTGTGAGCAGTTTTCATTGCATGGAGATCCTGCATTAAGGCTTTATAATTTTGCCAAACCAGATTATGTTATAGAAGAGCAACAGGTTAAAATATCTCCTTCATTTATTCCGATTTCAGAAACTCATTTTAAAGTTAATGCTAGTTTTATGAATATCGGGAGGTCGATAAATAAGAAAATCGTTATTGAAATGAAGCGAACTTATCCTGATTTAACAATAGAACTGATCAGGAGAGATACAATACTTTTTACAAAATTTATGGATTCCCTCTCATATGAAATCCCTATTGTACCAACAAGGGACAGAGGATTAAATAAAATAACAATTACATTAGATGCAAAGAACGAAGTAGACGAATTGTTTGAAACCAATAATACCATTACCAAAGATGTTTATATTATTGAAGATGATGTGAGGCCGGTATTCCCCTATAATTTTTCAATAATAAATAAACAGAATATTAAGTTGATGGCTTCAACTGCAAATCCTTTTGCTGAACTAAAAAATTACCTGGTTGAGTTTGATACCACTGCCTTATTCAATTCACCATTAAAGCTTAGAAATACGATTAGTTCTACAGGAGGTGTCATTGAATATTCACCTGGTGTAACCTTTACAGATAATACCGTGTATTACTGGCGGATAGCCAATAATGTGCCTACGGGGGGAGAACCGGTTTGGAATACATCTTCTTTCATTTATATGGACGGGCAGGAAGTTGGTTTTAATCAGTCGCACCTTTTCCAGCACTTAAAATCTGAATTAAAAAGAATCAAACTTGACTCAACAAGTCGCTTATGGAGTTTCGGATTGAATTCAAATAATGTATTTGTACGAAACGGAGTTTATCCAACAACTTCTGAACAGGGAGGGTTTTATACAGGAACAATTAATGATGTGGAAGGCTTTATCGGACCCGGTTGTAATTTTAATGAATTAATTTTTAATGTCATTCACCCTGTAACTTTTGCACCCTGGAAAAATGATTATTCAGGCACCACAGGATTGTATCAAAGTCTTAAGGCCACTTGCGGAAGCGGAAGATTATATAATTTTCAATTTCTTCTCACTGACCTTGCATGGAGAAAGAAGATCATGAACTTTTTGGATATTATTCCCGATGGTTATTTTGTAGTGGTGAGATCTAATTCAAGTACTAATAATGCAGTTAATACCTACGCAAGTGTCTGGCAGAATGACCAGGCTACGCTGGGTCCTGGTGTATCATTGTATCATAAGTTTTATGATCAGGGTTTTACTGATGTAGGTTCATTTGATAAACCTCGTTCATTTATTGCGATGTTCAAGAAAAACAGGCAAAATGAATTTGCTACAAAGTCCCAGTTCAGTCAGGGTATTTATGATGCTATAACTCTTGACGGTCACGCTGTTTCCCCGGATACCGTTGGATATATTACGTCTCCGCTGATGGGGCCGGCCAGGCAATGGAAGCAATTGGAATGGGAGGGAGAGACATTGGATAGTCCAAATAAGGATGTGCCTGTATTAGATGTTATCGGCATCAATAGATCAGGCATCGAAGTTTCGCTGATTCCCGGTTTAAACCAGACGCAGAAATCTTATGACATTTCATCAATTGACGCCAATGAGTTTCCTTACATTAAACTCAAAATGACCAATAATGATACGGTTAAGTTTACACCATACCAATTAAAGTATTGGAGACTCTATTATACTCCTGTTCCGGAAGGTGCTATTGCCCCGAATATTTATTTTTCAAGCAAGGACACAGTGGAAGTGGGCCAGTCATTTAATTTCGGAATGGCCTTCAAAAATGTTAGTCAGCTGAATTTTGATAGTCTGAAGGTAAAATTTGCGATTACTGATAATAACAATGTTGAAAATATCATTCCTGTTCCAAATCAAAAAGCATTGGTAGCCGGAGATACCATTAAATTAAGTATTCCGGTAGATACAAGATCACTTTCAGGACCCAATACAATATTTATCAACTTCAATCCTGATGGAGACCAGCCTGAACAATATTTGTTTAATAACTATGCTTTCAAAAATTTATATGTTGTACCTGATAGTCTGAATCCTGTAATGGATGTGACTTTTGACGGCACTCACATATTGAACAGGGACATAGTTTCTTCAAAGCCTGCCATACTGATCAAACTAAGTGATGAGCTGGGAGCCCTCGCTTTAAACGATACCAGCCTATTCGTAGTAAGCGTCAGGTATCCTGATGGAAGCCTGAGGCGATTTAATTTCAATAATAACGACACAT
>JBPPMM010000323.1:0-2314 GCA_051306075.1 Chitinophagaceae bacterium
TCTACGGTTTGGGCATCAGGTCCCTGATGGCTGGGTATGTCTTTTTCCGGGACAAGAGTATTAATGATTCCATTGATATGGCTCTCCCAGGGATCGGTAGCTCTTCGAAGTAATGTACCTCGTGCTTTACTCAGTATGCCAGCCCTTTTAAGTGTTGTGAGCGTTCTTAAAATGGAAGTCGTATTACAGGAAACTACTCTTGTAGAATTTAGTCCTAAGGCAGATTCATAATTGTTTTCAGCATTAAATGAATGTCCCGTCGTCTCATGTTTCTCTCCTCCCTGAACAATGAATTTCAAACCTGCTTTTTTGTATAGAACTATGTTTTGGGCAGCTACGTTCTTTGGAGTGCAATCCACTACGATGTCAGCATCTCTTAAAAGATCAGGTAAAGTGCCTTTTATGTCAACTTTGCTTTCAATCATGAGTTGTTGAAAACTATTGTCAAACGCATATACTGAATACTCTTTCTGCAAGGCAAGCTTTATGCGCCAATCAGAAACAACATCACATACTCCAATAAGCTCCATGTCATCCTGAAGCTGAACTGCATCAGCCACACGTTTTCCAATAACACCGTATCCGTTTATGGCCACTTTGATTTTTTTCATATTTATTAGTTTTACATATTATGTCCTTCCATTGGGTCTGCTCCCTTCTTAAAAGTATATTCGCTATTGAGTAAATATGCACCGGTAATGACGACCAAATCACCTGACAACAATCCACTTTTTATTTCTATTCGGCCATCTGACTCTACGCCTACCTCAACCATTTTATTTTTGAAAGTATTCTCACCCGTTTGTAACCATACAGTTGCGCCATTTGAATCACGAATAACAGCATCAACAGGCAGCGTGAAGGATGAATGTTTTGCACCACTGATGTAAACGTATGCCGCCATTCCCGGCTTTAATCTTTTGTTTTTGTTTGGAATGGTCACCCGGATTAAATTTATCCTCGAATCAGGTACAATCTCCGGGTTTACAAAACTGATCGAGCCAATGATCTCCTGATCTCCCAGTTCCGGAATACGAACAATGGCAGGGGTATTTTGTCGAAACTGTGAAAACTGTGAAGTGTAGACTTGTGCTTCTGCCCACAATGTGGTTAGATCCGCTAATTGTACAATGGTACCACCTTCCATTACATAGTCGCCCTGCAATACATTTAAAGCAGTGATATAACCCTGGCCGGAGCTGTAGACAGTGGTGGTGGGACTTGCCTTTCCTACTTGCTCTAGTTGGGTGATTTGGGCGCTACTCATTCCCCACAACGACAATTTATTTCGTGCACTTTGCACCAATGCATTAAAATCAATAATATCCTCTCCTGCAAACGTTTTTTTTCTCTCCAGCGCCAGGAGATATTCCTGTTTAGCATTGTTTAATTCTTCACTGTAAATGTCAAAAAGCCTATCCCCTTTGCGTATAAAATCCCCAATATTCTTAAAGTATAATTGTTCCACTCTCCCCATTACTCTTGAACTTATGGCGGAGGTTTTGGTCTGGTCAAAATTTAAGACTGCTGTTAATATAGTTTGGCTACCAATACTCCGGGAGCGAATGGTATCTACGCTAATATTTCCTAATTGAATTTGCTGATCGCTCAACTGTAATTCATCCTCATTTTCCATGCTTGATTTTTTCACAGCCGTAAGAGGCATTTTACATATTGGACAGTTGCCAGGTTTGCTTTCGACTACCTGCGGATCCATAGAGCAGGTATAATACACATCACTATTTTCAGTGTTTTCGTCTTTTGTTTTATTTTGGCAAGCCCAGAACACACCTAGAACTATTAGTAGAATATATCGCATATCTATTCTTTTGTTTTAATAAAGCTTTCGCTATCCATTAAAAATTGTGCATTTATTGCTACGGAATCTGTTTCAGATAATCCCTCTATAATCTGAATGGTTCGTTCAGTTATAATCCCTGTCGTTACTTTTCTGGGCTTAAAGCCATCAGTCACTTTTAAAAAAACAATTCTATTGATACCCAATGAGGTTACGGATTCTTTTGGCAGCCAATAACCAATCGTAGCATCAGTTTGAATCAACCCTCGTACCTGGCTACCGATAGGTAAACGCATGGCAGCATTATCAAAGTAAACCCTTACCGTAGCCGTCCGGTTACCTTCTCTGTAAAAGGGCTCTATAAAATCAATACGTCCCTGAAAAGACATGTCAGGTGTATTTTCGGGTGTGATTTTTACAACCTGGCCCTTTTGAATTAAACCCTCACCTTCAGTGTAAATATTTAGCATAGCCCATACCTTTGAAGGATTATAAATACTGAATAGGTTTTGTCCC
>JBPPMM010000341.1:0-2734 GCA_051306075.1 Chitinophagaceae bacterium
AAAAATAGCAGACCTGGTGCTTGCTGATGGGACTGCAGGTGGTACGGAAGTAATCATTAAAATACCGCTTATAGAATGAGACCGCGCATTTCGGATAAAGGCTTTTAAAATCATTCAAAAAATGTGCAACAGTTTACAGTTTTTAAAAACTGTAAAAATATCTTTTAACAGTGCAATCTGCCAAAAAAAAGACATATTGAAATCAGGACACAAATAAGTAATTTGGATTTGCCATTAACTAAATTCAAAATCATGCGTTCGCTCTTTTCTATTGCTGCTTATGCCAGTGCGGCTGCTATATTTTTCATTCTGCTATTATGCAATAGTTCCGCATTTTGTCAGCAAAAAATTTCCGGGATTGTTCGCAGTACGGATAATTCACCCGTGGATGGCGCTTCCATTATTATTAAAAATTCAACCCGGAATACAATCAGCGCTGCGGATGGCAGTTTTTCCATTTCAGCAAAACCCGGCGACGTATTGATTGTTTCCTCCGTTGGAATGGTTGAAAAGTATGTGCAGGTTAATGAGCAGTCGTTCATCATTATAACGATGTCTTTCAATATTACCAGCCTGGAGGATGTTGTAGTTATCGGATATGGAACAGCTAAGAAAAAAGACCTCACAGGTGCGGTAGCATCTGTTTCAGCAAACGACTTTAATAATGGCATTTACAGTTCTCCCGATCAATTGATACAAGGTAAAGCATCAGGAGTTCAAATAATAAATAATAATGGAGAACCCGGCGGAGCCATAACAGTTAAGATCAGAGGCAACTCTGCACTCAGCGGCACCGGGCAGCCTTTGTATGTAGTTGATGGTGTTCCATTAGATGGAAGATCTTTGCAGGCCGGTAATAATCCTTTGAATTTTCTTAATCCTGCAGACATAGCGTCCATTGACATTTTAAAGGATGCATCGGCTACAGCAATATATGGTTCAAGAGCTGCTTACGGCGTCATAATAATAAACACAAAAAAAGGTCAGGCCGGCTCAACTAAGGTTGATGTTGCTGTTTCTACAGGAGTTTCATCTGTCTTAAAAAAAATACGTGTATTAAACGCTGCGGAATATAGGGATGCCATTAAATATTATGGCGTTGACAATTCTATTGATAAAGGTGCAAATGTGGATGCCATGGATGAGATTTTGCGAAATGGCCTGCAACAAAATTATTCTATTGCCGGCAGTGGTGGAAATGAAAATGCGAAATATCGGTTTTCTGCAGGGTTTTTAAATCAGGATGGTATTGTCATCAATACAAGTTTTAAGAAATACAATGCAGATATATCCGCAAATTTCAAATTACTTACCAGTAAAAAGTTAGGATTAGATTTTCATTTAAATTCGAGCCAGTATATTCAAGATGGCTCTTTTCTTAGTAATGGCAATGACGGAATAATTCAAACTGCTTTAACATGGAATCCTACTGATTCATTAAAAAATCCTGATGGCTCTGTTAAAATAACGTCTAGGGGTAGTGTCAATCCTCTGGCTTTATCAAAATTTGCAAGGGACAATTTTAAAGTTACTACTCTATTAGGAAGTATCTCCCCTTATTATAAATTTTCAGACTGGCTTGAATATAAATTATTGGTAAGTATTAATTATAGTTCCGGCATATCTCGGTCTTCCATTAACCAGGCACTGAATGTATATCCTTTTTTTCCACAAGGAGGAGTAGCAACTATAAAGAATAGCGAACTTACAACTGAACAAATCACTAACACTTTAAACATTAATAAAGAAATTTTTAATGACCTCCATCTAAATGCGGTTGTGGGATATGAGTTTATGAAATTTACAAATAAGGGATTTAGCCTTAGCGGTAATGGGGCTCAGGGTGTAGGATTTGGCAATTATGGGTTGGATTATACTAATTACGTTCAGTATTCCGATGTAAATAGCCGCACCATATCTTCTTATATAGATCCATTATCTGAATTGAAATCATTTTTTGGAAGGACCATATTTAATTATAAAGATAAATACCTCTTAACAGCAACATTCAGGGCAGATGGCTCTACCAAATTTGGAGCAAACAACAAATACGGTTATTTTCCCTCTTTTGCTTTTGCATGGAATGTTGGTAAAGAGGAAATTTTTAAAGTTGATTTAATTAATTCACTTAAGATCCGTGGTGGATGGGGTAAAACGGGCAACCAGGAATTTCCGCCCGGTTCTTCCCAGGCATTATATGCTTTTCAAAATAATGGAAATATTATTCAAATAAATAATCCAAACCCTGATCTGAAGTGGCAATCAGACAGGCAATATAATATTGGTATTGACTTTTCAATATTCAATAACAGGCTCACCGGCACAATGGATTATTTTAGTAAAACAACTACCAGCTTATTGTTTCCAAGCCCTCCTATTCAGCCTGCACCTCCAAGCTCTACCGTAAGATGGATCAATTTAGATGGCGAAATAATAAATAAGGGACTTGAAGTTTTGGTTAAGGGAGCAATTATCAGAAATGAAAGTATCAGTTGGGATCTGTCTGTCAATGCGACTTTTCTTAAAAATAATGTTTCGGGTATACCTTCTTCAGTATTTACAGGTAATATTTCTAACGTCCCAGTTGAGATAATACAAAACGGCCTTCCTATGAACGCCTTCTATACGAGAAATTTTTTGAGGCTGGATAAATCCACAGGGTTTTCGGTTTACGAGGATAATGGCAGCACTTTTTATTATGTGGGAGATCCAAATCCTAAGACTTTATTAGGCA
>JBPPMM010000360.1:0-3214 GCA_051306075.1 Chitinophagaceae bacterium
CCATAATTTTTTTTACAAAACTCTGCTATCTCTTCTTTCCCCCCTGGCTCCTGTCCGCCGAAATTATTGGCAGGAAATCCAATAATAACCAGTTTGTCTTTATAGGTATCATAAAGCTTTTGCAATCCTTCATATTGAGGAGTATTGCCGCATTTGGATGCTGTGTTAACGATCATGATCTTTTTACCTTTATATTGCGAAAAGTCAATTTCACTGCCCATTAAACCAGCCACTTTAAAATCATAGATAGAAGAACCCGTTAGTGTAACGGCTATTAAAAGAGAGAAAATAAATGTTTTCATTTGTTTATTTTTTATTGTTTTTAGTCAAATGGAATTTGCCCGATAATCATCACAATTGGTCCCGCCATCGGGCGGAAAAGCTCATTTTATGATAATTGAGTTGAGAAGGCATTAAATAAAGATTAAAGAACAAAGTTAAGTACTAATAGTTGCGCAGGCACACAACTAATTTATGATACCGGGATTAATTTACGGGATTACCCTTGCGTTAGTTTTGCAAAGTCGCGATCTTATTGTTTTTCAAAACATCCCAGGTCAGGCTTTAAACCAACAGGTCTTGGTTTTCCATCAAGATCCATAAATACAGCGGCATTGTTTCCTGCATCAATCGCCGGCGAATTCCTGGTATTCAAACGGAAGTCGTAGTAATGTCTTGATGCATCTATGCTGTCGAATTGTGGTGACTGATTATTGATGGGTTGTGGTGGCACAAGAGTAACATTCGCCGGCTCTGTTTTGACCCTCCATAATACCTGGTCAAACGTTACAGTTCCCGGGCTGCCCTTTTTTTCTACCACCACTTCATTTGGTACCAGCTCACTTTCTCCCCAAAATATGCAATTGCGGAATATTGCATCTAACCTGGCCGTACCGGATCCATCAGCATCACTTAGCATTACTACCGGGTCTTTATGCTGGATGTAACGGTTGGAGTAGCTGGCGACCGTGCAGTGAGTGAATTCATAATTTCCACCTTTGCCAATTGCAATATTTTTACCACAATTGCTGATCAGGCAATTGGTAGCCTTAATGCTGGAGCCTAATGCGATTATCCCTGCATCATAAGAATTGTCTATGATACATTCATCCAATTGCAGTTTGGGAGCGGCATTAACCGATGGTCCTTCTAATGCTAAAGACTGGTAAGCATTTTTTATCACTGCATATTTCAAAATATTATCCTTGCTTGGGGCTCTGAAAAAAATACCAGGCCAACCCGCCGGGAAATTACTATATGATTCATCTAACCTGTCACCACGGAAATAAACTCTGTTAATCGTATCCTTTTCTCCATTTACTTTTAAACTTCCATCCACAATAATAGGCGCATCGGCATGTACGTAAATCCGGCACCCCTTTTCAATTGTCAGTTTTTGGTTGATATCAACATACAGGTAACCTTGTATTACATAAGGAAGATCATTTGTCCATGTTTCGGATGTAGTGATCTCCCTGTTTCGAAAGAAATGCGCATTCTGGCCCCAGGCTTCTAATTGTACCAATTTTTTATTCCCATTAAAACTAACCTGTATACTGTCTTGTATTATAAAAGGAATATTCCCTGCGGCAGGGTCTACATTTACCTGCACAAAAACATATACACTATCACTGGCTTCTATTTCAATTCCGGTAGCTTCAACAGTTGCGATGCCGTCTACATTCATTTTATAATTTGAACCTGCACCACCCATCAACTTAACAGATGAAAGTCTAAGCTTCTGGTTATTTTCATTAATAATCTTAAAAGATTGCGTTATGGAACCAGCTGTAGTAAAAACGGTATCAAAGTGAAGCGTATCTGCAGAAATACTGATCCTTGCATCTGCTGAACTGATAAATGAATCCTTTTTGCAGGAAAACAAAAAAACAAATACCGCAAAAATAAAAAGGACTGCAGTTTTCATCTGTAAATTTTAAACAGGATTTATAGTTTCAAAAATAGCCAGAACTTATTGATATTTCTGATAACTGACGGAACGTGGCCAAAAATCGTTTGAACCCGTTCCATTAATACAGACAACTTCCGGAATATTAATACGAATTAGTTTAATTATTATTCTCCTTCCCTGGTCATACAATTTCAGATTATTGCTTTTGAGCAATCAACTTTTGAAGTGTAGCTTTGTTATCCTTGTAAACAAACCAATTAATATTCATCATTTAAAATTTGATAATTATGGCATTCACTTTACCGGCACTTCCTTATGCACCGGATGCATTGGAACCACATATTGACAAACAGACCATGGAAATTCATCATGGAAAGCATCACCAGGCTTATGTTGACAACCTGAATAAAGCAATTGCAGGCACTGAGCATGAAAATAAAACATTAGAAGAGTTAGTGGCGGGTGCAGGAAAAATATCACCTGCAGTGCGTAATAATGGCGGCGGCCACTGGAATCATAGTTTTTTCTGGGAGCTGCTATCAGCAAATGGAGGAAAGCCTTCCGGGAAATTAGCGGAAGCTATTAATTCCACTTTTGGGTCGCTGGAGGCGTTGCAGGAAAAAATAAATACAGCTGGCGCTACTAGATTTGGATCGGGTTGGGCCTGGCTGATTGTAAAAGATGGCAAGCTGGAAGTAAGCTCTACACCCAACCAGGATAATCCGCTGATGGATGTGGCCGAAGTAAAAGGTGTGCCTGTATTAGGTATTGATGTATGGGAACATGCCTATTACCTCAAGTATCAAAACAAACGCCCCGATTACCTGAAAGCCGTTTGGAATGTGATCAACTGGGGAAAAGTGGGCGAGCATTATGATGCAGCTAAATAATAAATTAAAAATCCCGTAAGCAACGGGATTTTTTTTATCATTTATTTTTCGGATAGTCAAAAAACCAAAACTCTTTTTTAGCTTCTTCAAAATCCTTCCAACTATCTGTTTTTATTTTTACGGCAAAAATGCCGCAGGTTGGTATATTATCCGTTTTAGTATCCGTTAAACTATTAGCAAATTCCGTGATTCCTTCATTGTGTGAAAAGACAGCCACCGTATCATAACTGTCTTCAATATTTTTGATGACATCAATAAATGCAGATGGACGAGCCAGGTATAGTTCTTCAAAGAAGAAAAGAAGGTCCTTTTGCTTTTTAAATTCCTTTACAAAAAGTTCGGCTGTTTTCCTGGCCCTTTTGGCAGGACTTGCAAAAAACGCATCAATATTGATATCTCTGCCCCGTAATCG
>JBPPMM010000412.1:0-4748 GCA_051306075.1 Chitinophagaceae bacterium
AATCCCATAGGTGCTGCATCCGCCTCAATATCCGTGTAAAAGCCATACTTATAATCACTTAGTACCGCTTTTTCAATAGTATTCATCTCTTCAGTCATAACATCTTTTTTGCTTATATGTCAATTCTTTTAAAGGACAGCAAAGATACGAATCTATTTATACAAAAAAGTATAGACAGGTAATAAGTATGAAATGGAAATCTCAGCGGTGGCTATTTTCCAGGACTATTTGATTCATTGCAGAAGTGCTGCATGTTCTTGTTTGGGGCAACCAAACTGAACAAATTTTCTTTAATTATATAAGTAAAATAAAGGAAGGTGCCCTAAGAAAACTATTTAGAGCCAGTAGATTTTTCATTCTGAGCCCGTAATCGCTGGCAAAGAATTTTAATAAACCCCCTCGCCACTTCCGGACGGTTTTCAAGCAGTTCGTAAAAGGGTTCCTGCTCTATTCTGAATAAAGTACAATCCGCTTTTGTGGTAGCGCTGGCCGACCTGACCTCCGCATCCAGCAAAGCAAGTTCACCAAAAACCTCCTTTTCTTTCAGTATGGCAAGGGTAGTATTATTCTTATGGATCCTGACCTCCCCCTGGTGAATGATATACATACAATCGCCGATTTCTCCTTCCGGGAAAATCAATGTATCCTTATCAAATTCTTCCTCCTGCATAAGGGGGGCAAGATCGGCAAGAATATGTTCGGGAGTATCTTTAAAAATACTCAGCGATTTAAGAATTAAAACCTTTTCAACCAGCAATAATCCGTCTGAAGGGTTTGATTCCATATACTATGATTTTGGATTTGGTAATGCAAATAACGCAGTTTCCCTTAATAATTCGACGTCGGACTGAATGTATTTTTTGAACAATCCCTCATCCAGGGGATGATCGTATTTTTTTGAAATATAAATTGAAAAGGCTTTTGTCCACGCATAATATAAAATAGGCTTTTCGGTAAGAATTCTTCCCAGGATTTGGTCTACCTGCCCAAATTGTTTGCCCGTAAACAGTGATCTCAGCGCAGCGCAACGGTGATCTATTCCTGTGGTTTCAAACATGATATTAAATTGCCTGCCAATATCTTTTTTTACTGTTAATTCAATAATTTCCATAGCATTAGCAATACTTTCCCTGCGGGTAGCATTAAGACCATATTTTACCTGGTTCATTTTTTTCCGGTCGTACATACATCCAAAAAGACTTAAAAGTATTTCGCGGATTTCAATTATTTCCTGGTGTATTGAACTTTCAAGCACTGAGTAATGGGGATCTTTTTTTGAGAGTCCCATTTGCATGTGCAATAATTCAACTCCATAAACAATATATCTTTTTGCGATTGTTTCAAACATCTTTTGTGCTTTACCGGTTGCAGAATACCTGCATCGGTAAAGCGCTTTAATGATCACGGAAGTATGTTCCGGCCTTTTTTTCAATAACTCCAGTAAAACCTGTATCGCCTTTTCACCACCTATCTTTCCCAGTAAGGCAATTAGTTTGCCTTGCAGCATTTCAGGAATTTCATCACCGGATATTTGATCCCTTAAAACGAGTATAGCGTTTTCACCTGCTTTATAAAGCGATGAAATCACTTGTTTTTCCCGGGCAGGTAAATGGTTAAATAATGCCGTGATGGTAGCTGGATGCGAAGCCCTTCCAATTGCTTTCATTGCAAGATCACGAATCAGCGGATCGGGATCATTAACCAATAATTCATGCTCGCTGAAATCATATTCATTTTTCACCCCGTTTAAAATAGATACAGCACTGAGCCTATTTATACTTTCATCAGAATGAACCAAACTATTCACCATATCCATGGCTCGCTTTTTTATATTCCCATCCTTGTTACCCAACATACCCGTTATAGCAGCCTCCCGTATTTCCGGTCGGGTGTGATCAAGCCATTCAGCAAGATCCCATTCCTGGTCTGCTATTTTACAGAAGGTCTTCACCCCCTGGAATTTTACATCCATATTTACATCGCTATGCAGCAGGGTGAGCAGGGTTTCTTTTATGTTTTCAATTTCCCGGCTACTAATCAATTTGAGGGCCTCTATTTTTACAGGGTCTGATGGATGCTGAATTAAACTGGCAATAAGATATTCAGAGGTGGGGTCAATCTTGCTGGAAAGCATCCGCAATATGCTGATAACTTCCAGGTCAGTACCCTTCATCATTTTCTTATTTAGCTCCTGTATAATAGCCTCGTTGTTCAGATCAAATTCTTCCCTGCTAAAATAACGGCTACCGATTGTTTTAATAAGAATGGTCATGTACTGCCTGTTGACCAGGATAACTCCCCCTATCCACAGACTTCCTAAAATCAGTAATACATAACAAAGAAAAATCAGATCAACCCGGCCATGCACATAAAAAAGCGTAAGCAAAAAAATACCCGCTAAAAGGGATGCAAAAGGATCCATAATTCCTTTTACAATATTATGTGCCCGCAATCTTTCGTGCGTTGACAAAGGCTGCATCAGCGTTAATAATACAGGCGAATTAAAAGAAGTGCGTAATACATCTACCAGCATGGAGGATACTCCAAAAAGATAAAATATAAGTTTTTCTCCGGGAGTAAACCCACTACTTAATGAAACGATAATAGCAATCAATATCACCATGCCAAGAGGCGTAATAAGTAAGGTTTGTTTTATACCCAAAGAAGCCGTAAGCCGGCTTGTAAATATCATTTTGGTGAAAAATGCAATAATGCGCAATCCCCCGGCAAAAAGACCGATAAATTTTGCGAGCTCAATATCATTATGATATGCTTTTCTTACTTCCCCGTAAAATCCGTAGTTAATGATGAGAATACAAATGGAAGTTAAGAGAGAAATAAATGCTATTCGCCTGACATATATATTGGATACGATATTATCAACCATTTTCCTGATGGCTTTACCAACAGGCTTTCCGTGATTTTCATTATGAGCTTTATGATGCTTTTCCAGGTGGCCTGATCGCAGGATACTCCTGAAAAGAGGAAGAGATGCCAGCATAAAAATGGCGCCAATAAGTAAGAGGTTTTGAGATCCGGTATAGGGCACAACTAAAGTGGCCAGCGTGTAACCAATAAATTTGGCAGGTATATCCCCTGAACTGATAACGGCAAATAATCTCTTACTCTGACGCAAATCGAAAAGTACAGCAGCTATTCCCCAGAATTGCAAATTATTTAAAAGATATAAAACATTAAACCACGCCAATAAAAAATATAAAAACCAGGTTTGGGTAAATTGCAAATTGGCAATCCAAAGTAACAGAACGCTGATTGCCATTAAAAGTACTATCGCAAAATTGAACCCTTCAAATTTTATGGTATGCTCCCACCTGGTATATAGCAAACCGGCGCCCCATAATAATATCGCAGAAGATATCATTACCCAGGGTAATTCAGAAATCGGAAATTTCTCCAGGAATTGAGCAAAGGCAGATGTAAAAAAAAAGGCAATACCTGCACCCTGGAAAAATTGAAACAGGTATAACTTTTTTACTACCTGAAATTCATTAGGGTAAACATTGAATATTTTTAACCAGAAATTCCCAGCTCTCATATCCAGTTCATTTATGATAATTTATTCCCTATCAGAATATCTTTGATTTCATTCAGATGTTTCATTTTTATCCGGCTCCGGTTATTTTGAGATGTGGCCGTGAAGTATTTGTGGCTTTCAAAAAATTTAACCTGTAATTCATTCCATTCTCTTTCATTTTTTATAACATTATACGCCAGGAATTCATCTTTCAGCAAATTACTTATCCTTTCAAAATCATCTCTGCCAAGGTAATCGAGGTCAGCGTCACAAATGATCATCTCCGGTAAGGTGCGGGGCAACTGCGGAATTTTAGTTGCCATTATCATCCCCTTAATTAATTCAATTTCTGAAACCTTCAAAATATCCGGATCAATCATCTCAATTAATATCAGGCAAGATTCAGCTTCGTGCCCTTTATAAGTCCGAAGAAACCCGCTATCGTGAAAAATGGCGGCCACCTTCAGTAAAAGCAATAACCTGTTATCAGTAAGATTTTCGGCTGTTGCAATTCGCTCCACTTGTTTCAAAACATCCTCCGTATGCTCCAGGCTATGATATGTTAACCGCGGATCCAATCTTTCCCCTAACATAGTAAGTATCGCCGCTTTAAGTTGCAGAAATTCTTTTTCTGTCATAAAACAATTAATGGACTAAATATAAGATTTTCCGCAGCAAATGGAATTAAAGACAATGGTTCACAAACCGAACAATGCTAATGAGGTTGAAAATGAGGGTGAGCTTTAATTGAAATTTTTAACCTCATTAATAGGAACCGGGATGATATCCTTTTTATACTTTGCCCTGGCTTATAACTGGCGTAAGGCTGCCTTTAAAAAAGGCCAGGTTGGTAAGGAAGAAATGATTTTTAATTCGTCAAATAAGGAACTTTCATTATCCAAAAACCTCAGCACCTGCTGTGGTTTGTTTTTTTTAAATAACTGTTCAAATATCTCTTTACCTGGTAATGTATTATTATAAAGAATATCCAAAAGTGTATGATCATAAAAACCAAATCGCTTTGCAGTGCGTGGCATAGCGAGCAAGGATTTTCCACTGATTAAATACTCCACTATCTGTTGAGATTGTTTCTGAATAAACTGGAAGGTATATCCACTGGATGCCTTGGTTTGTCCTCCGGCCGTACCTATTTGCCATACATCCGAACCAAAATCTACTTTTTCATTGGTCATGGGAATTACGCCGAATTCCT
>JBPPMM010000444.1:0-4328 GCA_051306075.1 Chitinophagaceae bacterium
ATCACAGTTTCATCTTTAGATGCAGGTGAAGAATTGGCAGAAAAAACTTCTCCGTTGGACAATTTTATCCGGGTGATTTACGGCGTTGCAGAAGTTAGCAACAATGATAAAACACACAGCCTTCGCCCCGGCGAGGGGATGATTATCCCCGCCCATGCCAGGCAGTTTAAAATGATTTCAACAATTATAAAAAGCGGTTACGAAGATTAATAAAAAAATAAAAATCTATTAAAATGAAACTAATTAAATTGAATGCCATTACAAAAAGCATTTCGGTTGTGATGATAATGTTATTTGCTATGGTGGTGGCCCAATCATGTTCAAATAAAATTGCATTCGCCACATCATCAGTTGTACCTGCCGCTGAGGGTTCTATTAAAGTAAAGAAAGATAAGAACAGCAATTATAATATTGAATTAAGCGTCATGCGCCTGTCAGACCCTAAAAGGTTAAACCCGCCAAAAGAAAAATATGTCGTTTGGATGGATACGGAAAGCAACGGCACCAAAAATATAGGTCAGCTAAACACATCAAGCGGTCTATTTTCAAGCACACTAAAAAGCTCATTAAAAACAGTGACACCTTACAAACCGGTACGGATTTTTATAACAGCCGAGGATAACGCAGACATTCAGTATGCAACCGGGCAGAGAGTACTTGAAACGAGCAATTTTTAGTGATCAGATAAATCATTCATTACTACGCTTTAAGATTTATAAATAAAAACAATAACAACTAAACTATTTTTTATGACAGAAATTAAAATTGAAAAGAAGAAACAGGTTTGGCCATGGATATTATTAGGGCTGGGCATACTTGCACTACTTCTTTATTTTTTTGTTTTTAGTAATGATACTGAAAAGGAAAAAGTAACAGAAACACCTGCAACAGCGTTGAAAGATATTCACGAAAATAACCGCACCGTTGCGGCTTACGTTATGTTCATAAACGCTGATACAAATAAAATGACACTGGACCATTCATATACAAATGAAGCGCTGTTAAAACTTACCGATGCAACCAATGCGATGGCAAATGAAGTGGATTACAGCGTGAAAGCAGATTTGGATAAGGCAAAAGAATTGACTGATAAAATAATAAATGACCCTTTTGAAACATCTCATGCAGACAACATAAGAAAGGCGGCAGATATATTAGCAGGCTCTTTGCAAAACTTGCAGCAGGCTAAATATCCAATGCTTGAAAACGATGCCGGGGAAGTAAAACTTGCAGCAGAAGCCATTAACCCTGAAACCCTTACCCTCGAGCAGAGAGATGCAGTTAAATCTTTCTTCGCTAAAGCTGCTAACCTGCTTGAAAAAATGAATTAGCTCGTTTAAAAATTGTAAACGTTTTCTATTATAAAATAACAAACTAAAAAAAACCATTATGAAAAGCATTACCATTCTAAAGAAATTACAGGTATCTGCAATTTTTACAAGTATTGGCATAGTTGCTTTGCTCATGATTTTTGCAGGCTGCAGCTCGAATAAAAAAATGATGAAGAATCCTGACCTGATGAGTGTGCGTGAGAATAACAGTACCGTACAAGATTTTATAAGCTACGTAGATGCCAATAACAGTAAGGTTCCCGACCATGCGTATATAAACAATGCGCTGGTGAAATTAGCGGATGCAACAAGCGCTATGGCAGGAGAAATAGGTTATACTGTTATGGGAGATTTAAATATGTCAAAAGAAGCTGCAAACAAAATCACCCACGATGCTAATGAGGCAACGCATGCAGACAACATAAGAAAGTCTGCCGATATTTTAAGCAGTGCATTGCAAAACATGCAACAGTCAAAATATCCTTCAATGTCAACTGCAGGTGCAGAATTAAAGAGCTCTTCTGCGGCAATCAAGCCAACTGTTTTAACGCATCATCAAAAGGAAGAAATTATGGCCTTCTTCAGAAGGTCTGCCTATCTGCTTGAAAAAATGAATTAATAATTTTAAAAACAATGTTATGTCAGACGAAAAAAATTTATATTATTTAGATGAACTATCCGGTTATAAAGTAGCCGAAGATTACTGCGATGTAAGAGGCTGGGAAGTAAAAGACGCCGACAACCGCACCATAGGTAAGGTGGACGATTTAATGGTGAATAAAAAAGCCGAACGTGTAGTGTACCTGGATGTGGCCGTGGATAAAGACCTGATTGCAGAAGGACATAAAACGTATGCAGTTCCGGCAAGCGAAGGTGTTCATGAATTTTTAGATAAGGACGGCGAAGACCATATTATCATACCTGTAGGAATGGTAACGTTGAATGAAAAGAATGAAACGGTTCTTACTAATGAAATAAACTACTCAACCTTTGCTCAAACTAACCGTTTCAGTAAGGGAACTGTTATTAACAGGGAATATGAAATAACTCTGTTGCGAAATTATATATCTGCTAATATAGTTGACAGACCTTCTTCAATCAGTGATAACTTTTATGATGGGAAAGAGTTTGAAAATACTTTAAGCCGAAAGAAAGTATAGCGTACCCTCTCCAAAAAAAACGGAGTTGCTTAATTAATAAAATCGGATTTACAAACTTTAATGTTAATGGCTGATAATTCATTGTTTAAAGCACCGAAAATACTTTACTCGCAAATCCAGGAAATCACCATCAACTCACCTGAATTAATTGTATGGGCGGCCCCTTTCATGTTCTTTTTTGTTTTGCTGGAATGGTTTATTTCATACCGGCAAAAAAAAGAACTATATACGAAAGCCGAAACAATCGGATCTGTGTTGGTAGGAGTTGGGAATGTTGCCATTGCCTTTGCACTCAAGTTCATTTTGCTTTACCTGGTTATATGGGCATATAACCTGGTGCCCTGGAGAATGCAATTTAGCTGGTGGTTGTTTATACCGTGCTACATCATTTTCGATTTTTGCAGTTATTGGGCGCATCGCATAGCTCATCAGCAACGGATTTGGTGGGCCACGCATATAGTGCATCATAGCAGTGAGCATTATAACCTCAGTGTATCCTTCAGGCTTAGTTGGATACAACATTTAAAATTAATATTCTTCTTACCAGCCGCCCTGATGGGATTTCATCCCATTATTTTCTTTATAGTAAACCAGGTAGCTGTGCTGTTCCAGTTTTGGGTACATACGGAATATATTGGCCGTTTACACCCAGCGATTGAATACATATTTGCTACTCCGTCTAATCACCGTGTACACCATGGTTCACAGGAAAAATATATGAATAAAAACTATGGGGCTACATTCATTTTATGGGACCGCCTGTTTAATACGTATCAGAAAGAAGAAGAAAAAGTAAAATACGGCGTTACACATAATATTGAAAATAAAGCCAATCCACTTTATATCAATTTTCACGAACTGGTAGATATATGGAATGACCTCAGAAGCGCTAAAACATGGAGACTGAAATTGTTTTATTTGTTTGGGAATCCAATAGCTGTCGCCAAAGGAAAGGAAGAACGAAAAAAAAATAATATTAGTAGTTCTGAACATCAAAATCTTAATGCCGGAAAAAGTGTAGTGATTCCATTAGATATTGACAATACATCATTAAGTTATAGTAAAATAATAAATACTTAAAAAAAAACATTATGAAACGTCGCATTGAAAGTTTAATTGGTTTTACCATTGGTGGTACTGATGGTGAAATTGGAAAAGTAAAGGAATTTTACTTTGATGATAAAAGCTGGACAATCCGGTATTTAATTGTTGAAACCGGTAGCTGGCTTTCCGGTCGCAAAGTTCTTCTGTCTCCCCTGGCAGTAATGAACAATGATTGGGAGCAGGAAACTTTCCAGGTTAATCTTACGATGGAACAAATAAAAAACAGTCCTCCAATAGATACCGATAAGCCGGTTTCTCGTCAGCATGAAATGGATTTATATGGTTATTATCCCTGGGGGGGTTACTATTGGGGAGGTGGCATGGGCATGGGAGGTTTAGGAATGGGCATGTCATATCCTTTAGCTATGAACCCTGCAGTACAAAAAGAAGATGATATAGCTGTTGAAGACAAGTCAGAAGAAGACCCTCATTTGCGTAGCACAGATAAAGTAACGGGCTATGACATTAAAGCCACAGACGGTGAAATTGGAGAGATGGAAGATTTCATCATCAATGACAACACCTGGGCAATCGATTTTATGGAAGTTGATACCGGCACTTGGTTTCCCGGAAAAAAGGTGTTGATATCCCCAAAATGGATCAAAGAAATAAACTGGGAAAATTCATCGGTGGTTGTAAATGCTTCTGAAGAGCAGGTGAAAAATAGTCCGGAATATGTTCCCAGCCAGGAGTTAAGTGATTCTTATGAAGCCAATTTGCAGAACTATTATGG
>JBPPMM010000453.1:0-2350 GCA_051306075.1 Chitinophagaceae bacterium
TTGCCTCTGAGGAATCCCATATCAGCACCCACTTCAGTGGTGTTTGTTTTTTCCCAGCGCAGTGAAGGATTGGCTATGCCTGTTTGTAAAAATCCGATATTACCATTATAGGCGGGTTGTGAGCCATAGGCACCCTGTACTTCATAAAATCCAACGGCGTTGCTTGTTCCAATACCGATATTTCCATTCTTCCCCCAGCTTGCCCTGAGCTTTAAGTAGGATAACCAACTTTTTGTTGATTCCATAAAGGATTCCCTGTGTACCATCCAACCTACGGAAGCTGCAGGAAAAGTTCCATATTGATTGTCACCGGCCAAACGGGAAACGCCATCTCTTCTCACTGTAAAACTGCCCAGGTATTTCCCATCCCAATCATATAGAAGACGGCCAAAACCCGACAAGATCTTGTCTCTTTGATGATAAGAATCGGTTCCCCTGGTTTGCGTTGTTGCATTATTTAATGTGTATTGTAAATCCTGGAAATCATCGGTAGGTGCCTGGCTACCACTTGCACTTAAACCTTTATTGTATACGTCAAAATATTCAAAACCGGCCATGGCATCAATATTATGCTTGCCCAGGAAATTAGTACTGTAATTAACAATAGCATTATAAGTTTGGCGAATTGTTCTGTCAAAAAATGCAGAACTGGCCCTTGTCCTGTTCCAACCTGTATTAGGATTGGTTCTGCTCAATAAGCCTGTGCGGAAATCCTGGTTAAAGGATTCCGAAAAACCTTCGTCGTACATCCAGATGGCGCCCATTTTAACATAGAGATCCTTCACAATATCCACCCGAAAGGATTGTCCTAAAGTGAATATATCCGTTTGGTTGCCTCTTTTATATTTATCTATATTCAGAATAGGGTTACCGTCGCTGGCATCACGTCCAAGTATAAATTCTCCGTTGGCATTGGTTCCCCTCATCGTAGGAGGAGCAGAAAGCATTCTTCCCCAATAATTTCCTTCACCATTTTGCAAAGACTGGTCTCTCCAGTTGGCCTTGTTAAATTGAAGACTGCTTTCGGACTTTAGCCAATCCTTTATTTTATAATCACCATTCAGCGTAAAGGTTAAACGCTTATAAAAAGTTTTAAGTGATAAGCCGGCTTCATCATAATAACCAATGTTGGAAAAGTAACCTCCCCTGTCATTACCGCCACTCATACTTACATTATATTCCTGTACAGTGGCTTTATTATGAAAGCCAAAATCACCATAATTAAAATCTTTATAAATAAGATCGGCATAGCTTCCATTAGGATCATAGTTGCCCGCAGCATTTGTCAGTACAGCATCCTTCATGGTTTTCCAACCTGGTTGGTTCAGCAACTCACGGTTCACATCATTTAACCGCATCACACTCCAGATGGCCCTGTTGTCATAATTGCCATCCAGTATATCTCCGGTTACCGGATCTTTATACAAATTACCGGTTGCCCTGGGACCTACATTTGACAATGCAGAGTTAGAAGCTATCGTACCAAAAGTACCATTGATAATAGCCTGCTCCACTCCCTTCCGGCTCCATTTGATATAATCTTCAGCATTCAGGAAATTATACGGAACATTCAAATAACTGGTGCCATTTTTAACATTCAGGTTAATTGAAGACTGACCAGCTTTGCCTCTTTTGGAAGTAATCAGAATTACCCCATTGCTTGCTCTTGCACCATAAATCGCCGTTGCAGAAGCATCTTTTAATACTTCAATACTTCCGATATCTTCCGGGTTAATATCGCTAAGGGAACTTCTTACCTGTCCATCCATTAATATTAAAGGACTTCCGGAACCATCAAAATTGGTTCCACCCCTTAAAGTAATAGCTGGCAATGAACCGGGTCTTCCGCTACCTGTTGATACTCTTAAACCAGGAATAGTACCAGCCAAAGCCTGAGCCGGGTTGGATCGCAAACCGGTTTCAAGAATTCTTGCATCGAGTTTTGCAACAGATGATGTCAATTTTGAACGTTTAGCAGTTCCATAACCTACCACCACTACTTCATCCAATTTCGAAACTTCGTTTTTCAAAATAAGGTTAATCGTTGGTGAACTTCCAACTTTAGCTTCCTGCAAAGCAAAACCTGTATAGGTAAAAATCAATACATCGCCTTCGGAGGCATTTATGGAAAAATCACCCTGGGCATTGGTTTGGGTAGCCCCTGTTTTTCCTTTAATTGTTACTGTAACTCCGGCAAGGGGCTGACCTTCTACATCGGAACTAATTTTTCCGGAAATTTTTTTATCCTGTGCCCATCCGGATGATGCAGCAAGCAGGAGGCAAGTAAACAGGAGCCCAAATCTTAAAAAAGCAGATCTCATACTTTCGGTTTTTAGTTTAATTATTATGT
>JBPPMM010000465.1:0-20479 GCA_051306075.1 Chitinophagaceae bacterium
TGAATCCGTGCCAAAATCCCTTGAAAAATTTCTTCCCTTCACCATTTCCATGCCCATCACTTTGATATAATCCGGGTCTATGAGCCATGTTTGCATGTTCAGACCATTTTTTGAATCCATCACAGATTCGGTGGAGTATGTGTTATCGCTTCTTGAAGAATTTGAAACTGGCAGGTAGCCACTGAAAGTAGCGCCAATGACACCGGTCATTTTTGAAACTTCTGTTTTAAAGGCTTCGGGACTGCTTAAAGCACCTGTTCCATTAATCGTTAGCAATTGATCTTTATTAAAACCCAATTTTTTAGTTTGTATATAATTCAGCTGCCGGTATATAACGATGGTTCCTATTATTAGAAAAATGGATATGGTGAATTGAAATATCACCAGTATATTTCTCAAATTGCTTTTCTTAAAACCCACATTGATCTTTCCTTTCAATACAGCGATGGGTCGAAAAGAGGATAAATAAAAAGCGGGATAACTTCCGGCTAAAGATCCAACTGCAAAAGGAAGGATTAGCAGGAATAATAAATATTGAGGTTTTAGTAATTCTGCAATAGCTAAGTCTTTGCCGGAAATATCATTGAAATAGGAAATAAATAACGCGGTAAGAACTACAGCTATAATTAAGGAAATACCTGCCATAAGAATGGACTCGGTCAGGAACTGTCCGATCAATGATTTTTTTTCAGTTCCTAATACTTTACGGATACCCACTTCTTTTGCCCTATTGGAAGACCGCGCCGTAGAGAGATTCATAAAGTTGATACATGCTATCAGGAGAACAAATAAGGCGACGGCTGCAAAAATATATACATATTGAATATTACCATTAACTCCCAGTTCAGGAGTACGATCGGAATACAAGTGAATATCCGTTAGTGGCATTAAACTAAACTCCAGGTTATTACCAGCTTTCCTGAATTCATCCATGGAACTGATGTTCATAAACTCTTTCGCCTGCGGAAGAACATATTTATCGATTACCTGTGTGAAATTTTTTTCGAAGGCCTTGTAATCCGTTCCTTTTTTTAATACGATATAGGTCTGGTGATTCATGCTCAGGTAATTGCCCCATTGATAATTCACATTGTCCATTGAAAAGATGAAATCAAAATGAAAATGAGAAGTACGGGGAATATCCCTGATAACCGCCGTTACTTTATATAAAGTGCTGTTGTTATCGTTTGTTTCAATTGTTTTGCCTATAGCGTCTGTTGTACCAAAATATTTTTTTGCTGCCGATTCCGAAATTACAACGGTGTTGGGTTCATTTAATGCCGTTTTCGTGTCGCCGGCTATAGCAGGTAAAGTAAATACATTAAATAAGGTTGAATCAGCATGCACCACCTGATTTTCATTTAAAAATTCATTTCCTTTTTTTATGAGCTTACTTCCACTGGAATTAAAAAAGCGAACATATTCTTCTACCTGGGGATAATCTTTTTTTAGCGTAGCACCCATTGGGTCGCAGGCAACAGCCATGTGCAATTTATTTCCTCCAAAAACTATATCAGAATTGATCCGGTAAATGCGTCCGGCTTTTTCATTATACCGGTCATAGCTTAATTCATCGGCTACGTACAAAGCCATGAGGATAAAACAAGCCAGGCCAATCGCTAATCCAATAATATTAAGAAGGGAGAAGGTTTTATTTCTCACCAGGTTTCTCCAGGCAATCTTCAGATAATTCTTTATCATAATAATTCATTTATCGGGATACAACAATTTTTAAACTATTTCATTTATCATCCTGCTGTATTATTCTGTTCGCAATGACTTCATCCCGATATGAGTCGGGATTCCATCACTCCGTCCGGAGTGATTTCACCGGGTTGGCAAGCGCCGCTTTTATGGCCTGGAAACCGATAGTGACCAGTGCAATGATGGCTGCCAATATACCTGCCAGGATAAAAATCCACCAGGGCATACTGATTCTGTAAGCAAAATCCTGCAACCATTTATCCATAAAATACCAGGCCACCGGAAATGCCAGTAATGCCGCTATACCTACCAACTTTAAAAAATCTTTTGACAATAAGGATACAATGGTGCTTACATCAGCGCCGAGAACTTTGCGGATACCTATTTCTTTTATTCGCTGGGAGATGGCAAAAGCTGATAACCCAAACAATCCCAAACAAGCAATAAAAATAGCCAGCGAAGAAAATAGGCCTAGAATCATTTTCTGTTTCTCTTCTGTCTTATATAAGCGGGCAAAATTTTCATCAAGAAAACTATATTCATATGGTATCTCCGGCAAAAATGTATTCCATGTTTTTTCAATATGCTTTAAGGCAACACTCATATTTCCCCCACCAATCTTTATGGATATCCTTCCATAATTATCGGGGCTGCGGGGAATAAGCAATACGAGTGGAACGATTCGCTGGTGCAGAGATTCAAAGTGAAAATCTTTGAATACACCGATCAATTTTCCATTTCGGTTACCGTAACCAAAATTCTTACCAATTACATCTTCGTTGGATTTAAAGCCTAATACCCTGGCGGCTGATTCGTTGATAAGGAAAGCAGAAGTATCCAAACTAAAATCTCTTGAAAAACCTCTGCCGGAAATTATATCGACTCCATAGGTAGAAATAAAATCCTGGTCTGCAGAAACAAATTTTATATCTGCACTGATTGGAGCCAGGGTATCACCGGAAACTATTCTTGATCCCATGGCATCAAGTAATCTGCCTGTAGGAATGCGTGAGGAACGTCCTGCGTTTTTTATTACTGAATTTGATAATAACTCCGTACGGAACGATTCGAATTTATTATTCAATTCTGAATTATACGGCAATGTAATTATGCGGTCCTTATTAAACCCAAGCGATTTTGATTGCATAAACCGCATTTGGGAAAATACAACTGCAGTACTTATAATTAGAATTATGGAAATAGCGAACTGGACTATCACCAATATTTTGCGAAACGAAAAACTACCACTTTTCACCAAACCTTTGAGCACATTTACCGGTTGAAAAGAAGACATGAATAAAGCGGGATAAATGCCCGAGATGATACCTACCACAAATGGCGTCAGAATTACCGGAACAATAATCTGCCATTTTAATAAAATGGACAACCCCAATTGCTGCCCGGATAAATTATTGAGTAATGGAAACGAAAGCCAGGTTAATCCAAATGCAAACAGCATGGCAATCCAGGAGACCAATACAGACTCACTGAGAAATTGTACCATGATCTCCTTTCTTTCCGCACCTACCGTTTTCCGGATGCCAATTTCCCTGGCCCTCAATGCAGACCTTGCTGTGGACAGATTCATATAATTAATACATGCAATCAATAAAATAAAAAGGGCAATGGCAGAAAATATATAAACTCTTTTGATGTCACCGTTTTCTTCCGCTTCAAAATCAGTATGTGATGTAAGGTGGATATCAGTAAGCTTTTGCAATGAGAGTTTTGTGCCCTGGGAAGGCTTAAACTTGTTATTGGCCTGCACCGGCATGATCCTGTTTACAAATGCCGGAAATTGTTTTTCTAAATTAGCAGGATTATAATTTTCCGGTAAACGGATATAGGTAAAAAAGGAATTATTTCCGAAACTTGTTCTCATATTTTCAGCTCCGTAAATGGCAGAATCATTTAGTGTGGGGAGTGAAATCATAATATCGGGATGCAAATGGGTATTAGCAGGAAGGGGTTTGTAAATACCAGTAACCTTAAAATCAAAATAGGTTCCCAAATTGATGCGCACCACTTTATTCATCGGATCTTCATCAGCAAAATATTTTTTTGCCGTTTCTTCTGTCATCATAACTGAATAAGGGTCGGCAAGTCCTTTTTGAGGATTTCCTTTTATCACATCCGTTTTAAAAAAATCAAAAAATTTATCATCAGCAAAATATACATTCTGTTCATTCAGCATCTTGTCGCCATATTTCAGGGTGGTTATATTATTGGACAACAACCTGGTCATGCTTTCGATCTCTTTAAAATCGTTTATCAAATAAGGACCAAAGGCAGGTGCAATAGTGCTGAGATTTAATGATTGGGCACCGGTTTGAGGATTATTGAAACTCCTGGTGATTCTGTATACTCTTGAAGCATTTGGTTGGAATTTATCATAACTCAATTCGTGTAAAATATAAGACAGTATCAGGAGGCAACAGGTAAGACCTACCGTTAATCCAAAAAGATTGACGAAAGAAATAAACTTATGCCTGGTAAGATTGCGGAACGCAATTTTAAAGTAGTTCCTGATCATGGCAATACTATTGAATTGAATGATTATACTCAGATGTGAACAGCCAAATAAGTAAGCCTGATGAAAGGCAAAATTTTATACCATAATATTTTCCAGCACGGCTTGTCCATCCAACATCCGCACGATGCGATGGCTGTACCGGGCATCATGCTCAGAGTGGGTCACCATAATTACAGTAGTTCCCTGCTCATTCAGGTCGGTTAACAACTGCATAACCTCATTGCCGTTCGATGAATCCAGGTTACCGGTCGGTTCATCGGCCAGTATTAATTTTGGTTTGTTAACAACCGCCCTGGCAACAGCAACACGCTGTTGCTGTCCACCTGATAATTGTTGGGGATAATGATTGCGCCGGTGCATGATCTGCATTTTATCCAGCACTTCTTCTACTCTTTTTTTCCGGTCGGGTGATTTTACACCAGTATATATTAGTGGCAACTCCACGTTTTCAAATACGGTCAGTTCATCAATCAGGTTAAAACTCTGGAAAACAAAACCGATATTTCTCTTTCGCAGATCAGCTCTTTTTCGTTCGTTGAATTTGGCTACTTCAATTCCGTTGAACAAAAAACTTCCCGAGTCCGGATCATCCAACAGGCCGACGATATTCAGCAAGGTAGACTTGCCACATCCCGAAGGACCCATCACCGCTACAAATTCTCCTTCCTTTACTTCAAATGATAGCTTATTAAGTGCAACTGTTTCTACTTCTTCGGTCCGGTAGATCTTCTCCAGGTTTGAAATATTAATCATGGTAGTTTATTTATGAAAAAAATGGAATGTTTATATATTTAATAAATAAAAATGGAAAGGCCGTACTGTCGCCGTTGATATTTTTTTCTCCCGCGGTTTTTCCTTTTTGATACAAGGAGTTGAATGCAAATTTTTTCCTTTAATACAAACCATGCCTATTTGTTTTGCTGATGAGGAGATCCCCAGGCAAAAAACCAGCGCCAGCAGGTAAAAAATTTTCTTTGTCATAGCCAGGTTATTTAAGTTGAATGTTAAGGTTAATGGTCTCTCATTGGTTATCACATTTTTTTGAGGCTTAGAACAATCCGGAATAGCACCCAATAAAATCCAATCCTATTTTTTTAACACCAGTTCCTGCATGTTTCCATAATTCTCATAGCTGGAAGTGACTACTTTATCTCCTGCTTTCAATCCTTCAAGTACTTCATAAAAGTCGGGATTCTGACGACCCAATTGTATATCTACCTTATAAGCTATATTACCATCTTCACTTACTTTAAATATCCAGTTTCCTCCGGTTTGCTGATAGAAACCGCCTTTGGCTACCTGCAAGGCCTGAACTTCATCGCTGAATGCAAGGCGTATTTGCAATGTCTGGCCACGGCGAATTCCTTGCGGCACATCACCTTCAAACTCCATATCCACCTGGAAGCGACCATTAGTGACCTGTGTATAAACTTTCTTAATTTTTAATTTATAATCCTTACCGGCAAAAGTGAATGAACCCAACAAACCTGTGTAGATGCGTGAGATATAGTGTTCATCAACGTCTACCCTCACTTTAAACCCACTGAGTACATCAATCTGTCCCAATCTTTCACCCTTGTTTTTTGATTGCCCTATTTCTGCATCAAGGGATGTCAATTGCCCGTCAACAGGAGCTCTTACCACAAGGTCGCCCACTTTTTTACGCATTACATTTAATGCGTTTTGCGTTCTTTCATAAGATTGGCTGGCCTGGTTCAGTTCCTGCCTCACAGAAATAGAATCTTGTTTCAATACCTGGTCTGCCAGTCTTTTTTTCTCAACCTGGTAATTATAATTATTTTCAGATTGTTTAAACTCCTGTAGTCCGATAACTTTTTGCTGGTAAAGTTTTTTGTTTAGATTGTAAATCCTTTCCGCTTCTTTGAGCAAGCTTTCTACATCGGTTCCCTGGTTTAATTTACCAATTGTATTTTGCCGGGCTGCATTTTGTGATATCTGCATTTGAGTTAGCAAATTATAAACGGATGTTTCCTGGTTTACAAGGCTCAGTTCAAGATCTGTATTTGATAACCTGAGAATGGGTTCGCCCTTTTTCATTGTGGCACCGTCGTCCACATATTTTTCTTCCACTCTGCCTCCTTCCACCGCATCCAGGTAAATAGATGTTATAGGTAAGACAACACCATTTACCGGTATCGTTTCCTGGAAAGGGCCGGATTTGACTTCACTAACAGATATCCGTTCAGTGTCAACATTCAACCTGCTTTTGCCTGATGTAAAATAATAGCTGGCTGCAGTCAAACTAAGCACAGCCATAATAGCAGCAATGGTGAGTATCCGTTTTCTACCCCATCTTTTTTTTGCGAGAATGCGATCCACCTGATATAACTTTAAAGATTTTAATTATCCATTTATTTTAAACGACCGATCAACTTTTACGTTACAGTCGGATGAATAAATATGGAATGTGATTCAAATAGGCTTATAAGCATGCCAGTTACCCAACAATTTAATTATGAGGATTTTAGTATTTAATTCATCTACGAAGACGGTCGTTAATGATACAGCAAGTGTTCGATTTTGATACACCTTGCCAATGTCAATAATGGGGCTAGCTATACAATAAAAATAAAAGACAAAATTTTGATTCGCTATGATGCCATTAGGAATTTTAAATCATTTATAATCTTATTTATTATTCCCGAAAAATTTCTTTTAGCTTACTTCAAAAAATTTATCAATTCCAATCAAAAAAAGGTAATTACAAGTATGAAAGCAGTGATTTTTATTCTGTCTATTATTATGAGTCCATTTATTATGCAGGCACAACCGGCCATAATTAACCGGGATCTCCAAATAGAAAAGATGGTCAGTGAAGTATCAAAAGATTCGTTGGAGATGTATGTAAAAAAATTGGTGAGTTTTGGCACAAGGAACACCCTAAGCACACAAGTTGATCCAAAAAGAGGAATTGGTGCTGCACGCAACTGGTTATTGAACCGTTTTCATGACCTGGCTAAATATTCCAACGGGCGATTGACATCAAAAATTGACACGATTACCTTACAACCGGATGGACGCCGGGTTGATACAACTCTTTTATTGGGTAATGTAATTGCCACGCTGAAAGGAACAAACCCTGACGATAAAAGAATTTTTATAATCAGTGGCCATATTGATAATATGCGAAGCCAGGTGATGGACAGAGTGGGAGATGCACCCGGAGCAAATGATGATGCAAGCGGAGTGGCTGCTGTATTAGAATGCGCAAGAATCATGTGTAAATATTCTTTTCCCTCAACGATCATGTTTGTGGCTTTCAGCGGGGAGGAGCAAGGTTTGCTGGGTGCCAATTTTATGGCCGGAAAGGCCAGGAAAGAAGATTGGAATATAGAGGCTATTCTAAATAATGATATAATGGGCAGCAACAATAGTAATGAAACCAATATCATTAATAATACAAGGATACGTGTCTTCAGCGAAAGTTTTTCTGTACAGGATACAGGGAAAGTAATATCTGATATTCGCCGTCTGGGTCTTGAAAATGATGGCAGATCAAGACAACTGGCACGTTATGTAAAGGAAGTTGGAGAAAGATATGTAGACAACCTGGAGGTGGTTATGATCTATCGTAACGATCGGTTTCTACGAGGCGGCGACCACACTCCATTTGTAAACCGGGGCTATGCTGCCGTAAGGTTGACAGAAATGAATGAAAATTATTTTCATCAGCACCAGGACGTAAGAATTGAGAACGGTATTCAATATGGAGATCTGCCTGAATTCATGGACTTTGAATACTTGCGAAAGAATACCGCAATGAATCTTTCCACCCTGGCTAACCTGGCTAAATCACCTCCTTCACCAAAGGACGTAATTATTGAAACAAAACGGTTAACCAACTTTACTTCTATAAAATGGAAAGCTCCCGAAACGGGAAATACAAAGGGTTATTATTTGATGATAAGAGAAACCATCAGCCCTGTGTGGCAGAAGAAAATTTTTACATTGGATACAAAAATGGATCTGCCTTATTCTAAAGACAATTATTTTTTTGCTGTACAATCAGTTAGTGAATCCGGAAACGAAAGCTTGCCAGTTATATCTATACCAGCTGCGAATTGATATTAAATGACAAGTCAGCCTATATAATTTTTATAAAATAAAAATCTATTAATTTATTTATGACCTGGATTTTAAAATATTTTGACACCCTTACGCCAAAAGAATTATATGCTATTCTCCGGTTAAGAACAGAAGTTTTTGTTATTGAACAAGCTTGCATATTCCAGGATATGGACAATAAAGACCCTGATTGTTTTCATCTCATGGGCTGGCAGAATGATATTCTCCAGGCATATACAAGACTGGTGCCGCCCGGAGTATCCTATGAGGAACCATCAATTGGAAGGGTAGTTACTTCCAAAACGGCAAGGAGAACTGGTATTGGTAAACAACTAATGGCAAAAAGTATTGAAGAAATAAACAGGTTGTATGGGAAATCTCCCATTAAATTGGGTGCGCAATGTTACCTGAAAAGTTTTTATGAATCATTCGGCTTTGTACCAGCTGGCAACGTATATGAAGAGGATGGTATACCTCATATTGAAATGGTAAAACCATAAGAGCGTTTCGTAAATACCCTAAGTAGAATGGCTGTTTCTTCATTAAAGATTTAAGAAATACTTCTTAATATTCTTTCCTACCATTTTTCTTTTTCTATTTTGTTCCCGAAATCCAATAGAAGAAACCAGTAATCTGAATCTTATGAAAAACAAAGTTGCATCTGCTGTGCATACCCTTGCACTGATAGTATCCCTTCAATTATTTACAAATATTTCTTATTCTCAATCTATCACAACCGGCAATGGTAAATTTGAAGCAGGATTCGGATTTGGACCTATGTTTTTCTTAGGTGACCTGGGTGGAAGTGCCGGAATAGGAAGAGACTTTTTAAAAGATGTTGATTTTCCCCTGACTAAAATATCAAAAACATTATTTGCCAACTATTATCCCGCCGAGTGGCTTGGTTTCAGGTTGGCCTTAAACCATGGTGTGGTTGAAGGAGATGACGCACAAGCTCCGAATAAAGGTGGCAGAGAAACATCACGTATAAAAAGAAATTTGAGTTTCAAATCATCTGTGATGGAGGCATACGTTGCTGCTGAAATTTATCCTTCTGTTTTCTTTGAGCGCTATGATGGTTTGCAAGGCAAACTTCGCCCTTATGGTCTCATCGGTATCGGTGCATACAAATTTAATCCCAAAGCAAAACTCGATGGTCAATGGGTGGAATTACAGCCTCTTCACCTGGAAGGCCAGGGCCTGATACCGGGAAAGAAAGATTATAAACTTACCCAGGCAGAAATTCCTATGGGATTCGGCTTTAAATATTTTATAAAAGAAAATATGTATGTAGGCATGGAAGTATTACATCGCCAGCTATTCACTGACTATGTGGATGATGTTAGTACTACTTATCCCGATCCGGTTATTTTCACTGCACTGCCACCGGCAGATATGGCGAAAGCAAGAAGATTATATTACCGTGGTGTAGTAGGACCTGGTTCACGGCCCTATGTAAATGAACAACGCGGTGACCCTACTGACAATGATGCATTCTTTTCTACCATCCTTCGCTTTGGCTGGAGGTTAAATGGGAATGATCCAAATAGTATGGCAAGAAGACAAATGAGATGCCCGGTATTTTATTGATCATTAATAGAAAAGAGAAAAGATTTTATATACCCAAACCTTATGAATTCAAAAATTATCTTATCAATTACTGCGGCCATTTATTTTAGTGTAACGGCTATTCAACCGCACACGATATTAAATTCTGATAAACCGGTAAAGGATCCAATAACAAAAAAAGTTTCCACCTATTCATCCAGGAATAACCATGCAGTAAAAATTTATCCTGATGTATTAAAAAGAACGATGCATGTGGTGGCAAAAGAAAATGATGGAATGACAATAGATTTTTTTGTTTTTGACCTGCAGGGTACGTTGATGGTACATTATAAGATGGAAGAAGGAGATCATGAGAAATTAACAGGCCTCCAAAGAGGAAATTATGTTTATCATGTATTCTGCGGAGATGAAGAAACAGCAATCGGAAAATTTAATATTCGCTAACGCTCTTTTACAAGTACAACAACCTCTGTTCCAATAAGCAGCAGGGAGCTTAATAGAATCTGATACCCTGGTTGATAAAACCTAATCCGTTCTCTATTGGTACCCTCATATGTATAAATTTTATTAAACACTCTCTGCACTTGCTTATTGGATTTTTAAACCTGAGCTCTTTTTATAATCATAACTAAGATCCCGTAAGACAGGGAAATTGCATAAATCCCGTATCCGGATGAAAAACCAGCTAAGCCCTGGCCCTGGAAAAGATTTTTACAAACACTCCCTGTTATTACTTACGGGCTAAAACCAATCACACCCCACCCTACTTTTTTTTTCTATCTCATTACACGAATGTGTGTATTTCTGATTTCGCCAATTCCAAACTCTTTCGGTATATTAGTTTACTAAAACCAACGAATATGAATTTAATTGAAAGAGCAAAAAACATTATCATTTCACCAGCCAGAGAGTGGGAAGTAATAGCTACTGAACAACCTGATACAGGTAAAATCATTACGGGGTACGTACTGCCGCTGGCCGGTGCTGCGGCGTTAGCCGCCTTTATTGGTTATGGATTGATTGGTGTGAGTTATTTTGGAGTGCGGGTTGCCGGCATTGATTGGGGCATATACCAGGCGGTCACTGTACTGGTAGCGGCTTTAGCCGGGGTCTTTATCAGTGCGCTTGTTATTGATGCGCTGGCACCCAGTTTTGGCTCGGAAAAAAATATGGGACGCTCCGTTCAACTTGTTGCATATTCCTATACACCAGGATGGGTAGGCGGTTTGCTGGCAATTTTACCGGCTATTGCATTAATCGGATCCCTGGCCGGACTTTATGGACTGTACTTGCTCTATATTGGTATGCCTAAATTAAAAAAGACACCAACCGATAAACACGTTGGCTATTTTGTGGTTTCTCTTTTAGTAATGATCGTTGTTTATTTTATCGTTGGATTAATCATGAGCAGAATCCTCATGCCAGTCATGGGTCTTTCCTATGGAGGAGGCTCTCTCAATCTCAGATATTAATAGGATAAATATTCCTAAAAAGAAGGTCCCTGCTTTGCAGAGACCTTCTTTTTTTACACTTTCATTTCAATTATTTTACATTTTCATATAAAGTTATATTGCCCCATCGATTATCAATCTAATTCCATTTGTAAAAATTGAGCAGTATAACTTTCCTTATTATTAATAAGTTCTTCCGGAGTGCCTTCAAATAATATTTTTCCTCCTCCGTCACCTCCTTCGGGTCCTATATCAATAATATGATCCGCCACTTTGATCACATCCATATTATGTTCTATTACCAAAACCGTATTACCCCGGTCTACTAATTTGTATAATACATCAAGCAAATGCCTGATATCTTCAAAATGTAATCCCGTGGTAGGTTCATCCAATATATAAAATGTTTTTCCCGTATCCCTCTTTGAAAGCTCGGTTGAAAGTTTTACCCGCTGAGCCTCACCTCCACTAAGGGTTACGGCTGACTGGCCCAGAGTAATATACCCAAGCCCCACTTCTTCCAGCATTTTTATTTTTCGATAGATATAAGGGACCGCCTGGAAAAATTCAACGGCTTCCTCTACTGTCATTTCCAAAACATCTGATATTGATTTTCCTTTATACCTTATTTCCAGAGTTTCCCTGTTATATCTTTTCCCGTTACACTTTTCGCAGTGGACATATACATCAGGCAAAAAATTCATTTCAATAACCCTCATGCCTCCTCCTTCACAAACCTCGCACCGACCGCTTTTTACATTGAAGGAAAAACGTCCGGCAGTATAGCCCCTTATTTTTGCTTCAGGTATTGACGCAAACAAGGTTCTTATTTCCGTAAAAAAACCGCAATAGGTGGCCGGGTTGCTCCGGGGTGTTCGGCCGATTGGCGATTGATCGATCTCTACCACCTTATCTATATTCTCCAATCCCTTTACTGATTTATATTCTAATGGCGTTCCTTTGGAACCATACGCATGTTGCGAAAGAATAGGATATAATGTTTCATTTATAAGTGTTGACTTACCGCTTCCGCTTACCCCGGTAACAACGATCAATTTTCCGAGTGGAAATTTTGCATTTACATTCTGCAGATTATTTCCTTTAGCACCTTTTAATTCTAAAAATTTACCGTTTCCTTTTCTTCTTTCTAACGGAACTGCGATTTTTAAATGCCCGTTCAGATAGCCCGAAGTGAGTGTATCTAATTTTAAAAGGCTTTTAGGATCACCTTGTGCTACTATTTTGCCGCCATGGTGTCCAGCCTTAGGACCAATGTCAATAAGATGATCGGCAGCAAGCATAATGTCTTTATCATGCTCAACCACCAATATGCTGTTACCTAAATCACGCAAGTTTTTTAATGCGTCAATCAACCTGTGATTATCGCGTTGGTGCAAGCCGATGGAAGGTTCGTCCAACACATAAGTAATGCCCTGCAATTGAGACCCAATCTGGGTGGCGAGGCGAATTCGCTGCGATTCTCCACCGCTCAGTGTTTTAGAACTACGGCTAAGAGTTAAATAAGTCAATCCCACATCGAGCAAAAATTGAAGTCGTTCCCTGATTTCCTTTAAAACATCTTTACCTATAATCTTTTGTTTATTTGAAATTCGAAGTTCAATACCGTCTAACCAGGCCGCCAGGTTATCAAGATTCATATTGCTCAGCTCGGCAATATTTCTCCCGGCTACTTTAAACCAAAGACTTTCTTTTTTTAACCGGGCCCCGCCACAACTTTCACAAGGTTTTAGTTGCATATATCCTTCCGCCCAATTTCTTAATTCTTCACGGTGACCATTATTAAACCAGCGGTTCAGCATGTTTACTATGCCTTCATAAGTATCCTGGCGTTCATCATTCAAATTTTCAAAATCAATTTCAGTTTCTACTCCTTCCTCGTTGCCATATAATAAAATATTCAATGCCTTTGCCGGAATATCCTTAATAGGTTTTGTTAATGAAATTTTATTTTTCTTTGCTACTTCCTGCGCCTGCTTATAAACAAAAGCTTCTCTTTCGCCACCCAAAGGCGCAATGCCACCATCACCTATGCTGATTGCCGGATCAGGAATGATAGCCTCCATATTAATATGAAAAGTAGTGCCCAATCCCCTGCAAACAGAACAAGCTCCATAGGGAGAATTAAAGGAAAATGCATTAGGAGAGGGCTCTTCATAACTTATGCCAGTGTCTTCACACATCAGTAATTTAGAATAGGAAGCTTCGCCCTGGTCTGAAGAATTTTTTTGAAGAGATTCTTCCGCTTCAAATAATTTTTTACTTCCTGATGCGGATTGCCTGGCTTTAGAAGGATTTACAGCAGGCGAAACAAACAGGAGATCTTTTCCCAACTTCAATGCTTGCTGTACACTTTGGCTCAACCGCACTTTCAATTCTTCATTTACCTCCAGCCTGTCAACCACTAATTCAATATCATGAATTTTATAACGGTCAACCTGCATTTTTGGAACTATGTCTTTTATTTCACCATCCACTCTTACTTTTAAATAACCCTTCTTTCTTATTTCTTCAAACAGTTCCCGGTAATGTCCTTTTCTACCCCTCACCAACGGCGCAAGCAGGCTGATTTTTTTTCCATAAAATCTTGTAAAAACATTTTCTACAATTTCTTCTTCGCTCCACTTCACCATCTTCTTACCCGTATTATAAGAATAAGGCTCTCCTACTCTTGCATATAGTAAACGTAAAAAATCATATACTTCGGTAATAGTTCCTACTGTAGATCTTGGATTCTTATTAGTGGTCTTTTGTTCAATGGATATAACGGGAGATAACCCTGTGATTTTATCAACATCCGGTCGCTCCATATCTCCGATAAATTGCCGGGCATAAGCTCCAAAGGTTTCCATATACCGACGCTGACCCTCGGAATAAATGGTATCAAAGGCCAGAGATGATTTACCACTCCCACTTATACCGGTTATAACTACCAGCTTATTTTTAGGAATGGAAATATCTATGTTTTTCAGATTGTGCTCTCTTGCGCCAAACACATCAATTACATCTTCTCTCGGTTTCTCCATTTCTTTCAGAATTCTGTTAAGGTTTTTAAAAAAGGGGTAGCGAAGATAAAACAAGCATAGGTGCTAAAAGTTATAAATCAATACACTAATAAGGGAAATATTATAAAATGAGGGGCTTGTCGGATGATCCCCACCAGTAAATCGAAGTTTTTTGCGGGTTTTTTCCCCAAAAATCATTTCTGGCACAATATTTAACTAAATGTGGCTGAAACAAAGTATAAAACTTTTAAATTAAAATATCATGAAAAAATTCGCAATTATCACCAGTGCAGTATTAATCATGTTCTCTGCTGCCGTAAACGCCCAGACTGATACTGTGCCGAAAGCCCCTACTGAACAACAAGTACCTGTTGAAACTACCGAGCCAGTTCCTGTGCAACCCGCTACAACAGAAAAGCCAGTCAATAATGATAAATATAATAACTGGAGTGCTGATACTTATAAAATGCAGCCGATGCCAGAGGCACTGACCACTGAAAAAATATTTCCGGTTGTTGGAGCGTACCAGTTGACCAATAGGGAAGGAGCATCTGCTACAGTAAATGTAATGTTGGATCCTTCTAATAAAGGTATCGTATGGATTGAAGGTTTACCTCAGGGTAAGATAAAAGCTACCTTAAGAAAATCGCCAGCTACTTACAAAATCCCTGCTCAAAAATTAGGAGAAGATGAAGTATCTTCTGATATGGATAGCAAGGACAGCAAAACTGCAAAAAATGCTAAAGCAAGCAAAGAATTACCTGAAGGTGTTCTGATCTACGATAAAGATGCAAATGTGTTAAATGTATGCATCGGTTGTAAATATAATAATGAAGATCCTGCCATAGCATTTTTATCATCTGATGATGCAACTGCAACAGAAGATATGGAAAAGACTCAAAAGAAAGAAGTGGCAAAATCAAAATCAAAAAGTGCAAAAACCTCAAAAATTAAACCCGTACATTATACAGGAACTAAAGTAATTGAGACTACTGCATCTACTGCAACACAATTACAATAAGTAGTAATTTTAGTTAAATTATATAGAAAGAGGTTGCTCAAAAAGCGACCTCTTTTTATTTTCAATACCCGAAAAAAATTTGGTTAACTTAAAGGTTGCCCTTTATCTTTGCCCTAGTTCTTTGCAACCCGAATAAATTTTGGGAAACTTATCTAGAAAGGCGGAGGGTAATGGCCCACTGATGCCTTGACAACCTGCAATAAATAAAAACCAATTTATTGCAAGGTGCCAATTCCATCCGCCCGGCGGAACGATAAGTCAGATTCAAAGCTCTAAATATCTGCGTTAACATATTATAGGCTCATCTGATTTTAAGGATGAGCTTTTTTCGTGCTCTATCTCCATTCTGCCTGGAAAAGAAAACAATAACATCATCGGAAGTTTTTAAAGGTTTTTACTTTTAAAGTCGCCTGTAAATACTTTCAATTTTATAGATCAATAATTTTTGTCCTTTTTGAAAAAAGTTGAGAAATCAATATTCAGGTTAAATCACCAATATCTGTACCCATGAACCTCCTGACCGCTTGTTTAAAAAACACTAAATAATAAAAATCATGAGCAACAATCTTCATTTCGAAACCCTGCAACTCCATGCAGGCCAGCAAATTGATCCCACCACAAAATCAAGAGCTGTGCCCATTTACCAAACAACATCCTATGGCTTTAGCAGTACAGAAAGTGCGGCCAATCTTTTTGGTTTGCGTGAATTTGGAAATATTTATACAAGGATAATGAATCCGACGACGGATGTTTTTGAACAACGTATGGCAGCCCTTGAGGGAGGTGTAGCGGCTTTAGCAACAGCTTCCGGACAGGCAGCACAATTCCTTGCACTGACAAATATTCTGCAGTCTGGTGATAATTTCATAAGCACCCCTTTTCTTTATGGAGGCACTTATAATCAATTTAAAGTTTCATTTAAGCGATTGGGAATTGAAGCCCGGTTTGCGCAGGGAGACGATGCTGAATCTTTTGTTCCCCTGATCGATAAAAACACAAAAGCCATCTACCTGGAAAGTATTGGCAATCCCCGGCTCAACATTCCGGATTTTGAAAAATTTGCCGCCCTTGCAAAGGAATATGATCTGCCGCTGATAGTAGATAACACATTCGGCGCTGGCGGTTATTTAATTCGTCCTTTAGAACTTGGAGCTAATATAGTAGTAGACTCCGCCACCAAATGGATTGGAGGCCATGGAACCAGCATAGGAGGAGTAATAGTTGATGGAGGAAATTACAATTGGGCAAATGGAAAATTCCCTCAATTCACTGAGCCATCCGAGGGTTATCATGGGTTAAAATTCTGGGATGTTTTTGGTGAAGGCAATCCACTAGGTCTTCCGAATATTGCTTTTGCAATAAGGGCCCGGGTAGAAGGTCTTCGTGATTTTGGACCTTCCTTAAGTCCGTTTAATTCTTTTCTCCTTTTGCAAGGTCTTGAAACATTATCATTAAGAGTTGAACGGCATGTTCAAAATGCATTGACATTGGCAACATGGCTGGAGCAACATCCGCAGGTAGAATATGTTTGGTACCCTGGTTTAAAGAGCAGCCCTTATAATGAATTAGCCAAAAAATATCTGAAAAATGGCTTTGGCGGTATCTTGAATTTTGGCATTAAAGGAGGAATCGAAAATGGTAAGAAATTTATTGACTCGTTGCAACTTATCAGCCACCTGGCCAATGTAGGTGATGCAAAATCCCTTGCCATCCATCCTGCATCTACCACACATGAACAATTAAGTGAAGCAGAACAAAAAGCCTCCGGCGTTTTACCCAACCTGGTCCGCATCAGTGCAGGTATAGAACATATTGATGATATCAAAGCAGATTTTGACCAGGCATTTGAAAAAGTATTCTCAAAAGAATTAGTAGCATAAAATGATCTCCATTTTTAAATTCGATCATCCATTTAGATTAGAGTCAGGTGTAACCCTTCAGGGTTACCACCTGGCTTATACAACGCTGGGAAAATTGAATGCCGATAAAACGAATGTAGTTTGGATCTTTCATGCACTCACGGCCAATAGCAACCCATTAGAATGGTGGCCCGGCCTGTCGGGTGATGGTAAGTTCTTTGATCCGGCAAAGTATTTTATCATTTGCGTAAATAAACCTGGCAGCCCATACGGCAGTATTTCTCCATTGAGCCAGAATCCTGGCACGGGTGAACCTTATTATCACGATTTTCCATTATTTACCATTCGTGATATGATCAAAACTTACCAGCAATTAAAAGATCACCTGGGCATAAAGAAAATCTTTATTGCATTAGGAGGAAGTACCGGGGGCATGCAGTTGCTGGAATGGGCTATTGAAGAACCGGAATTATTTGAACACATTGTCCCTATCGCTACTAATGCCATTTTATCTCCATGGGCCATTGCCTTTAATGCCTCCCAACGTATGGCAATAGAAGCAGACAGCACCTGGCTGGACCGACGACCTGACGCCGGGCAAAAGGGACTGGCTGCAGCACGGGCCATCGCCTTATTATCCTACCGACACTATAATGGATATGATATCACTCAAGCCAGAGATAAATCTTTTGTATCATTAACAAATGAGGTACTATATGCTTCAGACAATTACCAGCGCTACCAGGGTTTGAAATTAGTGAATCGCTTTAACGCACTATGCTATTATCGACTGAGCCAGAGTATGGATAGTCATGATGTGGGTTGGAAAAGAGGCGGCGTAGAAATGGCATTAAAAAAAATTACAGCAAAAACATTGGTAATAGGAATAAGATCAGATATGCTTTACCCGATTGAAGAACAGAAGTACCTGCAAAAAATGATCCGCGGAGCGGATTTACTCGATATAGCAAGCGATTTTGGCCATGATGGATTTTTGTTGGAATATGAAAAAATTGAAAAGGCATTAAATAAATTTATTGCAGACAAATCATCCCTTCATTTAAAAGTAGTCAACGAGTAAATTCAACAGATTCAGAAAACGTAATTGATATTACACCTTCGACAGCAATCCTTTTTGATAAAAAAAAATTGAACCGAAAAAGAATAAAGATGGAAACACATAAGCAATTAATCATAGGTTTATTTGGTTTTGGAGTTGTGGGTGAAGGCCTGTATAAGGTACTTAAACAAACTCCTTCGTTAAATGCGGAGTTAAAAAAAGTATGTATAAAAAATCCGCAAAAGGAACGCAATGCCCCTGAATCACTTTTTACAACTGATAAAGATTTATTGCTTAACGACCCTGAAATAAATGTGATTGTGGAAGTAATTGATGATGCAGATGCAGCCTACCTGATTGTTACTACTGCATTGAGAAATGGAAAAAACGTAGTAAGTGCCAGCAAAAAAATGATTGCTGAGCATTTGCCCGCCTTACTGCAACTACAAGAACAGACCGGGCAATCTTTTTTATATGAATCAGCGGCCTGTGCTTCTATTCCTGTCATTAGAAATCTAGAAGAGTATTATGACAACGATCTGTTACATTCCATAAAAGCAATAGTAAACGGATCCACCAATTTTATTTTGACTAAAATGTTTGAAGAAGGTCTTGATTTTAAAAAGGCCCTTATGCTGGCCCAACAATCAGGTTTTGCTGAAAGTAATCCCAAGCTAGATGTGGAAGGGTTTGATGCAGTAAATAAATGGACCTTTCTGCTAACGCATGCATACGGTATTGTAGAAAAGCCTTCTGACATTTTATTCAACGGCATTCAAAATATCAGGGAAAGTGATGCCCTTGTTGCTTTAGAAAAAAATCAGCAGATTAAATTAGTGGCCCAGGCCAAAAAACTCCAAAATGGCAAAGTGGCTGCATTTGTTTTACCCCAGTTTGTTAAACAAGATGACCACCTTTCCTTTGTAAAAAATGAATACAATGGTGTGGTAATAGAAAGTGGTTTTGCGGATAAGCAATTTTTTTATGGGAAAGGAGCCGGCAGTTTTCCCACCGCTTCGGCTGTTCTCAGCGACATTTCAGCATTACGATATCAATACAAATATGAATATAAAAAACTGTACCATCATAAACCTCATGAGCTAAGCCGGGATTTTTTTCTTCGGGTCTATGTAAGTTTTGATGACCTTAAATTCATTCCCAGGGAACACTTTGAATGGCTGGAAGAATGGCATGCACAGGAAGAAAGGAAATACCTTGTAGGCGTTATTTCATTCCGTGAATTAAAAGAAAATAATTGGTGGAAGGAAAATAACACTTCCCTGATACTGACTCCCGATCCGGTTATTGAAGATGTAGAAATAAGAAAGTTGAAAAAGAAAAGCCTTGAACTGGCCGGTCTTATCTGAGCATATCCTGAAAGTCCTTTTTAAAATTTCCTTTCAATTCAAGTTGGAAAATCTACCGGCTATTTTCCTTTGGCATTATTAACTTACTTTAGCCTGCCAGAATCGATACGTCTTTCCATTAAACAACAACAAGAACATTACCGTGCAAAGCGTACTCCTTACCCGGATTTATAAGAATATACATTTAGAATTACTTTGAAAGATTCGATTATGAAGGAACTATCTGTTGTCATTACTGTTCTGAATGAAAAAGATAATATAAAGCCCTTGACAGTAGCGATCAGGAATGCATTGGAGGGAATTAATTATGAAGTGGTCTTTGTAGATGATGGATCAACCGATGGAACTCAGAACGAAATAAAAAAATATGCTGATGAACGGATGGTGTTGGTGGAACTTAGAAGGAATTATGGGCAAAGTACAGCCATGACAGCAGGAATTGATTATGCTTCCGGCACCTATATAGCTTTGCTGGATGGAGATCTTCAAAATGATCCTTCCGATATTCCCTTCATGCTGAAAAAACTGAAAGAGGAGGATTGGGATGTAGTTGCTGGCAATCGAAACAAAAGGCAGGACGGTTTTTTCCTGAGAAAAATTCCTTCAAAAATCGCCAATTCTATTATTCGCCAGGTAACGGGTGTTTATATCAAAGATTATGGATGTACGTTAAAAATTTTCAAACATGAAATAGCTGAAGACCTGGGCATTTATGGAGAATTGCACCGGTTTATCCCCGTGCTTGCAAAAATGCAGGGTGCTAACATTACACAGGTAGATGTAAAACATCATCCCAGAACTTATGG
>JBPPMM010000560.1:0-5041 GCA_051306075.1 Chitinophagaceae bacterium
AATTATATCCCAGCGCTTTTCGTTCTTTGTAAATTTTCTCATCACTGCCCCTTGAAAAATAAATTCGTTCAAAGCTGCAGGCTTTTCTTTCTTTGGGTTCCAGTATCTGTGCTATTTCGTAGCTGCCATTTTCATAAACTATCAAAGCATGCCCCGGCATCAGTTCTTTTACTTCATTTTCTCCAACGTTGAAAGTAGTACGTATAGCGGCTCTTTCTGATGCGGCCACTATCACCTCTTCATTGACATAATAATAAGAAGGACGGATACCATGTGCATCCCGAAATACAAAGCCGGTTCCATTACCCGTTAAACCGGCTACATGAAATCCACCATCGAAAAGGGAAACTGATTTTTTCAATACTTCTTTAATATCACAACCCTGCGGATCTGCTTCATCGGCTTTACATAAAAATCCATGCACCACTTCTATCATAGCCGCCAGGTCGCTAAAGCGCATTTGTTCGCCCGGTTCTTTACCTATCAATGAAAACAGTTCATCGGTATTGACAAGGTTAAAGTTTCCGGCCATAGCCAGGTTTCGGGCCGGGATGGTATCTCTGTTGATAAAAGGATGGCAGTATTCCAGTTTATTTTTTCCCTGCGTGCCATAGCGAAGATGACCCAGCAATAACTCACCTAAAAAACTTACATGGCCTTTCATCAGGCCCGGGTGATTTTTTATGCCGGGGTGATATTTTTCCAGTTCTTCTATTTCGTTACTTACCTGCTGAAAAATATCGGCAATAGCCTGTTTAGCATTACTGCGCATACGATGCATGAACGGATAACCCGATTCTACATTTAGCTTAACTGTGGCTATGCCTGCACCATCCTGACCGCGGTTGTGTTGCTTTTCCATCAGGAGATAGAGCTTACTCAACCCCCATAAAACGGTGCCATATTGTTGCTGATAATACGAAAAAGATTTTCTTAACCGGATGAATGCTAAACCGCATTCGTGTTTGATCGGGTCACTCATGGATGCATTTAAAGAAGGCGCAAAGGTAAGGTAATGACGGCAGTGTTTTATCCCGTAATAAAGTTGATAGGATTGTAAAAAATAAAAAGCCACTTCCAAAACGGAACTGGCTATTAAAATGAACAAGCAGACGCTTATTAAAATGCTTTTACTTCCGGACTTGCTAATTCCTGCAACTTAGGACACTCTTGTTTTGCAATATCATCAACCATTATATAGTATGATGGCATTTTTGTTTTTATCCACTTATCCAGCACCTGGGCCTTTTTTTCTTCCAAAGCTGCTTGCGATATTTTGCTGTAATCATCATTCATGTTCATACGATGAGGTTCCGATCTTGACTTTAAAAAAACGATCCTAACACCTTTTTTCCCCTGGTCTGAAGTAAAGGCAACCGGGTTTGAAATTTCGCCCACTTTCATTGTTCTCAGTGAAGCAACCATATCCTTGTCCATCTGATCAATAGTAACATAGGGTGAACCGTCTCGGTTAAGAAGAAAGGGACCAGAATATTTTGCAGCCTCGTCATCGCTGTATTTGGTGGCCGCTTCATTAAAACCCAGGGTACCTGCTATGATCTTGGAACGTACAGTATCCAGTCTACCTTTGGCATTGTTTATTTCAGCTTCTGTAACCGGCGGACTTCTCAGTATCAAACGCACGTCAGCATCATCACCTCTTCTCTCTACCATCTGAATCAGGAAGTATCCAAATTTTTCCGATTTTACCGGAGCTGAAATTTCGCCATTCTTTAACCGAAATGAAGCAGAGAGAAAAGCGGGATCCCAGGTTTTTTCATTGCGGTTTATCTGGTAGCGTCCACCACGATCCTTACTTCCGGGATCTTCAGAATAACGCTGAGCTAATTGCTCAAAAGTGGCCACCTTGGTTTCAATCTGTCTTTTGTAATTATTCATTTCAGAAACCACGTATTGTTCCAGGTCTCTTGACGCCTTTGGGATAATAGTTATCTGGCCTACTTCCAGCTCAGATTCAAAAAATGGAAGACTATCTTTTGGAATACGGTCAAAGAAAGCTTTTACTTCAGTTGGAGTGATCCTTACGCTGCTTACTATTTTTTGTTGCATAGCCGCAGCCAGCTTACTTTCTTTTACGGACTCTCTTGCATCGTCCTTGATCTGGTAAACTGTCTTGCCTGCATATTCCTCCAATGCCTGCTGGCTACCCACCTGGTTAATAAAATGACGAACCCGCTGATCCAACTCAGCTTCAACATCCTCATCCGTTACCGGCAGTGAATCCTTTTCAGCCTGCAGCATCATTACTTTTGAAATTAAAGCCTGTTCCATCAGCATACATTCAGCACCTTCAGGAACGGTGCTTCCCTGTCGGGTAGCATCTTCTATTGAGTTTTTAATATCGGATTGAAGTATGATCCTGTCGCCAACAACAGCAATGATCTTATCTGCCACTATTTTTCTTGGCTGGCCCTGCGCTGCAAAAATTCCGGCAAACAAAAGGAGAAAGGCCGGTAATATTCTTTTTATTAAATCCATGATCTCAAAAGTAGTTTTAGCAGCCAAGTTGGTAATAATATTGAATGGTATTTAACAAAAGTTTCGGCTGTGAGCGTCGGGGCCATCCTGGTTTTTTGTATTCAATCAACCAGCCGGGTTTTTCTAATGCATTTTACACATTGTCTGCCCGGCTTTTACAGAGTTCGTTTTACTTCTTCCTGCTCATACGCTTCCACCACGTCTCCCACTTTGATATCGCTGTAATTTTTTATAGTCAGACCGCATTCCATATTAGAGATCACTTCTTTCACGTCGTCTTTAAAACGTTTTAGTGAGCCTAATTCCGCACTGGCACCTTCAGCCGTAGGATAGATAACAATACCATCACGTATCAGCCTGACTTTTGAATCACGTTTCATTCGGCCATCCCGTACATAACATCCGGCCACCGTAGCTTTGTCAAACTTAAACACCTCTCTTATTTCTACGTTAGCAATTATCTTTTCCTGGATTGTGGGCTCAAGCATACCTTCCATCGCACTCTTCACTTCTTCAATAGCATTGTAAATAATGGAATACATCTTAATTTCTATACCCGCATTTTCAGCCAGTTTTGAAGCCTGTAGTGAAGGACGAACATTAAAGGCAATTACAATCGCATCCGAAGCTTCTGCCAGCACAATATCACTTTCGTTTATCTGGCCCACTCCTTTATGAATAACACTGACTAAAATTTCAGGTGTAGATAGTTTCTGTAATGAATCACTCAAGGCTTCCACAGATCCATCCACATCACCTTTAATAATAATTTTTAATTCTTTGAAATTACCAAGCGCAAGGCGACGTCCGATCTCATCAAGTGTAATATGTTTCTTGGCCCGCATGCCCTGCTCTCTTAATATCTGTGCACGACGGTTTGCTATTCCTTTCGCTTCTGATTCATCTTCATACACTTTAAATTTTTCACCCGCCTGCGGAGCTCCGTTTAAACCTAATATTACAGCAGGTGCTGAGGGCCCGGCTGCTTCTTCTTTTTTATTTCTTTCGTTGAACATAGCCTTCACACGTCCATAGTACTGACCACTCACTACCAGGTCGCCTGAATTTAATGTTCCATTTTCTACTAATAAAGTAGCTACATAACCACGTCCCTTGTCCAACGTTGCTTCAATAATTGTCCCGGTTGCTTCACGTTCCGGATTCGCTTTCAGATCCAATAACTCGGCTTCCAGCAAAATTTTCTCCAGTAGCTTATCTATGTTTAATCCGCTCTTGGCAGCAATTTCCTGGTTTTGGAATTTTCCACCCCACTCCTCCACTAAAATATTCATTTGAGAAAGTTGCTCATATATTTTAGTGGGATTAGCTCCATCTTTATCTACTTTATTTATAGCAAAAATCATAGGAACATTGGCCGCCTGCGCATGACTGATTGCCTCACGGGTCTGTGGCATCACCGCATCGTCAGCAGCAATTACAATAACAGCGATATCAGTAACTTTTGCTCCCCTTGCCCTCATGGCCGTAAATGCTTCGTGACCGGGAGTATCCAAAAAAGTGATTTCTTTTCCACTGGCAAGCTCTACCTGGTAGGCTCCGATATGCTGTGTAATACCGCCAGCCTCTCCCGCTACCACATTAGCACTCCTGATATAATCGAGAAGTGAGGTTTTACCATGGTCAACGTGACCCATTATAGTTACAATTGGAGACCGGTGTTGCAATTCATTTTCATCATCATCTTCCTCTTCTTCTTCCTCCATCTCCATTTGTCTCTCCATGTTGATAAACTCCACGTCGAAACCAAATTCACTGGACACCAATTCTATCACCTCGGCATCCAAACGCTGGTTAATTGAAACCATGATGCCCAGGCTCATACACTTGCTGATCACCTCAGCAAAACTTACATCCATCAGGTTTGCGAGTTCACTAACACTGATAAATTCTGTTACCTGCAATTTATTATCGCTTGTTGTTTCGCCCATGGCATCCGCAAGACCTTGTCTTTTTTCACGGCGAATTTTTGCTTTCGATCCTTTTCCCTTACCACCGCCACCGGATAGTTTGGCCTGCGTTTCCCTGATCTTTTCCTGGATCGCTTTTTCATCTATCAGTTTATCTTCTCTTCGAACGATTGGTCTGCGAGCACCGCCGCCTGAGCTTCCTGTTCTTCCACGCTGGTCTGCACCCCCGCGGTTAAATCCGCCGCCTGGTCCTCCGCCCGGTCTTCTGTCGCCACCGCGGCTCTGGTTCTGGTTGGTATCAGGTCTTACTTCTTTTTTCTCTATAGGAATGCGTTTGCGTTTGCGACGCTCATCTTTAACCGGCCTTGTATCATTGCTAACAGGCAAATCGATTTTTCCCAGGATCCTGGGGCCCTCAATTTTTTCCGCCTTAATATTTGTAATGACAGCAGCATCATCTTCGGTTACAGACTCCTCTTTTATTTCAGGGAGTTCTTCCGTTTCTTTTGCCTTCTTTTTTTCTTCTTTTTCTTCGGGTCCTTTTTTCGGAGTTTCGCTACGGGCAGGTTTTTCTTTTTCTTCCAATTTTTCTTCTGCCGCCGGAGTTTCGGCTA
>JBPPMM010000585.1:0-12060 GCA_051306075.1 Chitinophagaceae bacterium
TATTGACTACGGTAACTCCAGATTGCAGCCCGGACATCCTATCGGTTCATTTTTTGGATATAAACAAATTGGTTTGTTCCAAAGCGCAGCAGATATCAGTGGTTCACCAACACAGGAATCAGCCGCACCAGGTCGCCATAAATTCGCTGATGTGAATGGTGATAAAGTAATCAATTCAGGAGACAGAACGCATTTTGGAAATCCTAACCCGGACTTTACAGCAGGCCTGAACCTGGGAGCAAATTATAAAGGTTTTGATATTTCCATGTTTATGTACGCCTCAGTAGGCAACGATGTAATTAATAATGTTCGATCCTCAATAGATTTTCCCCAGGTATTTGATGTAGCCATCAGTAAAGACGCCGTTTATAATTCATGGACACCTGATCGCCCAAATGCTAAAGTGCCCCGCCTTGAGCGTTCCGCTAACTTCAGTAATTCAACACAGTTTAATTCCTACTACCTGGAAGACGGATCATTCCTGAGATGCAGGGCTCTTACCCTGGGTTATAATTTACCTGTGAATTTGCTTAAGCGATTTGGCATAGATAAACTGAGAGTATATACACAAGCAATAAACTTGTTTACTATCACCGGTTATTCAGGACTGGATCCGGAATTATCAGGCTCAACATTAACGAGTACCAATTTTGGTGTTGATGGTGGCGCCTATCCCGCAAATCAAAAAGCATATACGGTAGGTGTTAACCTTTCCTTCTGATATGCAGGCTAAAATATTTTTGAAAATTGAAAAAATTTGATATGAAAAAACAACAATATAAAATTTTAATGTTTTGCTGCTTAGGCATCGCCTTTATAACCTATGCTTGCAGCAAAAAGTTTTTAGACAAAAAACCCCTGGGCCAGTTGAGCGAAGTGAATGTGGCAAATAAGGCAGGAATACAGGCCATATTAATTGGTGCCTATTCCTTTCTTGATGGATCTTCGGGACTTAGCCTTGCCGGCAACAGCGTACAGGGATTTACTTATGGTGCTGCCGGTTCCAATTGGGTATACGGAAGTATCGTGGCCGATGACTCTTACAAAGGATCAACGCCAAGCGATCAGCCACCGATGGTATTGCTGGCTACCTGGTCAAAATCCACTTCTACTTCAACTTATATGACCATAAAATGGCAAATACTTTATGGTGGTGTTCAGCGGGCAAATGATGTATTAAGACTTTTGCCGAAAGCTACAGATATTCCGGCTGCAGATGCAAAAGTGATGGAAGCTGAATCCCGTTTTTTAAGAGGTCATTATCATTTTGATGCAAAAAAAATGTGGAACAATCCAATCTATGTTGACGAAACAATTACCTACGATGCTAATAATTATAATGTACCCAATATTGATGCATCCGGAAATTTTATAAATATCTGGCCTAAAATTGAAGCCGACTTCCAGTTTGCCATTGATAATCTTCCGGCTACTCAACCTCAGAAAGGAAGAGCAAACAAGTGGGCTGCCATGGCTTATCTCGCCAAAGCCTATATGTTCCAGGATAAATATGCAGAAGCGAAACCATTATTGGAAAACCTGATCGCTAATGGCGTAACAGCTGCAGGAGCAAAATATACACTTGTGAATTTCCAGGATAACTTTAATGCACAGACAAAAAACGGCCCTGAATCTGTTTTTGCATTTCAAACATCAGTGAATGATGGTTCGGAATTAAATGGAAATTTTGGAGACGTTTTGAATTTTCCCAACGGACCGGGAGCACCGGGCGGTTGCTGTGGATTTAATAATCCATCTTTTAACCTGGCTAATGCATATAAAACAGATGCTGTAACCGGCTTACCATTATTGGATACCTGGAACAATGGCACAGGAGTAAGTGACTCTACAAATATTTACACAGGAACTTTAGATCCAAGGGTAGATCTTACAATCGGTCGCCCCGGAATGCCATATCTTGACTGGGGGCCTCAAAATATTGCATGGATCCGTGACCCGCAGGTAAATGGTGTATTCAGCCCAAGAAAAAATGTATATGCCAAAAGCCAGTTCGGTTCGTATTCATCAAATGAAACAAGCTTCTGGGGCGCAACACAGATCAATGCCAACAATTACACTTTCATCCGTTTTGCAGATATTATTTTATGGGCTGCAGAATGTGAAGTGGAAATTGGCAGCCTTGATAAAGCACAGGAATACGTTAATATGGTACGTGGCAGAGCAGCGGATCCAACAGGTTGGGTTTACAAAAATGCTACTTATAGTGCATCAAGTTCTAAATATTCACCACAGGTAACACCGGCCGATAATTATAAAATTGGTTTATACCCTGCAGGCAATTTTGCAGGGGGTGGTAAGGATTATGCACGCAAAGCAGTGCAATTTGAAAGAAGACTGGAACTGGCCATGGAAGGACATCGCTTCTTTGACCTGTCCCGTTGGGACAATGGTACCGGCTTTATGGCGAACGTGTTGAACACCTACCAGAGTGTTGAAAAAACGAAGAAGTCTTTCTTTGCAGTAAATCCTACCGCTCAATTCACAAAAGGAACAAATGAATTTTTCCCAATACCACAAAGCCAGATTGATCTGGAAAATGCAACCGGAACAATAGTATTAAAACAAAACCCCGGTTATAACTAGTTTTTTGATAAGCAGTAGTTTTTAGCAATTTTGGTTTGGTAGGGCTCGTAGCCCTACCTTTTTTGTGTAAGTTTATATTTCATTTCATCTCAACAATGGGGCAAATAAATTTCATTTCACGGCTTATCTTATTGAACATAGTTTTCATGCTGCTTTTTTCCTGTGGCAATAAGACCCTGCTTGAAGAGGTGCCTTCCACGCATTCCGGAATAGATTTCAATAACCAGATCACGGAAAATGATTCTATCAATCCGCTGGATATGCCAAATGTATATAATGGCGGAGGTGCCGGCATAGCTGATTTTAATAACGACGGCCTGCAGGATATTTATCTCACAGGCAATTTAGTTTCAAACAAATTATACCTGAATGAAGGCGATTTTAAATTCAAAGATGTTACCGATGCCGCAGGCGTAACAGGTGAAGGAAGATGGAGCAGGGGTATTGCGGTAGTAGATATAAATAATGATGGATGGATGGATATGTATATTAGTACTACGTTGACAAAAAATCCCGATCAAAGGCAGAACCTTTTATACATTAATAAGGGCGCAGGCAAGGATGGGGTTCCTCATTTTGAAGAAAGGGCAGCTGAATATGGTTTAAATGATACAACCCATTCCACCATGGCTGCGTTTTTTGATTACGATAATGACAATGACCTGGATATGTATCTTACCGTTAACGAAATCATGCAGGATAATAACCCCGGTCAATTTCGTACCATTATTAAGGACGGTTCCTTTCCCAGCACCGGCAGGTTATATCGAAATGACTGGAACGATTCATTGAAACATGCTGTATTTTCCGATGTATCAAAAGTAGCCGGCATTACGATAGAAGGTTATGGTCATGGCTGCACAATCACCGATATTAATAAAGATGGCTGGAAAGACATATACGTAACCAATGATTTTATCTCCAATAATATCCTGTATATAAATAATCAAGACGGAACATTCACTGATAAATCAACATCGTATTTTAAACATGCAGCAGCTAATGCCATGGGCCAGGATGTTGTGGATATAAATAATGATGGACTTGCCGACGTCATTGAACTGGACATGAATCCTGAAGACAATTACCGAAAAAAAATGATGCTGAACGGAAATAGCTATCGTACCTATCAAAGCAGTGATGAATTTGGATATGCTTACCAGTATGTACGTAATACGCTGCAATTGAACCAGGGCCCACGTGTCAATCAGAATGATTCAATAGGCGATCCGGTTTTCAGCGACATTGGTTTTTATTCCGGCATAGCAGAAACAGACTGGAGCTGGACACCATTGGTTATAGATTTTGATAATGACGGATGGCGGGATATTATCGTTACAAATGGTTATCCACGGGACATTACGGATCATGATTTTATGGCATTCCAGGTAACGGCGAATAATCTGTTGTCACATGAAGAAATTCTGACAAGAGCACCACAGATCAAACTTCACAATTATGCATTTAAAAACAATGGAGATCTTACCTTTTCCAATGTATCGAAAGATTGGGGACTGATGTTACCAACGTTTTCAAATGGCGCTGCTTTTGCAGATTTTGATAATGATGGCGACCTGGATATGATCATAAATAATATTAACGACAAAGCGCTACTTTACAGAAACCGGTCAGGCGATGCTAAAAAAAATAACAACCATTTCCTCCAAATAAACTTTAAAGGCGATTCATTAAATAAAAACGGGCTTGGAGCCTGGGTTGAGCTGCATTATGATAATGGAAAACAACAGGTGTATGAGAATAGCCCATACCGGGGCTATCTATCATCCAACCAGAATATAGCGCATTTTGGTTTGGGAAATAATCAACTAATAGATACGGTGCTGATCAAGTGGCCCGGCGGCAAAATGCAATTGTTGCAAAATGTAAAAGCCAGCCAGGTGTTAACAGTAAATGAAGTGGATGCAAATATGAGTTATAGTTTTGCAGATAACGGATTGGCATCCTCTGCCCTGTTCAGGGAAATTACTGATTCTGTCAATATTCACTACCGGCAAGAAGAATTTGATTATATAGATTTTAATGTTCAGCGCTTATTACCACATAAGTTTTCAGAATATGGGCCAGCCCTTGCCTCTGCTGATATAGATAGAAATGGCTTTGATGATATTATTATTGGTGGCTCTGCCTTTTACAGTGCCCAATTATTTTTTCAGAATGCAGAAGGGCGGTTTATTCAAAAATCATTATTGCCGGATGAAGAGGTTAAGAAAAAGAAAGGTGATGACCTGGGAGTTTTATTGTTTGATGCAGATAATGACAATGACCCCGATCTTTTTATTGCAGGTGGCGGATATGAATATGAAAGCAATGATCCTGCCTACCGCGACCGTTTTTATATAAACGACGGCAAAGGAAATTTTACGCTGGACTCAACGGCGATACCGGCCAATTTTACCAGCAAATTTTGTGTTCGTGCTGCTGATTATAATAAAGATGGAAAAACAGATCTTTTTATTTCAGGGCGGGTAAATCCCCGGCGATATCCTCAACCCGTTTCCAGTTTTATTTATAGAAACGATTCCAGGGACGGGCAAATTAAATTTACTGATGTAACTGCTGAAGTTGCCGGTAGTTTAATTAATATAGGTATGGTTTGCGATGGAGTATGGACCGACTTTGATAATGATGGGTGGCCGGATCTTGTGCTTGCCGGAGAATGGATGCCTGTCACGTTTTTAAAAAACAACAAAGGTGTTTTTTCAAACAGCAGCAGTACCACAGGCATCAGCAACCAATCTGGTTTATGGAATAGCCTGGCTCCCGGCGATTTTGATAATGATGGCGACATAGATTTTATTATTGGAAACATGGGGCTCAATTCATTTTACCGGGCCAGTGAAAAATATCCGGTGAGGTTGTATGGAAAAGATTTTGACAGCAATGGTGTTTATGATATGATCCCTTCTTTATACCTGCCGGATAAGGATGGAAAAATGAAAGAATTCCCCGCACAAAACAGGGACGACCTGTTGGAACAAATTATTTATAAGCGAAAAATATACGCCACCCATCAACCCTATGCCCTGGCCGGCATGAAGGAGTTGTTGACTGCACAGGATTTAAAAGGAGCTCTGATTTTAGAAGGAAATAATTTCAGAAATAGCTTTATCAGAAACGAGGGCAACGGAAAATTTACAATGATACCGTTGCCGGCTGCCGCACAATTTTCTACTATTAATGGTATGGTAGTGGAAGACTTTGATGGTGACGGCAACCTGGATGTAATTATTAACGGAAATGATTTTGGAACAGAAGTTTCCGTGGGCAGGTATGATGCCTTCAATGGATTGTTTTTAAAAGGTGATGGCAAAGGATCTTTTATTCCCTTATCTATTTTACAAAGCGGAATATTTATTCCCGGTAACGGGAAAAGCCTGGTAAAGCTCAGAAGTGCAAATGGTAAATGCTTATTAGCTGCCGGGCAAAACAGGGGAGCAATGAAAATTTTTGAATTAAAAAAACAAGTCAGCAGTATTCCTTTTCAACCCAATGATGCTGCTGCGGTAATTACTTTCAAAAACGGGATTAAAAGAAAACAGGAGGCTTATTTCGGTTCTTCCTTCCTGTCTCAATCCGGCAGATTTATCAATGGAGATGCTAATTTAGAATCTATAGAGATTTTTGATAACAACGGCATTAAAAGAAAGGTTGAAATAAAATGATATTTTTCGGAAGAAACTCAATTTAAATGAATACAAATAGTGGGGAAAAAATTCGCCATATAGATTTTGTGTTGAAATATATCACACCCTTTACAGTATCATAAATCATCACTCCCTAAGTAGTTCCTCAGCTTTTTCTTTGATTGCCTGGCTGATTTTGCCTTTAAAGAATGAAAGAGCAAATGGTAAAGGACCTGATATATGAACTGAATCTTCTTCCACTTTTATTTTTCCGGAGAGATTAAATCCACTCGCAGTAAAATCAAATTCACCTTCCTGTCCATTCCATTTTTCATGTACATTTTTAACCATATCCTTATGTTCCTGCTGCAAATTCCGCAACAAGCCCTGGATGCGTTCCAGAGCTTGCTGCGGTGGCAAACGATGTGCTACCCTGATGTCTAGTCCGGCCATTTTTAAATCATTTTAGAGATCAATTATACTACAATAATTAAACATCCGGGAAAGCATCATAGATTATCCTAAACCTTTTAGCCATTTAACCAGGTCATCCTTGGCCTTTCCTGTTTTTTTCTGAACCCGGCCCCAAAACTCTTCATCTTTGCCTTCTTCATATTTCAGATCATCATCCGTTAAATCACCGTATTCTTTTTTAAGCTTTCCTTTCCATTCGTTCCAGTTTCCTTTTAATTCCATCTTATCCATAACTCAATGTTTTAAGTGAAAAAATAATGTCACTTTTCATGGATAAAAAATGATGCCAGATAAAACAGAAGGATCTCTGCGCAATATTTTCCTGACTGTTCTTTCTGGCAAAAATTCTGGCAGCTGTTCACTCCCCTGCTGCGCCGGAAAAAATATTATTGTTATAATTGAAATGTTATATTGCACAGCGGTTGGATGCGTTTGAACGCAGATCGAAAAAAGTAAGCTAAGTGAATTTTTATTACACCCCTATACTAAATGAAAAGGCTGGGTAATTTATTATTGGATACGGAATCCCTGGTGATTTTTGCAGTGATCATATCGCTGACATTTATTACCGCCTGGATAGTTAACCGTTACTTTCAAAAACAAATTATAAAAAGAAGCAAAGAACAGAATACCAATCTTACCAGTTTTCTTTTTCTGAAACATATGATCATAGCCATCATCTATTTGTTTGGCATTGGGTGGGGACTTCTTATTTTGCCTATTTCCAAAAACTTTGCTCACTCCTTGCTGGCAGGTGCCGGGGCTTCTACCATTATCATAGGCTTCGCTTCACAGCAGGTTCTCAGCAATATGGTCAGCGGAATTTTTATAATTATCAACAAACCATTTATCATAAACGACATCATAGAGATCCAGGGCAACAAAGGAAAAGTTGTAGAAATAACCTTACATGATACTATTATTGAAAGTGAAAAAAATGAAAAGATAATCATCCCTAATTCGATGATCTCAAACAGCATTATTAAAAATACTATCAGGCCTTAGTATAATTTATTGAACAAACAATGGTTCAACTACCCGGGATCTGTCAGAAAGAGAGCTAAAGAAATCGGAGCCGTGAATTATTCACAGTACTGACCACAAAACCTTAATGTATAAAACAAAGTGTTGCCTGCTCCATATAAACTAAAATAGTTGCATTATTAAATGGCTGCTAAACTATGCTTTGCCAGCAGAGATGTTCTGGTTATCTTCGGTTATGGCCTTTTCTCAAAAACACTGAACCAGGAAAAATAAACATGATCGATTCCAAACCAGAAAAAAAATTGTCGCCCTGGCGCAGGAAACTTCACGAGATCATATTTGAAGCGGATACGCCCAGCGGCAAATGGTTTGATATTATTTTAATTGTGAGCATTGCGCTAAGTGTAATGGCCGTTATGCTCGACAGTGTGCAGGCTATAAAATCGGCTTACGGAAAATATTTATTGTATGCGGAATGGGTGTTCACCATTTTATTCACGCTGGAATACATCTTAAGGATGCTTTCTGTTACCAAACCCAGGCTATATGCCACCAGTTTTTTTGGGGTGGTAGATCTCCTGGCGATTCTCCCTACTTATATCAGTCTTTTTCATCCGGGTGGACAATATTTACTGGTAATTCGTCTTTTGCGCATACTAAGAGTATTTCGTGTACTCAAACTGGTACAATATGTAAGTGAAAGCCGGGTATTGATGCAGGCATTACGGGCCAGCCGCAGAAAGATCACCATCTTTATTTTTACCGTGCTCACATTGGTCACCATCCTGGGTTCTTTTATGTACCTGATAGAAGGAGAACAAAATGGTTTTACCAGTATTCCAAAAAGTATTTACTGGGCCATTGTTACGTTGACTACCGTCGGCTATGGAGATATTACCCCACAAACAGTTCCCGGACAACTTGTATCAGTAATAATCATGATCCTTGGATTTGGTATTATCGCTGTACCAACAGGCATTGTTACTGTTGAAATGACACAGGCCATGAAACCGCATCGTGGAATAAGGGCATGCCGCGGTTGCGGCGCCGACCAGCATGATGATGATGCCGTTTATTGTAAATATTGCGCAAAACAACTTTAGCCGGGCAGAGCAAAAGAACCATAACCAGGAAATGCAGGGCCTGCTTTATAAAATCAACAAATGAAGCATCTACCGTATTGACCAGGTAGTGAATTCAAACTGTGTTTAAATAATACCTGAATATTAACAAGTATAATCTGCTCCTCTTAATATCTTTCTGTTATTTTCACCTCTTTTTACCAATAACTTTTTCCTTGTCCAACCATGTTTTTAAAAATACTTACTGTTGCCGGGCTTGCCACTTTTGAAATTTATGCAGCCATTCCAATGGGATTTGTATTTGGTCTTTCTCCCTGGACCATTTTTTTTGCTACCGTTGCAGGTGGTCTAACCGGCGTTTTTGTTGCCGCTTTTTTTGGCGATAAGATCAGGACCCTTCTTCATAAAAACAAACCGGTAAATGAAAAGAAAAATAAACATCCGGTAATACACCGCATCTGGAATAAGTATGGCATCATCGGTTTAGGTTTTTTAGGAACCGTTTCTGTTGGAGCACCGGTAAGTATTGCCGTAGGCGCAGGATTGAATGCCAATATGAAAAAATTGCTGACCTGGTGTTGTATTGGTGTAATAACAAGATGTGTATTATTTACCATGCTGGGTTATTACGGTCTTCAATTATTTTAGAATAAATATTTCTTTATCCTTTCTTAGGTTTTTGTATTTGCCGCTTCCTCTCTTTCCTGCTGATTATTGGTGCAATGTTTTACAAGTAAAATTTTTGTTTCTCCACTATTATGGTAAAGAGAGCAGAAGTACCGAACTTTATCCTTATGAATAATCTTAAAAATAAAGTAGCCTATATAACGGGTGGAAGCAAAGGAATAGGATTTGGCATAGCCAAAATTCTACTGGATAACGGAATGAAAGTAGCGATAACCAGCAGAAAACTTAGTGCTGCAAAACAGGCGGCAGACGAATTGGGAAAAGAAAACACAAACCTTCTTGCTTTGGAATCAGATGTAAGTTCTCTTGCCTCTGAAAAAAAAGCAGTAAAAGCGGTGCTGGATCATTTTGGCCAGTTGGATGTTGTGGTAGCCAATGCCGGTGTGGGACATTTTGCAGCTATTGATAATTTAACAGAAGAAGAGTGGAAAGATACCATTGATACAAATCTTACTGGTGTGTTCTATAGTGTGAAGGCAAGTGTGGAGGCTTTAAAAGAATCCAAAGGTTATATTATTACCATTGCCAGCCTTGCGGGCACTAATTTTTTTGAAAATGGAGCTGCTTATAATGCAAGTAAATTTGGCCTTGTTGGTTTTACCCAGGCCATTATGATCGACCTGAGAAAATATGGTGTTAAAGTCACCACCATCATGCCCGGTTCAGTAGCCACACATTTTAATGATCATATTCCCAATGATGCGGATGCATGGAAAATACAGCCGGAAGATATCGGGCAAATGGTATTGGACCTTTTGAACATGAATCCGCGAACATTGCCCAGCAAAATAGAAGTAAGACCTGCCATACCTGCCAAGTAAAGGCAATCTTGCTCACACATGTAATTTTTCAGTTATAGTTTAATGGCCGTTATGGTGTTCCTGTGGATCTATTCGTTTACCGCAATGAGGGCAAACATCTCCGTTTGGTTTTTTTATTTTCCGCATTTCCTCCAGGAAACCAGCGGTGATAATTCCGGCGGGTAATGCAAAAATTGCAAGACCGGACAAGGTAATGACCCCTGTCATTAATTTACCTAATGTGGTTACAGGCACCATATCACCATAACCTACCGAGGTAACGGTAATTACTGCCCACCAGAAAGTAGCAGGAATACTTGAAAAAACTTCGGGTTGAGCCAGGTGTTCAGCAAAATAAACAAGGCAGGAAGCAATGATCGTTAAAAATACAATCAGCACCAGGCTTAGCTTTAACTCGCTTGCCCTTTTAGTGAATACGTTTCGTACCATTTGGGCTGATTTCATATAAGCGGTGAGCTTAAACAATCTTAAAAAACGAAGCAGCCTTAAAATTCGAAGTACTCTTAGATCCAGGCCTACAAATACGTGAATATAAAATGGCAGTATGGCCAGCAGGTCAATCAGGGCTTCCGCAGTAAACATATATCGCAGGCGACCGTGAAAACTGTGCTGAAACCGCCTTTCATGATTACAACTCCATACTCTTAATACATATTCTATCGTAAATATAATAACTGAAACCAGGTCAAATATTCTGAAGAATTCTTTATGGGGTTCGTGTATGGAGGGAACGGTTTCCAGCATAACGGCTGTTACATTCAGAATAATCAGCACGATGATGAATCCGTTAATCAACCTGTCCCACCTTGTATTGCCCAACTCAGGATGCAGAAGGATGTGTACATCTTTTTTTATTCTATGGTACATCAGCGAAAAACGATTTTGTTGCTTTAAAGTTAGGGATAATAAGAACGGTCGGGACTACATAATTCTTCCTGCATGAAAAAATTGGATACCGCCTGTTGCTTACGGTACCTTTATAAAACAGATGAACAACAAAGGGCTCATATTTATTCCCGACATCAGCGGTTTTACCGGGTTTGTAAATGAGACGGACATTGAGCATAGCCGCCATATCATCCAGGAATTGCAAGAGACAATGCTATCGCCTGATAACCGGCGACCGGCAACTTTTTTTCACACTATCTTTGGCGATAAAGAATGGATATAAATGAAATGCCATTCTTTACTTTTAAAAGATGAATAAAAATTTATTTATAGCCTTAGAAGGTTTGGCTGGAAGTGGAAAAAGCACCCAGGTTAAACTTCTCGCTGATTACCTGGAAAACAAAGGACATAAGGTTTACACAACATTTGAACCAACGGATAGCCCCATCGGCGCCATCATCCGGAAAATATTCAATCATAAAATGGATGGCGATCACAAAACCATTGCTGCTCTTTTTTTAGCGGACCGCCTGGATCATATACTTAATAAAACCAATGGCCTTCTAAAAAAAATGGAGGAAGGATTTACCGTAATAACAGACCGGTATTATTTTTCTTCCTACGCCTACCATGGAACGCATATGTCGATGGATTGGGTGATAGAAGCAAACTCCTTATGCGCTGAACTGTTACAGCCCGACATAAATGTGTACATAGACATTAGTCCCGAGACTGGGATGAAGCGCCTCAATAAAGGAAGAAGTTCTATCGAATTATATGAAACCAATGAAAACCTCACCCGGGTCAAAGAAAAATACCTGGAAGCATTTGATCAATTAAAAAATAAAGAAAACATTTTTATTACGGGTGGCAACC
>JBPPMM010000650.1:0-2391 GCA_051306075.1 Chitinophagaceae bacterium
TTCATGTCCAACTTTAGGATTCTTAATCCCCCCTTGGGGGGTAGGGGGGCATACGGCATAAAACGCATTGTTGTATAAATTCAACAACACTCTTCCGATATCCTGCGGAATGATACTTATTTTTTCAACGCTTTCATCAAAATCAGTTTTCATTATAGCATTAAACGATTTATCCTTTGCCCGCAAGCCATGATAAGCTAACCGCAAATATTCATCTGCCAAAGCATTGATATCCGTTGGTTCCTTTTTGCCCGATCTTGTACGACTATGCTGCAGCATCCCTTTTACAATTGCATCAGCCCGCTTGCCGTGATGATTTATTTTTTGTTCGTTTTCCTTAATATCTTTTGCAATCTCTTTTACTTCATTTAAATTTCCTTTATTCGCTTCTTCGCTTAATTCATCAATCAATTCCGAATTCACCTCAGAAAAATTATTCACAAAATTTAACGGGTTTTGTATTTCATGGGCTATGCCTGCTGTCAGTTCTCCTAATGAAGCCATCTTTTCTGATTGGATGAGCTGGGCCTGGGTGGACTTAAGATCAGAATAAGCTTTCTCAATTTTCAGTTTTGCATGTTGCCTATGCAAATTATTTCTGTAAAGAAGTATAGCGATAACGAGGAAAGCAAGTAGGCCGGCTATTAATGAGTACATAACAATTTTGTTCCTCAGTTCTCGTTGCTTTTGCTCTAACTGCTGGTTTCTCAATTGCTCATTAAAGATGACGTTTTGAAATTCCCTTTGTTTTTCCTGGCTGTAAATACTATCTTTTAAGGTATGGCTTAATTCCAAATATTTTAAAGCGCTGTCAGGTTTATTAGCCAATTTATAAACTTCTGCTAATGTGGTGGAAGCTGTTAATAGAATCACTGGCATCAAGATGGAATCCCACTTATTAGTTATTGCTTTAGCATAATAAATAGCTGAGTCTCTATTACCCTTTTTTTTATATAAATCTGCAATACTGTTGTAAATATCCAGTGTGTCTTTAAAGATTCGGTTTTTTACTGCGAGCCGGAACGCTGTTTGGTAGTTATTCAGTGCTTCATTAAATTTTCCTTGTTTTACCTGAATTGTCCCAAGTAAGTAAATAGGATAAGTCCATTGTGCACCATTAATAAGCAACTTTTGATTAATTGATTTTCGAGCATACAGTTCCGCAGAATCAAATGAATTTATATATAAATATGTTTCCCCAATACCAGCCAGGACAACAGGCAGCAACCGATAACCTTTGAAAATAATTGTTCCTATACGATCTTGCTTTTCTATGAGTGCTTTTGCCATAAATTGATGCAGCAAGGCATTTTTATATTCACCTCCATGTAAATAAGTTCCTGCCAGGATCTGGTGTATAGAAGCTAAGCCATCTTCATCATTTTGACGTTCATAAATATTCAATGCTTTAAATAACAAAATTATTGACTGGCTATAATTGCCAATATCGGCATTAAATTTACCTAAAGTCATAAGTCCATATGCCTCTCCCTGAGGATAATCTATGCCTGAGGCAAGCTGCAGCGCTATTTGCACATATCTGATTGCTGAATCAGGTTTATTTTGAAAATCATTGTTTTCGAATCCTCCAAAAAATTGTTTATAGGATGCAGCAATGTTATAAAGTAAATCAACTTTCGAAGTATCTTCTTTTGCGTAAGCAAGATGTTGTTTCAGGCTATCTCTATAATCGTATTGAGCAATTGCCTTATGCCATACAATCAGTATGAGTAACCATAAAAAAAATAGCTTTTTCATTTTCTTATTTTGAAACAAAATCGACAATAAACTCACTTCCCTCCCCCAGTTTCGTTTCTATTCTAATCTCTCCACCATGTGCTTTCACAATATCATAGGCTAATGATAACCCCAAACCAGTTCCCTGGCCTGTTGGTTTAGTAGTAAAAAAGGGTTGAAATATTTTATCGATTACTTTTTGAGGAATGCCAGGCCCATTATCCTTTACGGTTATGAAAACTTTGTCACTCACCCTTCTTGTACTCACCCAAACTGTAGGTTCATGTCCAACTTTAGGGTTCTTAATCCCCCCTTGGGAGGTGGGGGAGCAAACTGCATAAAACGCATTGTTGTATAAATTCAACAACACTCTTCCAATATCCTGTGGAATGATATTTATTTTTCCAACGCTTTCATCAAAATCCGTTTTCAATGTTGCATTGAATGATTTATCCTTTGCCCGCAGACCATGATATGCCAACCGCAAATATTCTTCGGCCAATGCATTGATATTAGTTAGCTCCTTTTTGCCGGTGCTTGTACGGCTATGTTGCAGCATACCTTTCACGATTGCATCCGCTCTTTTGCCATGATGATTTATTTTTTGCTCGTTTTCTTTAATATCCTTTACAATTGTTTTTACTTCCTCAAAAT
>JBPPMM010000592.1:0-2082 GCA_051306075.1 Chitinophagaceae bacterium
GCCAGTTATAATGAATCAGGTTATCCTTAAAATCTTTTCGTGGAGCCGGGCCCTGCCACAATTCAAAATCAAGCGTAGATGGCACCGGAATTTTTTTTCCGATACCTATTGATTTCCTGTTGTTATTATACCAGGCTTTGCCATAATAAGCATTACCTATAATACCATCCTGCACTTGCCTGGCCGCTTCTATCAATGTTGGAAATGAACGCCGCTGGCTACCCATTTGTATCAATTGCTTTGGATACTTTTTCGTAGCCTGTACCAGTAATTCCCCTTCAAAGGGATTATGACCGCAGGGTTTTTCTACATATACATGCTTGCCATGAGTAACTCCTAAAATGGCCGCGGGTGCATGCCAGTGGTCAGGTGCCGCAATAACCAGGGCATCAAAATCCTTTTTATTCACGAGATCCCGTATATCTTTTATTAAAACAGGTTTGCGGCTGGCACCGGCAAAAGGCTTCATGCCGTTAGCAATGGCCCCGTCTTCCACATCGCAGAGATAGGCTACTTCAACATTTTCTAATCTGGAAAAGCTTTCGGCAAGGTAGGCCCCCCTGCCGTTCAAACCCATTACAGCAACCGTAATCTTATTGGAAGGTGCATTTTTACCAAATACCGGAAAATTTAAAATGCTGATGCCGGCAGTTGCAAGCCCGGCATGTTTTATAAAGGTGCTGCGTTTCATTTTATTATTTTATTTTGGAGTAGGCTTTCTGTACAACTTACTTATTTTATTTCAATTTAAACCGCTCTCTTTTTTCCATATCCGGTATATCAGGTTTTTACTTTACTCCACAAAACTGATTTTGCTGATGGTTTGATTATAGAAACACTTACCCGGGTCCCTTTTCCTTTTGCGCTTTTTATATTGAGATCCCCGTTAATGGAGGCAGCCCGTTCACGAATTCCTTTCAAACCCGGTTTGTCCATTTGCTTTGATGCATCAAAACCCTTTCCGTTATCGATAATAAGAAGGCAGATCCGATCATCCGCTTCTTCAATCCTTATCTGTACTTTTTTTGCCTGGGCGTGGTACATTATATTAGTTAAAGCTTCCTGGCAAACCCTGAAGAAATCAAGCTTGATCTCTCTTGTCAAATCAGACTCATCGTAGTTAATTATATACTGGCAGGAGATACCCGTTAAAAGTGAAAACTCCTTACAGTGCCAGTCCAGTGTTGCATTTAATCCCAGGTCATCCAGCATGCCCGGACTAATAGAAAATGAGATCCTTCTTATGGTATTGATGAGTAAATCGGAAATAATTATTGCATGATCGAGCCTGCTTTTTGTGGATGAGGATAAATCCTTTTCATGATTCTTAATCCAATCCATATCCATTTTTACCACCGATGCCAGTTGAGCGAGTTCCTCGTGCAATTCAATTGCCAGATATTTTTTATCCCTTTCCAGGCTTACTTTAAAGTGAGTAGCTAAACTTTTAAATCTTTTATACTTTTCCTCAATTTCCTTCTCCACCTTTTTTCTTTCTGTCACATCTTTTGCTATGGCAAAAACAATTTCTTTATCCGGTAAATAAACTGATGTCCAGTCAAACCAGGAAATTTTTCCATTTTTTGCAACGTAGCGATTTTGAAAATTTATCAGTGCCCTGCCTTTCAATAATTTTTTTCGCTCCCGGCTGGTCATTTGCAGATCATCCGGATGAATAAAAGATGAGATGGGCTTAGCAAAGAGTTCTTCCCTGGTATAGCCTAGTTTTTTAATAAGGGCAGGATTTATTTTCCTGAAATAACCATCTTTACCTGCTATACAAACAAGGTCCGGAGTCAATTCAAAAAAATCAATCATTTCTACTTCCCCGCTTCCCAAATTGGCCATGAGCTATGTATTTGCTTAAAAATATTTTCATAAGAATATCTGATACCCGACTGTATAAAATTGCGAACAAGGGTAATCAAGAATTTATCAAAAATAAGAAACTACGCCAAAGTAAAGGCAGGGTTAAATATCTAATGCATTTAACGCAGTAAATATGTACAAGAATTCTAAAGTGGTTTAGTGACGAATATTAGTTAATTGTATATTACCGGGCAGGTTAATAACCATTTATGA
>JBPPMM010000651.1:0-8374 GCA_051306075.1 Chitinophagaceae bacterium
GACAGAGATATCGGAAGAGTATTATTGAATTTATATAACAATGCTTTTTATGCAACAAGCGAAAAGCTCAAAGCTGAAAGCTCAAAGCTTAACGCTGAGTACAAACCCTTAGTTTCAGTTCAAACAAAAAATTTAAATAACAAGATTGAGATTATTGTAAAAGATAATGGAAATGGCATTCCGCAAAAAGTATTCGATAAAATCTTTCAACCCTTCTTCACCACCAAACCAACTGGACAAGGCACAGGCTTGGGGTTATCGTTGGCATATGATATTGTGAAGGCGCATGGTGGTGAATTAAAAGTGGAAACACTACCTGCCGATAGGCACGGAAAAGAAGGAGAAGGTGCGGAGTTTATAATGGAGGTACCTATAAAATAAAGTATTTTTTGAGAAAGGAGACAGATGCGAAACAGGATAAACATATTATACCAAACAGTGATACTGCAATTCTTTATTGTTATTATCGGGTGCCTTATTTTCTCCTGTTCACAGAAAAAATCTGAGCGACGCCATATTGCTGAAAAAAAAGATTCATTAAAACTTCCTGTTACAATCCCTGTTAGAAACCCAGTTATAGTCAATCTTGATTCCCGCCCTGCTCCTTTGACAATTACTATTCCTGATAGAAAAAAAGATTCGTTTTTTATAAATATTAATGGTTCAAAAACTGTTATCCTTCCGCCTGAAATAAAACCTGCTGACTTTTCTGTACTCATGCAGAATTACACTAACGATCAGGGCCTTCCCTTAAGTGCAGTGCACAGCAGTTGTATGGATAAAAACGGAAATCTCTGGTTCGGAACGTATGGAGGTGCGACCCGTTACGATGGTAATACCTTCACAAATTTCAATGTTACAGAGGGACTGATAAATGGCGGGATCTTAAGTATCTTCAAAGACAAAGAAGGAAACCTCTGGTTTGGGACTTTAACCGGGGTTAGTCGTTACGATGGCAGGTCCTTTACTAGTTTTACCACCGCACACGGGCTCGCTGATGATAGGGTATCGTGTATTGCCGCGGATAATCAGGGAAATCTTTGGTTTGGTACTTTAAATGGAGTCAGTAAATACAATGGAAATTCATTTACTAACTTCAGTACGAGACAGGGTTTAAAAAATAATGATGTCAATAGCATTCTCCTGGATAAAAGTGGAAATCTTTGGTTCGGCACGTCAGGAGGAGTATCGCGTTATGATGCCAGCCAGCCGGGTATTGCCGGTACGGACTTTAATGATACAGCCGGGCAGGGTACAGTCTTTAAGAACTATTCCAGCAACGATGGATTGATAAATAACCACATAACAACTATCCTTGAAGATAAAAATGGCAATATCTGGTTTGGTACAAGAGGAGGAATATGCCGGTTGGATCCGGATGGTTCATTTCAATCTTTTACCCCTCCGTTGGAACTGGTAAATAAAGCTATATTGAGCATGGCGGAAGATGACAAGGGGTTTATCTGGATTGGCACCAATGAAGGAGTATTCAGATGGAAAGGAGACGGTACCCTAACTAATTTTAACCACAACAGGGGGCTGGTAAATAATAGAGTAAGCAGTATCCTCACAGATAGAACAGGGGCTCTTTGGTTCTGCACAGAAGCTGGTATTTCACACTTTGATCAGGATGGGAAATTCTTCATGAGTTACACCACAACACAGGGACTCACCCATAATTCGGTTACGGGTACTTGCGAAGATAAATCAGGGAATCTTTGGTTTGCAACTCATGGAGGCGGAGTTTCCAGCCTGAGCAGCGATCGCAAGGAATTTACAAACTATACCACTGCCCAGGGCTTGCCAGGCAATGTGCTGCGAAGTATAGCTGTGGATAGATTAGATAATCTCTGGTTCGGAACAGAAGCTGGATTATGCCAGCTCGATCCTTCCAGAAAAGTATTAAAGGTTTACACTACCCTTCAGGGGCTCCCGCAAAATAGTATCAAGTGTATCACTGAAGATAATACAGGCAAGCTTTGGGTTGGTACTACGAATAGTGGAGTATTCTTATTGGATCTCCATCAAAAAACGATTGCAACCTATACTGTGGAACAGGGATTATCAAATAATTCCGTGCGTAGTATCCTCGAAGATAAACGAGGTAATCTTTGGTTCAGCACTGTCGGTGGCGGAGTTTCCCGCCTGGATCAGGATCGCAAAATTTTTACACACTATACCACTGCCCAGGGATTGGCCAATAATAATTCATGGGTTTTGCTTGAAGATAACAATGACAATCTCTGGATTGGAACTGAAATTGGAATTTCCCGTTATGATGGAACCTCCTTTGCAAACTATTCCGCGGCTGACGGAATGTCTAAAAATAGTGTGGAAGATATGGTGATAGATAAAGAAGGAGTAATATGGGTGGGAACAGAGAACGGACTTAATGCCCTTACGGGTTTTGTTCAGGATACAGAATCCCGTAACATCTCCCAAAGGGGTATAAGACCATCGAACGGCCTTTCAAATGCTGAACTTAAGAATGGAGGCTTTAAACCTGTTTTTGAAATTTATAATAACAAAACAGGTTACCGGATAAAAGAGATAACCGTCAATTCCATGTATGTAACCCGTGAAGGCATGATATGGGCGGGTACAGGTGGGTTCGTCGGGGATTATTTGATCAGTTTCGATTTTAGAAATGTGCAAAAGAATTCCAAAGCTCCCATTGTTTCTATACAAAGCTTAAAAATAAATAATGAATTTGTCAGCTGGTATGGGCTCATTCATTCCGGCAGACCTAAGGGGAATTGGGAGGACCGCCGCGGAGTGGGAACGACGACTGACCCAATTACAACAGCTTCAAACATCACCGAAGAAGGAATTGTATTAGGCAGAATATTGAATGAAGAACAGCGGAAAATCATGCGGGAAAAATTCCGTGATGTAAAATTTGATAGCATCACTCCTTTCTATCCTTTGCCGGCTAATCTTGTACTCCCTTATCGACTTAACAGCCTGAGTTTTGATTTTGCAGCTATTGAACCTGCAAGACCAGGCCTTGTGAATTATCAATACATTTTGGAAGGTTATGATAAAGATTGGAGCCCGGTAACTGATCAGACCACTGCCGTATTTGGTAATATGCGTGAGGGCCGATATACTTTTAAATTAAAAGCCCAAAGTCCGGATGGAGTTTGGAGTGAGCCTATTGAATATTCGTTTAAAGTACTGCCTCCCTGGCGCCGTACATGGTGGGCATATACGTTGTATGCTCTGGTATTCTTAACTGCATTATGGATATTTATCAAATGGCGTGTAAGAAAATTAAAAAAGGAGAAAATCCTGCTCGAGGAAAAGGTTGTTAAACGGACACACGAATTGCAGGAAGAAAAAGAAAAAGTTGAAAGCACCTTGCTTGAATTAAAATCAACCCAGTCGCAACTTATCCAATCAGAAAAAATGGCTTCGCTGGGAGAACTCACTGCCGGCATTGCGCATGAGATACAAAACCCATTAAACTTCGTCAATAATTTTTCTGAAGTAAGTACAGAGTTGGTTGATGAAATGAATGAAGAAATTGATAAAGGAAATACAGAAGATGCAAAATTAATTGCACAGGATTTAAAGCAAAACTTAGAAAAAATAAATCACCATGGCAAACGTGCCGGTGATATTGTAAAAGGAATGTTGCAACACAGCCGCAGCAGCAGTGGTGTAAAAGAACCAACCAATATTAATGCCTTGGCAGATGAATATTTGAGGTTAGCCTATCATGGTTTGCGTGGAAAGGACAAAGATTTTAATGCAACAATGAAAACTGATTTTGATGTAACTATCAGGGACATCAACATCATTCCGCAAGATGTTGGCAGAGTCTTACTGAATTTATATACCAATGCATTTTATGCAGTAACGGAAAAAAAGAAACAGGTTGGTAATGGATATGAGCCTATAGTTTCATTAAATACAAGAAGGATTAATGGTATTATTGAAATACATGTAAGAGATAATGGCAATGGTATTTCTCAAAAAGTATTAGATAAAATATTTCAACCCTTCTTTACTACCAAACCAACAGGGGAGGGGACAGGTTTGGGTTTATCATTGAGCTATGATATAATTAAAGCACATAGTGGAGAAATAAAGGTAGAGACAAAAGAGGGAGAGGGGAGTGAGTTTGTTATTATACTTCCTGTTGTCTAAACAAAGCACGACCTGCCTTAAATGCAGGACTTTTTATTAAACTAAAATGGCTCAACATACTCAATTAAGTTTTATGAAATCAAAATCAATCAAAGGAAAGTCACCAATGGAAATTCGTGACGCCTTACATCAAATTACGACTGACGGATTTAGTCCATCTCTTGCAATTATTTTTTTATCAATAAAACAAGATAAGGAAGCTATTTGCAAAGTCCTCGACGAAATGAATATCTCGGTATTTGGAGCAACATCAGCCGGTGAATTCATTGATGGTGAGATTGGCGAAGAGTCAATAGCGATTATGCTTATGGAAATGGACAAAGCTTCATTTGTTGTACTATTTGAAGATACTGGCCTAAGACAAACAAGGGAAGTCGCGGCTCTTATAGGTGAAAAAGGGTTATCGACTTTTTCCAATCCGGCTTTTCTAGTTTGTGGCAGTGGCGTACAAGCGGATGGAGAAATGATTATTAGAGGTATTGAGGATGTTGTTGGCCCTGATGTTACAATTTTTGGAGGGATGGCTGGAGATGACTTTACAATGACAGGTACATTTGTATTTACTAATGGAAAAACCAGCGACAATGGGATTGTCGCAATTGTTTTGGACCATGATAAGATTGTATTGGAGGGTCTGGCAATTTGTGGCTGGAAATCTGTAGGCACAACAAAGACGGTTACTAAAAGCGAGGGATGTTGGGTCTATTCAATTGATCATGAGCCTGCTCTTGATATGATAGTGAAGTATATGGGAATATCCTCCCTAGATAAAGAAATAGAAAATGAAATTGTGTTGAATATTGGCTCTAATTTTCCCATGGAAGTGCAGCTGCAAAATGGAAGTTCCGTAATGCGTACAGCAATGCTTGCCAATTGGAAGGATAATTCTTTTATGTGTGCCGGAAATGTTCCCCAAGGTTCCAAAATCAGGTTTACATTACCTGCAGATTTTGAGGTGATTGACGATGTTATTTCTTCCTGTAAAAACGTAAAAGATTCTCAGTTGCCGGAAGTCGATGCAATGGTTGTGTTTAGTTGTAAAGCCCGACATATAGCATTCGGTCCTTTAGTGAGGAGAGAAATTCAAGGTTTAAAAAATATCTGGAATACACCTATGGTGGGCTATTTTACTTATGGAGAATTTGGAAAATCAAATAAAAACAAACAGGAGTTTCATAATATCACCTGCTGTTGGGTGGCATTAAAAGAAAAATAAATGCACGCTAAACTTAAAGCCGTATTAAATCTCATTCAGCTGTCCAATGGTCTTGAACAACATGATAAGAATTCGATTTCAGACGCTATAGTTGAAGTTGATGAGGAATTAGAAATATTAATTTTTAAGCTTCAAAGATTAGAAAAAATAAAGCGAACAACAACCATCTTATTAGATGAAACAATCCTTGAACTGGAACAAAAAAGAAAAGCCATTGAGGCAGCTAATATAAGTTTACAAAAATCATTTGAAGATCTTAAAGCAGCACAGGCACAATTGATACAGGCTGAAAAAATGGCTTCGCTTGGGGAACTAACTGCAGGCATTGCACACGAAATTCAGAACCCTTTAAACTTCGTAAATAATTTTTCAGAAGTGAATGCGGAATTAATTGATGAAATGAAGGAAGAATTAAATAAGGGCAATACTGCGGAAGCCATTCTAATTGCAAAGGATATAAAAGACAATGAAGAAAAAATTAACCAGCATGGTAAAAGGGCCGAGGCTATTGTAAAAGGAATGTTGCAACATAGCCGCACAAGCACCGGCAAAAAGGAGCTAACTAATATCAATGCTTTGGCAGATGAATGTTTGCGGTTAGCTTATCATGGTCTGCGGGCAAAGGATAAATCGTTTAATGCTATTATGAAAACTGATTTTGATGAAAGCATTGGTAGCATCAATATCATTCCGCAGGATATAGGAAGAGTTTTGTTGAATTTATACAATAATGCGTTTTATGCAATATGCCCTCCCACCCCCCAAGGGGGGATTAAGAACCTTAAAGTTGGACATGAACCTACAGTTTGGGTAAGTACAAGAAAAGTGGGTGACAAAGTTTCCATTACCGTAAAAGATAATGGACCCGGTATTTCTCAAAAAGTAATCGATAAAATCTTTCAACCCTTCTTCACCACCAAACCAACCGGGCAGGGAACGGGATTAGGGTTGAGCCTTAGTTATGATATAGTAAAGACACATGGCGGAGAGTTGAAAGTGGAAACAAAGGAAGGTGAAGGGAGTGAGTTTATTATTCAATTACCTTTAAACACCCAACATAGCGGGTGATTAAATCTTTATCACCACACTTGCACCGAATCAAGTTACATGAAATTACTTCTTCTCATACCGGCATTATTTCTCGCAAAAGCACTACTGTCCCAACACCCCGGAATTAATAAAGCCGGGAATGATTCTGTATATATAGCCGATGCAAGGATACAGATCCATGATCTGAAAAAATACACAGCTGTATTTACAGATTCTTCAAATAAGATTTCCATAGAAGAAATGTCTTCAGAAAAGTTCAGCAACCGGTTTCGGCCCCTCTCAACTATGGTACAGCCTGCGCTGCCTTATATTACTTACTGGCTGAAAATTTCTATATCTGGTTTAGGTGACATTCAAAACTGGTGGTTATTGCTAAACGATGATCCTGCATATAAAAACTATCATGCGGAAAATTCTTATGTTGATGCCTGGATTTTAAATAATGTCCATATTGTTACCGAACATCAGCGTACCGGGACTTTAGTTCCCCGGTCTCAAAAAGCTATTAAGGAAAACTTACGGCTTAACCGGATATTGTTTTCGGCAAAAGCTGGCGAAACAAAATATGTTTATCTCAGGATATACAATGAATTTGGACCTGACATCATTTCTTCCCCACAATTGCGGGATCCAATTGCCGGGGTTCCAGTCAAAGAACCGGAACTATGGATAATTTTTGGAAGTGGGGGTGCGTTTTTTTTCGCCATCATATCGTTTTTCTTTTTCTTTTTTGTAAAAGAAAAGGCGTACCTGTACTTTGGACTTTATGCATTGACACTCTCACAGCATTATCTTATTGTGCATTCCAATCTTCCATTTGTGAGTTGGTACATCCCGGAGCAACCTCACCTCGTCATGCCGGCTTTCTTTTTCCTTACTATCGGCGGTTTTATATTTTTTGCTCTTTTTGGCCGATCTTTTATTAACCTGCCACAATTATCGAAACGACTCGACACTATTTTCAAATGGGTAATTGCGTTCTGGATTGCAACTTTGATAGCAACAGTTGTTTTAATAACAGCGACACACCGCGTGAGGTTTACTGAAGTAAACTTCATTTTTGTTTTACTGTTTCTTATATTTCTGATCAGGATAGCTTTCTTCAAATCAATTCTTATACGAGTTTATGTAGCGGGTGCTTTGTGGCTGCTATGTTTTAGCATCCTGGGGTTTCTTTGGGAAAGGGTGCCGCTTTCATTACCCTTCAATCCCTGGCCAACAGGCCAGCTCGGGCAGCTACTGATCTATGCGGCTGGCCTTGCCTATAAAGTGCGGCTCAATGAAAAAGCAAGAGCCCATGCTGAGATAGTCAAGATCAGGAACGTAGAATTAGCCGGTCTTTACGAACAAAGCAAGAAACAGAAAGAAGAAATAGAAGTTCAAAAAAAGAATGCGGAGGAGGCCCTGGTGGAATTAAAAGCTGCGCAAACCCAACTCATCCAATCAGAAAAAATGGCTTCGCTTGGTGAGCTGACCGCCGGCATTGCCCATGAAATACAAAATCCGTTAAACTTCGTCAATAATTTTTCGGAAGTGAACGCTGAATTAATGGATGAATTGGAACAGGAAGCTGATAAAGGTAATTTTGAGGAAGTAAAAACAATTGTAAAGGATATTAAAGAAAACGAGCAAAAAATAAATCATCATGGCAAACGTGCCGATGCCATTGTAAAAGGGATGCTGCAGCATAGTCGTACCAGCACGGGCAAAAAGGAACTAACTAATATCAATGCATTGGCCGATGAATATTTGAGGTTAGCTTATCATGGTCTTCGGGCAAAGGATAAATCGTTTAATGCTATTTTGAAAACTGATTTTGATGAAGGCGTTGAAAAAATAAGTATCATTCCGCAGGATATCGGAAGAGTGTTGTTGAATTTATACAACAATGCGTTTTATGCCGTATGCCCCCCTACCCCCCAAGGGGGGATTAAGAATCCTAAAGTTGGACATGAA
>JBPPMM010000617.1:0-5977 GCA_051306075.1 Chitinophagaceae bacterium
ACATAAAGGAGAAATCAGCAAAAGTCAAAAAAGCTGGCGAAAAGACAAACGCGGCGAAATTGAACAGGAAGAATCAACAGCACATATCTGAAAAACTTCTCCTTTTGACACCTATGCCCAGATCATAGAATATATGGCTGTGATTATTAAAGAAAATAAATCCAATTCTCTCAAATCTGGCTTGTGAATTAAGATACCTGCTCATTCAGCAAATTTTATTAAGCCAAACTGACGGTGCGAAATAATTTTAACGGTTATAAAAAGTGGGTATGAATAATTTCTTTATTCGCCATATGAATGGAAAGGTTAAAATATTTTTTAAATCAGCATTACGCTGCAATACGCAACATGGCAAACCAAAGAGACCTGGATTTTACTTATACAACTATTGATAAAATATTTCGCCTGAGTATAGGGGAAACAGGAGACTTCAGCGGGGCAAAATATGATGGCAATTTTTCCATGTCATTGGAAGAAGCGCAAAGAGAAAAACACCGGTTCATTGCAGACGGACTAAATATCAAAAAAGGAACCAGGGTACTGGATATGGCTTGTGGCTGGGGTCCTTTTTTAACATATATCAACTCTGAACGGGAAGCAATATCTATCGGGTTGACACTTTCCGAAGGCCAGGCAACAGCCTGTAAGAAAAACGGATTAAATGTTTTGATAAAAGATTGCAGGTATATTAAGCCATCCGATTTTGGACAGTTTGATGCTATTTCCTGCATCGGGGGTATGGAGCATTTTTGTTCGATAGAAGAGTGGCAGGCAGGCAAGCAGGAAGAGATATATAGAAATTTTTTTAAAACAATTTATGCCTTGCTTCCCTCCGGTGGCCGGTTTTATATGCAAACGATGGTGTTTAGTAAAAACATGATACCATATGAGGATATTAATATCCTTGCAAAAAAAGGATCCACATCCCATGTGCTGGCTTTAATGATTGAAGAGTTTCCCGGTTCCTGGTTACCGTTCGGGCCTGAGATGGTAATCCGGAATGCAGAACCACTTTTTAAGCTGGTTTCAAAAAGCAGCGGAAGATTGGATTATATAGAAACCATATCACAATGGAGGAAGCGATTCAGAAAATTCAATTGGAAGAAGTATTGGTTATATTCATCGCTTCTGCCCAAAGTTTTAACCAGTAAATCATTTCGAAAGCAAGTGGATATTTTCAGAATCAGCCCAAACCGGGTTTGTTTTGAAGAAGAGTCCATGGATCATTTCCGTTTGTTATTTGAAAAAATATAGAGAGGAAAGCCGGTTTCCTGTATCAACAGATTCAGGAATACCTGGTAATTGTTAAATCAAAATACAAAAATGAATGAATCAACCATTAAAATTTTTAGATAAGAAAAAGTCCAGGTTTTTAGCAACACTGAAAGACCGGGTGGCAAGTTATTTTGATAACAGCAGTTTATCCAGGCATGCCAACAGGTTAATGGTTTTTAAAACTATATTTTTTATTTCACTGATGATCATGTTCTATACACTGATATTAATGGAGATCTTCCCGTTGTATGTCCAGTTATTGATGGCCATATTATTAGGAATGACGATGTCATTTGTCGGATTTAATGTTTGTCATGATGCCTTACATGGTGCTTACTCTTCAAATAAGAAAGTCAATAAAGGATTGGGTTTCATTTTTAATATTATAGGAGCCAACACTTATGTCTGGAACCTGACTCATAATATTGTTCATCACACCTATACCAATATTGTGGGGCATGATGAAGATATAGAAATTGCTCCCGGGCTGATACGGGTTTCTGAATCGCAAAAATTGTATAAAGTACAACGCTATCAGCATATATATGCTTTTTTTCTTTATGGATTAACCACATTATCCTGGTTTTTCAGGAAAGATTATTTGAAATTCTTTCAAAAAAAAATTGGGAATAGCCATATAAATAAACACCCCGGGATAGAATATTTTAATTTATTTTTTTATAAGATCCTTTATTATTCCATTTTCATTATCATCCCATTATTGCTGATGAGCATAACATGGTGGCAATTTTTGATTGGTTACCTGGTGATGAATATTGCCGAAGGTCTCGTTCTGGGGTTGGTATTTCAACTGGCACATATTGTAGAGGATACTGAGATCAGGCAACCTAATGAAGAGAATAATATGGAAGAAGCCTGGGCTGTACATCAAATGAAGACCACAGCAAATTTTGCCTCGAAAAGCAAAATAGCATCCTTCTTTTGCGGAGGACTTAATTTGCAGGTAGAGCATCATCTTTTTCCTAAAATATGTCATATTCATTATAGGAATTTATCTGATATTGTAAAGACTACAGCAGCTGAGTTTAATCTTCCTTATAATGAAAACAAAACCTTTTTTACAGCTTTACGATCACATTATTTTTATTTAAAAAAACTAGGCCACCCGGATTAACTGTTTCAATTTATAATGGGGATGATAATATGTTTTCTATAGATCATACTAAATGAATTGACCAGGCGATGTATATACCGATAAAATAATTATACAGCATGTATAACTATTTCATTTGTCAATAAATTGGACTTTCAACATAGTTACACCATTGGTAGATATGGTTGCAAATCAAAGCCTCTTATCCCGGCGTAAAAAATCTTATATCATTCCTACGGGGTTCACCTGCTTCCCTTCTGGGTGTCCTCCCACCTTCACAGGCGATGTGTCAGATGGCCTCGTGTGGCGGCGCTGTGGCACTCGCCACACTATGAGGTGATAAAACAAAATAACGCCGGGTCGACCCCAGTCACTATGCCCGGTTGTGAGACTTCGGCTAAGAAATTTAAGATTGTAAAACTCGTCAGGGAAGGAAAATCTGAATACCAATAAATTCTATTAATTGGGCACCAGAATATGTGAGCGTGGTAGTGTATATTTAGGAGTTAGCAAACAATTAATATAGGACATTGAGCATACTAAAAGACATCCCTGAACTTGTAAAATCTCAGGTTATCTCACAAGATACGGCAGACAAAATTCGGGACTACTATCGGGACAAGGGAAGACAATCCACAAACCGACTTTTTATTGTTTTCGGAATATTAGGAGCAATATTAGTTGGGTTGGGAATTATCCTGATTATTGCTCACAACTGGGACGAACTTTCACGTGCAACAAAGACATCCCTTGCCTTTCTACCACTTCTCATTGGACAAATAATCTGCGGGTTTACATTAATTAAAAAACAGGACAGTATTATATGGAGAGAAAGTGGAACTGCATTTTTGTTTTTCGCGGTTGGAGCAAGCATATCACTTGTTAGCCAAATTTACAATATACCAGGCAATTTAAGTGCATTCCTTTTGACATGGATGTTGCTTTGCCTACCCTTGATTTATGTGATGAAATCTTCTATAGCTTCCTTGCTTTTTCTTATTGGAATAACTTATTATGCAGGGGAAACAAGTTACTGGTCATACCCATCATCTGAATCATATTTTTACTGGATGCTTTTGTTACTCGTTTTACCACATTATTACATGCTATATAAGAAAAGCCCGGAAAGCAATTTTATGATTTTCCATAACTGGCTTGTCCCGTTATCAGTAATAATCTCATTGGGAACTGTTGCAGAAAGTACAGACGAATTAATGTTCATTGCATATTTCAGCCTATTCGGATTACTCTATTTGATTGGAAATTTATATTTTTTTACACAGCAAAAGCCAATCAGTAATGGTTATAAAATATTAGGTTCGCTCGGTACAATTGCGCTACTCTTCACATTGAGTTTTGATTGGTTTTGGAGGGATTTGAGAAGTAAAGATTTTCACGTCAATGAGATTATTGTATCACCTGAGTTTTTCGCTTCTACTATCATTTCATTATTGGCTTGCGGACTTCTTTATCTGCAACAAAAAAACAAAGCACTCAGCGAAATTAAGCCATTAGCACTAGTCTTTATTTTGTTTATTGCCACATTTATTCTTGGGCAATCTTCACCGATTGCTGTCGTGCTTATCAACCTTATAGTTTTTTCAATCGGCATCCTGACAATTAGAGAAGGTGCCAGGCAAAACCATTTAGGGATATTGAACTATGGACTGCTGGTAATTACTGTACTGGTCATTTGCAGGTTCTTTGACACTGACTTAGGCTTTGTTATCAGAGGAATTCTGTTTGTGTTTGTTGGTTTCGGATTCTTTGCAACAAATTATAGGATGCTAAAAAAAAGAAAAACAAATGAATAACAAGAAAATTTTATTGCCTGCATTTATTCTCGTTTCATTGACGCAACTATGTATTCCTGCCAAAATGATTTTAGACAAAGAAGAAATACTGGACACAGGAATAGAATATAAATTCAAGACTGCACCTATTGACCCCAGCGACCCATTTAGAGGAAAATACATTACTTTAAGTTATGATGAAAACACGGTTGAGATTCAAAACGAAAAAGATTGGGTTAAAGATGAAACTATTTATGTTTTCTTCACGGCAGACAATGACGGTTTTGCAAAAATTAAATCCATTTCAAAAGAAAAACCAACAGGCAACCAGGACTTTTTGAGAGCTAAAGTGAGTTTTGTTACATCCAATGGTTCTAACAAACTAACCATTGACTATTCTTTTAGTAGATTTTATATGGAAGAATCAAAAGCATATAACGCTGAACTCACGTATAGACAATCATTGCAGGACACTAGCCAAATGACTTATGCATTAGTTAACATCAAAAGTGGGGACGCTGTTTTGAAGGATGTCCTGATTGATGGAATTTCAATAAGTGAAATTGTAAAAAAGGAAAATCAAAAATAAACCTTATCCGCCCTTGGTCTTGTTCCCAAAAATTGGCAGGCCGACATTCGACTTGTTATTTATTAATTGTAGTTTAAGGAACAAACGAAGGATAAGGGAGCCGGTGAGGATTAAATCCTTTATCTTTAATTCATTCAAAAATAAAATTGTTCAATTATGCCGGTAGATAAAAAATTACTGTTTGCAGCCTGTATGGAACAGCAGAAAAAAGAAGTTGAAAATTTTGAAAACAGGGTTAACACGGTGAAAAAGGATATGTTTACAAACAAGGAATCTGCCAGTCAAAGCGGCGCAGGAAACGCAGGCAAAATGGATTTATTGGGGAACTACGAGAAGCAACTTACATTTTCCCAAATGGAAATGAACCAGCTTAAATCATTAAACCCCTCCGTTGCCAATTCCATAGTGGAGCCGGGTGCCATTGTAATGACTGACCAGTTAAACTTTTATATATCTGTGCCTACCGATAAAATTGAAATTAACTCAGAAAGCTTCATTGGTATTTCTGTCAAGTCGCCCATCTATACAGTGATGCGGGGAAAAAAGAAAGGGGATGGGTTCCAATTCAATGGAACAAATTATACCATCCTGGATCTGTATTAAACCATTTCTTCCGTCGGGGCCGTTGTTCCTCAAAAGAAGTACGGCGTGGTTGCTGTACTGAGCCTGTCGGATTATCTCCACCATCCACGGCCTAAATGAAAAGAAGTATTTAATTTTTTCTCAGGATTTTAGTCCTTCCTTGATTGGCACTTGCGCCTTTTTATTCCGGTATTATTAATGGCAGTTTCAAGTGGATGGTTTTTGAAGAATTGGAATCAAAAGGCAATGGGCTGGCAGGATAAATAAATAGTATTGATAGTGAGAAAATAAGTGGGTGGAGTAATGTATATTTAAGAGTTAGCGGCAACAATAAAAAATAGAACCAGATGAGTAAAATAATTTCATTTATGCACATATCGCTCGACGGTTTTGTAGCAGGACTGAACGGAGAAATGGACTGGATTAAAGTTGATGAAGAAATTTTTGTTTATGTCGGTAAGCGAATAAGCGAAGGCGACACTGCATTATATGGACGAGTAACTTACCAGATGATGGAAAATTACTGGCCTACGGCAGGAGACAAGCCGAATGCGACAAAGCATGAAGTTGAACATTCAAAGTGGTATCACATAGCTCACAAGCTTGTTTTATCAAAAACTTTGA
>JBPPMM010000644.1:0-5752 GCA_051306075.1 Chitinophagaceae bacterium
ACGAAAAGGTTTATTTGCAGAATTGCATCCCGATGCAGAAAGAATGGATGAATCCATTCGTCGCCTGGCGGATACGCTAATGCATTACAATCCTGATGCTATGGCAGAAATGAAAAAAATTTTCTGGCATGGAACAGAACATTGGGATAAATTATTAATAGAAAGGGCTGCTATTAGCGGCAGTCTGGCACTTAGTTCATTTACCAAAAAGGCAATTGAAAAGTTTAAGTCAAAGCCTAAGATTTGACGACGAAAGAAATGATGTCTACAAGTGTAAACCAATTTACAAAAACAAATTTTTCCTCTCTTTGTGATCTTCTTTCAAAAAAAGACCGTCGTTTAAAAACTATTATTGACCAATATGGCTATCCGCCTGTGTGGACAAGACCTGCCTCTTTTTCTACGCTTATTCATATTATACTTGAACAGCAGGTTTCTCTGGCCTCGGCACTTGCCGCCTTTGTCAGGCTAAAGGAAAAATTAATTATCATTACTCCGAAAAAAATTCTTCTCCTTACTGATGAAGAAATGAAGGCCTGTTATTTCAGCAGGCAAAAAACTGGTTACGCAAGAAACCTTGCCGAAGCAATAATTTCAAAGCAACTGATCCTTAAAAAATTTTCTGTTTTACCTGATGAGGAAATAAGGAAAGAATTAAAACGTATAAAAGGTATTGGAGACTGGACCGCGGATATGTATTTATTATTTGCTTTGCAAAGAACTGATATTTTTCCCGTTGGGGACCTTGCAATGATCAATGCCTTTAAAGATATACAAGAGATAAGAACACTGATATCGAAGGAAGAAATATTGGTCCTTTCCGAAAGATGGAAACCACACCGGTCTGTTGCCACCATGTTGCTATGGCATTATTATCTCCGGAAAAGAGGACGAATGGTTTAATTTGCTTTTTATGAAATCATTTTCAGCAATTGATTTTTGTTTATTGATTCCTTGTTATAATAATTTCCCGGGGTTGATCAGCTCATTAAAAAGTGTTGAATATTCTTCAGGAAACTTCCTGGTGCTGGTGGTAGATGATGGCAGTCAGGATGCGGTAACATTAGAACGAATTAATGAAACTTTGGAAACAAATAAACCGGTTATTGTAATCAACAATGAGAAAAATATTGGAATTACAGCAACCCTTAATAAAGGATTATCCTGGATTGAAGGAAATACAGATGCGAAATATATTGCCAGACTCGATTGCGGAGATATTTGCAGCCAGGACAGATTTGATTTACAGGTAAAATATATGGATTTAAATCCTGCCACCGGGTTGACAGGAAGTTGGTGCCGGATTGTTGATGCAGATTCCTCCTTTAGTTATTCATATATAGTTCCCTTGCAGCATCAGGATATAAGAAAAGCAATGTACTTCCGCAATGTGTTTATGCATGCTACCGTAATGTTCAGGACATCCGTATTAAAACAAGCCGGGTATTATCCTACTAACTTTGAATATGCGGAGGATTACGCCTTCTTCTGGAAACTAACGGATATCAGTACATCTTATATTTTTGATCAATTTCTTGTGGTATGCGAATTAAACAAAGGTGGAATCTCCTATAAAAATAAGAGTAAACAATTACTGGCCCGGGCCAGAGTGATAAAAACTTTTGGCTCGAACATTGTATTAAAAATAGCTGCATATATAAGGCTTTGCATATTGTTTATTCTACCCCGGGCCCTTGCTTTGCAGCTTAAAAAAGGGAAAGGATAAGGGAACTGCAACGTTTTACACTATTGTCTTGTCAAGTCAGGCTGCCATATGAGATTATTTGCGAATGCAGGCGGATAGGATTTGATAAAGAATTTACCACCACCCATATTTAACAAATAAATAAACTGCTCCATAGCTTGTTTGAAAAAACAGGCATGGATGATTATATGAATTATTAATTATGAAAATTGTCCACATTGTCGAACCCTTTGCTTCCGGCATTGCTTTTTTTGTAAAATCCCTGACAGAGGCCATGCCGGATGATTTACATATTGTGGTGCATGGTGAAAGGGTGAACGAAATGAGCGCAGCAAACGTGAAGAAAAATTTCCCCAAAAAAAATGTTCGGTTTATTAAATGGCATTCAGCACAACGGTCAATAGATCTGCTAAAAGATCTGCAGGCATTGACACAGCTTTACCATATAGTAAGGAGACTCAAACAAAAACAATTGATAGATGCCGTTCACCTTCATTCATCTAAAAGCGGTTTGTTGGGCAGGGCAGCCTGCCGGATGGCCGGAGTTTCCAATGTTATTTATACACCGAATGGGGCTTCTTTTTTAGCTGCAAAAAGTAAGTGGGCGAAATTTATTTACCAGCGATTCGAAAAACTGGGAAATTGGTTAGGTGGTCAGGTAGTATGCTGCTCAGCATCAGAGTTAAATGAATTTTTAAAAATTGGAATTCACGGCAGCTACATTAATAATGGAACAGAAGTTGACCATTCACTAAATAAAGTGATTAGAAAACCGGAAAAAAAGTTCAGGATCGTTACGAGCGGACGGATTGAGAAACAAAAGAACCCTGCCCTTTTTAATGAGATAGCAATGTATTTCGAAGATATGAGGCAGGTAGAGTTTGTGTGGATAGGAGATGGACCCTATAAGAAAATGTTTAAGGCTAACAATATCAGGGTTACAGGCTGGCTGAAGGCAGGAGAGGTACATGAAATCGTTTCCGATTCAGACATTTATTTGTCCACCTCTTCGTATGAGGGTTTATCATTTGCTGTGCTGGAAGCACTTGCTTTAAAGAAGCCGGTATTGTTAAGTAAATGCACCGGCAATATTGACCTGGTAAAAAAAGGGATCAATGGAGATCTTTTTAATACAACGCAGGAGGCGATCCTTAAATTATTACAGTATTATAATAATCCGAGGATGTTGGAAGTGATGGGAGAATATTCCGGAGAAATATGTAAAAAAGAATTTGATCTGAAAAAAAATTTTAAGAAATACCGTGAATTGTATACCGGCTGTTTATCAACCGGCAGCATACAACCAACATGGAGTTTTGGATAAAAGTAAACCTTAACCTGAATCTATGGAACATTCAATTTTAATGACCTCAAACCCGTTAGACGGGGGCGAGAAGCTGGAAGAATTGCAGCAATCGCTGGAACTTATTGATCAAAAACTGGAACAGGAAATACTCTCCAAACAAAAGACTATTGAGCGGCAGGAGCAGGAAATTCAGCGGCTGCATGCGTTGATAGAAGGGAAGGATAAAATCATAATGGAAATCCACGAAAAATTAACGGATTGCAACAACAGCAGTGAAGGAAACCGTCAATTGATCAATAAGCTGGTCAGTGAAATAGAATTGCAGCAGCAGAATATAGAATGGTACAAAAAGACTTATGAAACAAGAAGTGTGTTAGGTATGTTAAGGGAAAAATTAATAAGAAAAATTCCTCATGCGGAACAAAAATAATAAAAGTCCTTCCTGTATTCCATTTAATAATAATTATAGGAAACAAGTTGTGTTGATTAAAATTAGTTAAGCGTATAAAAAAAAATCAGGTGCTACTTAAAGAAAAACCAATTACGAATTATTTATTAGATAAGCCATCTTTATTCTGGACGCCGGAATACCTTGAAATTTCTGCATGGACAGAGCATATTCCTTTTGCCTTTTGGATTATTGAAGTGCTGAAGCCAAAAATAACGGTTGAACTGGGAGTGCACACCGGCACATCCTATTTTTCTTTTTGCCAGGCTGTTAAAAGACTGAATATGGATGCCGTATGCTATGGTGTTGACACCTGGAAAGGCGATGAACATTCAGGATTGTACGAAGAAGAAGTGTATAGTAAAGTTTTGGATTATAATAACGAAAAATATTCAGAATTTTCAACTCTTATCCGATCGTCTTTTGATGAAGCGAAGGATTATTTTATTGACGGATCTATCGATCTGTTGCATATAGATGGTTTACACACCTACGATGCCGTGAGGCATGATTATGAGAATTGGTTCCCCAAACTATCTGCAGATGCCATCGTCGTTTTTCACGATATAAACGTTAGAGAACGGAATTTTGGCGTTTTTAGATTGTGGGAAGAATTAAAACAACAGTACAGAAGTTTTCAGTTTGATTTTGGCCATGGATTGGGAATTCTTGCAATAGGTGAGGTTGCAGGGGAATTGGAAATTTTGTTAGATACACATAGAAATGACGAGTATTATATTTTTTTAAGAAACCTTTTTTCAGAACGCGGAAGATCTTTTAAAAACAAATTTGATGCTTCATTTTTGATAAAGCAGGAAAGGGAAAATCTGGAAACACAAAGAAAAAATCTTTCGCAGATCACAGAAAGGTATAAGATGCTTGAATCAAACAATAACCTGCTTCAGGAAAGCAACACGGCTCTGGAAATTAGTAATCAAATACATCAGGCATCTTTGACTGAACTGAAAGAAAAATTGAACCTGGCCAACTCCACTTATAACCAAATAACCAAAGAATTAGAGGATCAAAAAAATAAAATGGATGAGTTAAATTTCCTCATACAAAAACAGTCCCAAATCATCCGATGGTACAAAAACACATATGAAGATAGAAATATCATAGGTGTATTAAAAGAAAAATTGACTTTCCGGCTAAAAAAAAAAATAAACCCTGCGAAAGCTGAAACGTTGAATAATCTCATGCCGGGATACCATAGGAAGAACAGGTATACTGTAAACCCGGCAAAGGATATTTTATTTCTACCTGATTCCCATGAATACGCATCTTATGGTCCTGATCCATATTTTACAGTTGATTTAGTAAAGAAGAAGTTAAATGCGGGCTGGTATTGGTTGTCTATAGACATTGTGGAGGTAAAAGGAATGCTGATAGCGCCAAAGCTATATTATGATTGTGGCCGTGGTTTTAACGAAGAAGATGTTTGGAATTTACCAGAAATCTCAAATGGTAAAATAGTAAGCTTAATAAAATTTCCTGGTCACATCCATGGCTTTCGATTTGACCCTACAATAAATGAATGCACTTTTAAATTGCATGATTTTGATTTAAAAGCATTAAGTACTATCCAGGCTTTCAACAGAGCTATTTCAAAGTATAAAGAAATTAACTACCCTCAGAAAAGTTATTTGAATATATATAAAGAGTTCCTTGGGGACTTCATAAAAACAGGTAAATCCGGGATAAGAAAAAAAATATGGGATTCTATAACATACAGGAAGGATAATTCTTTAAACGAATATTGGGCGTGGTGTTCCTTATATGATACGATATCACCGGGTCAGAAGAAAAGAATAGAATTTTTAGCAGACCAACTTTCTTATCAGCCTGTATTTTCTATTATTATGCCCGTTTTTAATGCCCCTTTGAATTTATTGAAGATGGCTATTGATTCGGTGGTAAACCAGGCTTACAAAAATTGGGAATTATGTATAGCTGATGATAAGTCCACCAATGAAGATGTAAAAAAAATGCTGATTGAATGCCAGCAAGAAGATCCCAGGATCAAAGTTGTTCTCAGGGAAACAAATGGACATATAAGCAAGGCTTCAAACAGTGCCTTAGCAATTGCTACAGGAGATTATGTAGTACTGCTTGACCAGGATGACGAATTGCCGGTTCACTGCCTGTTTATGGTTGCCGAAACTCTTAATAAGAACAGGAATTTGGGTATTATTTATAGCGATGAAGATAAGATTGATGAGATGGGCAACCGGTTTGATCCTTATTTCAAAACGGACTGGAATAAGGATTTATTTTATGGACAGAATATGAT
>JBPPMM010000653.1:0-16836 GCA_051306075.1 Chitinophagaceae bacterium
ATTATATATTGACGGCGAAGCACCCAGTGGATCTGTAAAAGATCAGTTATGGAATATTTACAATAAAATTGATCCTGATTTTTTATCAGGTGATGTAGTAATGAATGTAAATGTTGCATCTGCGGCACCTGGATCCAAAGCAAAAGTTACTACTGAGAAATCAAATCTTAATATCAGAAAGGGGCCCGGAACAGACCAACCTGTTGTTGGAAAAGCCGCTCACCATGAAATAGTGACCCTGATAAGTAAAGCCAATGACCAATGGTGGTTAGTCAGAACGAAGGATGGGGAAGAAGGATATGCGTATGCGCAGTACTTGACGCCGGAAACAAATTAACATTAAAAATAAAGGAGAATCAGAAAGGTTGTTCATAGGATGGGCAACCTTTTTTTACAACAAATGTTGCAATAGGAGGCACCAAACTATCTGATTAATCCAGTTTTTTATTTTAATAAGAAGTATTTACCTGGTAAGGCCACAAAGAAATTTCTTCATCATTTCTCCAATCTTCGTAACTTTTATTTCCTTAATTAACTAACATGAAACCGAAGCTGCTCTTCATTTTCGCAGCGGTGGCAATTGCCTTTCTGCTGGCATTTAGTCTCCCTGAAACAAATCTCAATTTGTCCGTTTCGAGTTCTGCCCGCGATTTCCCTAAGAAAAATATCATTAGCTGCAGTCCTGACTGGAACAAACTAAAAAGTTGGATTGAAGAGGTGGATATCCCTGCCTTACCGGGTTCAGGAAATTATAAATGGAAAATTTCTACAAAAAACGATAGTGCCCAATTTTATTTTAACCAGGGTATTAATACCTTTTATGGTTTCCACATCATTGAAGCCATGGCTTCGTTTAAGAAAGCAGCCAAATTTGATAGCAGCAGTGCAATGATATATTGGGCCCAGGCACTTACTTACGGACCCAATATCAACGACCTTGGTTATGCTGCCTCACCCGAAGCCCTGGAGACCAGCCATAAGGCAGTTGAATTATCCGGCAATTGCACAGAAAAAGAAAAAATGCTGATACAGGCTCAACTAGTTCGCTATTCTGCGGACTCCACTCAAACCCGTGAAAATCTCAACCAATTGTATGCGGATAAGATGAAAGCGCTTTATGAAAAATTTCCCGGCGACGCCGATATTGCCGCGTTGTTTACAGACGCATTGATGCTTCAGCATCCCTGGGATCTCTGGGAGAATGACGGAACCCCAAAACCATGGACACCTCAAATAAGACAGGTTTTGGAGAATCTATTGGCTAAATCCCCCAATCATCCTGGAGCCAATCACTACTATATTCATGTTATGGAACCATCACCATTTGCAAATAAAGCTCTTCCCAGCGCCGACAGATTAGGAAAACTGGCTCCGGGTCTTTCCCATCTCGTCCATATGCCATCTCATATTTACCTGCGTACAGGTAACTATAGCAAGGGAGCCCTGGTGAATGAAAAGGCAGTGAACAATTATAAAAAATACATGGGGTTATATGCACCTGTTGCCGGTAATGATTTTCTTTATATTATTCATAACCTGCATATGCAAACCAACCATGCTATGATGGGAGGAAACTCCAATTATTCTATGCGATCTGCCAGGGAGACTGTCAATAGTATTCCTGCGGATTATTTAAGTATGCCGGCTCCGCTGGGAAATTACATCCAGTATATTTTTATGACACCTGTTCTGGCGCATGTTCGGTTTGGCCAATGGGAGGAATTATTATCCACGCAGGTTCCTGCTGAATCTCATGTATTTTCAACAATTCTTTATCACTTTGGAAGAGGGATGGCGTTTACCCATTATTCAAAAATCGGGGAAGCAAAAAATGAATTGGCATTACTACAACACCAATTAAAAGATAGTAGCCTGGCTATACCCATGTCTCCATTTTCTCCTTCAATTATGGGTGCAACTGTTGCAGAAAACCTGCTGGCAGGTACTATTTTCCTGGCGGAAAAAAAATATAATGAAGCTATTGTTTCCTATTCTAAAGCAGTAATAACGGAGGAAAATATGGTCTATAATGAGCCCAGGGATTGGTTATTAAATCCAAAACATTACCTGGGTAATGCCTACCTGCGGGCCCGAAAATTTGCCGACGCCAGGCAGGTTTTTCAAAAGGATCTGAAAAATAATAATGAAAATGGCTGGGCATTATTTGGATTGTATAAAGCATTCACTGGTGAAAAAAATAAAGCAGAGGCAGCAAAAGTATATGTTCGTTTTAAAAAATCTTTTTCCGGTGCCGACATAACTTTAAAGGAACCGGTGCAACTTTAACTATTATGTTCTCAGCTGGGTTGAAAAATGAAAGTGAAACGGTTTAATTTCACAAAACTATCAACCATTCCAATTTGATGAAATTTTTGTTTCTTATTCTTTTTTTCATAGGCTTCTCATTGCATTCGTTTTCTCAATCATTGCCAGGACGCCCGAAAATTGGTGTTACTCTCAGCGGTGGCAGTTCCAAAGGTCTGGCGCATATCGGTATTTTAAAGGCAATAGATTCAGCTGGTTTAAAAATAGATTTTATCACAGGCACCAGCATGGGCGCAGTAATAGGTAGTCTGTATAGCATTGGATATTCTGCCGATTCTATAGAAAAAATTGCCAGGGCTGTTGATTGGGACCTGTTGTTAAGTAATCAACCCGGCTTGCGTAGTTTATTTATGGAGGAAAAATCGGAATATGATAAGTATGATATCGAACTTCCTTTAGTAAATCACAAATTCAAAATTTCAACCGGCTTCCTGGAAGCGCAGGAACTTTGGATAAGATTTTCTGAATTATATTTCCCGGTATATGACACAAAGGATTTTTCACAATTCAATATCCCTTTCCGGGCAATAGCAACCGATGTGGGTAATGGTGAAGCGGTGGTTTTAAAAGAAGGAGAAATCATATCAGCGGTGCGATCAAGTATGGCTATCCCGTCTGTATTTACTGCAGTCGAATATGATGATAAAGTGTTGGTAGATGGAGGTATCAGCCGGAATTTCCCTGTAAAAGATGTAAAGGAGATGGGAGCCGACCTGGTTATTGGCAGCACAGTGGCCACCGGCCTTCTCCCACCTGACAAAGTAAAAAATATTATTCAATTATTATTGCAAATCGCTTTTTTTAGAGAAGCCGAAGACGCAAAACAGCAGGTTCCTCTTTGTGATATTTATATTCCCATTGACCTGGATAAATACAGCATGGCGAGCTTCGGAAATGCTGGGGAAATTATTAAGGCAGGTATAGACGAGGGGAAAAAACTTTATCCCCGGTTTAAGCATCTTGCTGATTCTTTAAATGAAATATATGGAAAACAGGAAATAAAAGCACGCCGGTTACCCGATGTAAAAACAGTCTGCATTACTGCGCTGGATGTAACAGGCTTACAAAACACAACCAAGGCTTTTTTTACAAACACTATTAATTTCCACCTCAACAAAAACTATAACGCGGTAGAACTAGCTGATATGGTAAGGCAGGCATTTGGCACCCGTTATTACAGCCGGATTATCTATTCCCTGGAACGTCAAACGGATAGCAGTTTCAAAATTGTATTTAATGTAAAAGAAAATCCTTTAACATTTTTAAAGGCAGGAATACATTATAACCGAGCCTCTGGTATTGGCATTATTGCCAACATTACCTCACGCAATTTCTTATTACCTAATTCCCGAAGTATGGCTGCCATTAATATTGGCGAAAGTTTCCGGATCAGGGGAGAGCATTTACAATATATAGGGCGACTGAAAAATTTCGGGTTAACATTGAAAGCTCAGTTTGATAAATTCGATGTTATTACCTATGACAAATTCAAGCAAAATGGATTATACAATCAAAATAACCTGGTGCTGAGTCAGCGAATATTTCACTCCCCTACCCGAAGTTTTAAATTCGGACTTGGCCACCGGTTTGAATGGCTTCATTATAAACCCCGCATTGCGTCCGTTTTTGAATTCAGAGGCAGAAACGACTTTTCTACTGTATCGGCCTTTCTTAAATACAATTCACTGGACAGAAATACGCTTCCTCACAAGGGAATAAGAATAGAAGCGGAATTGGGGCGGGTGGCAAAGCAGCATCCTAAAATAGAATTCCTGTTTAATGGTAATCCTCCGGCTAATCCTGATTCTTTAAAAGTTGATTCAAAGCCGTACTGGCAAACCTGGGTTTATGCAGAAGGCTGGCTCCCCCTTTCACAAAAGCTTACTGGTTTTATACAAATGCAGAGTGGAATCAATTTTAATTATTCACGCCAGTTGCTCAATGAATTTATAGTAGGGGGCATGTCTAAACTTTTTCGTAACCAGGTAACATTTGCAGGATTACCCGAAGGCAGTGTTTATACTCCGGCCATGATAACTGCCGCAGGCGGTTTACGCACTTTTTTATTTACCGGTGCCTATCTTACCGGCACAACAAATATGCTCTTCACTAATTTCATAAGCAAAAGTGAATTCTTTCAGAATAAAGATTTTTATACAGGTTATGCTATCACTTTTACTTACAATTTTGCATTAGGTCCGCTTGATCTTAGCCTGATGTACTCAGGCCAGGCCAAAAAACTACAGAGCTATATTAATTTGGGTATCCCTTTTTAATAAATAAGATCCTCTATCTTTTCCTTTTCCTAAGGGTTGATGGTAAAATGATCTGGTGGCTATTCTGGTAAAGTCATTCCCTTTACAAAATCACTGACCAAATAGCTGATCAGTTTTCCTGTACTATCATCTGTTCTGCCATCTGATAGCCTGGTGGCGCCTTCACAAATGTGCAGGTAGGCCGGTTTGGAATCAGCGGCAGTAAAAGAAATGAATTGCCTGGCATGAATGGGTGAAATACCTACTGGTGAGATGGCACTGCTCAATGTATTCCGTACTGAATCCAGGTCAATATCAATCCCCGTAAGTGTATCTTCTGTATATCCAGTAGCATGTGCCACCGCCTGCATGAAGCTTCTTTTTTCGTGTATAAAAATATCTTCGAATGTGATGCAATCAATAAAAGGATTGTTTACAATATCCATCCATATATTCTGTTGCAGGTAATTCTCGTGCAAACCAATTACACAATATTTTTGAAGATAACCATCTTCTTCAGCATACCGGAATGGATTACCACTATGTCTTCCTTCCATGGGACGGTAATCTGAATGAGCATCCAGGTTAATACAATTGATTTGGGCCAGCGGAATCTTTTCTGCTTTATGCCATCCTTTTGCAGCCCCCTTGATCAGTGCATAGGAATTATTATGGCCACCTCCAACTACAATAGGAATTTTGTTGTTCTCGGTAATTATTTTAGTCAACTTTTCTACCTCACTATCTATTGTGTTAACAGCATGCCGGTAGGCATCCAATTTTTCTTCTTCGCTATGGGCAGCCTGGTCAATCAGGTATTGTATATCACCAAAGTCAAAATGCCCGGCTAAAAGTATATCATCACCACTCAAAAAATCATTGCTTTGAATATTTAAGAAAGATTGAAGAAAGGAAAGCCAGGCCGTATCAGTTCCGCCCTTCCCCTGGTTGGCTCTTGTGCCAATATCTTCCGGCACACCGAAGAGTACATATTTTGCTTTAGAAACCTGCAGACTTAATTCCGGTTTTTCGGACTCTTTAATTATCTGGAGCCTTTCACCCAGTTTTGTTTCAAATCGGCGCAGCTTTGTCAAGGAAAGAATATCCTGTTTGGAGTAAAATTTAAAATGTTGCATGCAATAGATTAAACCATCAATTTACAGAAAGAAAATAAAACTTCAATAAATAGGAGAAGGCGAAATAAAAGAGAGGTAGCTGGTTTACCTATTTGTTATCATTCTAAAATTTATTCTTCGGCATTTTCCTGCGTCTTCTGATTTGCCCCGGGATTAAATATTTTCTTCACTGCTTTACCCAGTTTATTTAAATTATCCAACTGTTCCTGGATAGGTGATAAATTCAAATCGTCAGATTGCAAACCTCTTTCCAAAAACTCTATTCTTGTTTGTTCAGGATATAAAAGAATAAAACTATTGCCGGGAAAGTGCTTAAATAACTTAGCAGGAATTGCATCCATAAAAGAATGATAAGATAAAGTTTTCTTCCGTGCATGCACTATTACAAGCAAATCGTTGCTGTTAATATCGCCAGAAAGGGTAAGAAAATCCTCTATTCTTTCAAATGATTTATAGATTAAGTCCGTGCTACTCTTCATTCTTTTAAGACCCGATTGAAAAACCTCCTTTGTTTCCTGAGAACTACAAACTACCAGGGGAGATCCTGCTTGTTTGGAAAGTAATACCATTTTCCTCATCCATCTTTTAAAGCCTGGCTCATACTGGCAACTGGGTGCAACAATCAATACTATCCTTCGTGTTGTACTTACAGGGTGTTGAAGATGGCAGATATAAATTGTTTCCCAAACGGTATCTATAATATTATGAGTGGTAGTTCCGAATAAAGAGTTCACAAAAAAATCAGTAGCGCTGCTGCTTTTTTCATCCCATTCCATTATTAAATCCGTTACCAACCGTTCTTTTACAGCTCTTGCAACTCCATTGCTCAAATTGAGATCTACACGATTCATCACCTGTATCCTGGTTCCCGTTCCCGCTCCATGTTTAATTGCTTTTTCCAATTTTACCTGGTTGAGAATTACCGTGTCTCTTGCTCTGGCATCGTCCTGCACCACGGAAAGAAGATCAATGGGGCGAACACTCGCATCGTCTTTGATCATAATAGCAAAATCAAGCAGGCCTTCCAGCTTTTCAATATTCATTACAGGTATCATCATTCGCTCCTGATGAGTAGCTGCCACTGGTAATTTATCTGCTTCAGAAATGGCTAATTGTTTACCGGCGTTTGCTGTAACAAATGATCCCACCATACAGGTAACTAATATTAATATAATGGTACCATTAAGAACATTTTCATCAATTAAGCCGGTATTAAATCCTATCAGGATCACTGCAATAGTAGCCGCTGCGTGGGAAGTACTAAGACCAAAGATCAGATTTCGCTGAGTACTGCTATATCCAAATATTTTTTGGGTGATAAACGCCGCAAACCATTTACTTAACAGCGCCATTATTGTTAAAGCCCCCGCTATAAATAAAGCTTCATTCCCGTTTAATAGCACCCTCAGATCTATAAGCATGCCAACGCTGATCAAAAAGAAGGGAATAAAAATTGCATTACCTGTAAACTCAACACGATTCATCAACGGAGAGGTATGTGGAATCAATTGATTTAATGCAAGACCTGCGAGAAAGGCTCCGATAATTGCTTCCACGCCGGCCAGTTTAGCAAGCCAGGATGCCAGAAAAACCATGGCCAGTACAAAAATAAAATGTGTGATTTGATCATCCTTTATTCTTTTAAAGAACCAACGCCCAATAAATGGAAAACCAAATAAAACACCAAAGGCAAAAAGCAGAAATGAAGCTGAAAGCTTAAGCCAGAAAGCCTGGTTCAATTCTCCGTGTGAAGAACCTGTAATAACAGCCAGGATCAAAAGAACAGCTGTATCTGTAATTATTGTTCCCCCTACCGTTATCGTTACCGCCTCATTCTTTGCAATACCCATGCGGCTTGCCAGGGGATAGGCTACCAGTGTATGCGTGGCAAACATGCTTGAAACAAGTAAGGTAGCAATCATGTCAAAATGCAGTACATACCTGCACAATAAAAAGCCAAGTCCGATGGGAATAGCGAAAGTAAAAAAACCAAATACAATGCTTTTATACTTGTTCTTTTTAAATTCAGCCATATCCAGATCAAGCCCGGCCAGAAACATAATATAAAGCAAACCCGCTTCTCCAAACAGGTCAATACTTCCTTTAGCAATGATATTAAACCCATGATCACCTATTGCCATCCCGGCAAGTATTAATCCAACAATACTTGGTATTCTCAGTTTACGTAGAAGAATAGGCGCAAGTAAAATAATAAAAAGTACGATGGTAAAAATCGGTACCGGGTCTTGCAAAGGAAATTTGATCTCCAGCAAATACATAATTGACTAATTAAAGAAATAAAAAGCAAGCCCCGTAAAAAAAATTTCAGCAATATAAAAAACAGGCAAATACCTGTCTTTGTTACCTGAATTGAACCATGCAAAAGCTGACCGCGATTTTCAAAATAATTTCCATTCCGTTAGGATCAGAGATATGAAAAATTCAAAATAATAAACTCAACTGTCTGCTTCTGTTTAACACGAGCAACAAATCCTATAAAATTACCAAAGCTAATTAATCCGGGTGCAATAATTGGTTGAAATATGTTCCTGCTCACAGCCATTCTCCCTGTATCATTACTCCGTCTATGAGGTTGCTTCCGAAAGCATACGGAAGATAGGCTAGGGATGGAACGGGTTTGGTGAAAATAAGATTCGCTTTTTTCCCAATTGTAATACTTCCCACTTCATTGTGCAATTCCATGGCATAGGCGCCATTGATCGTAGCTGCATTAATGGCTTCTTCAGGTAACATCTTCATTTGAATACAACTAATGGCCACAACTAAATTCATATTGCCGCTGGGAGATGAACCGGGATTATAATCCGTTGCCAGTGCAAGGGCTGCTCCCGAATCGATCAATTTCCTTGCCGGTTGAAAAGGCATCCGTAAAAAGAAAGCTGCTGTGGGCAACAGCGTACCAATGGTCCCGGAACTGCCTAGTATTCTTATATCTTCATCAGTCATGATTTCCAAATGATCAACTGAAACAGCATTCATCTTTATTGCAGTTTCTATTCCGCCTATACTATTAAGCTGATTTATGTGCAATTTTGGCTTCAATCCTAAATTCATTCCTGCACGACATATCTTTTCTGTTTCTTCGGGAGAAAAAAACCTGTCTCACAAAAAACATCAATATAATCTGCTAATTTTTCCTTCGCAATCACCGGCAGCATTTCTGTTATAATAGAATTTATATAACCCTGGTGATTATCCCTGTATTCCAGCGGGTATGTGTGAGCTCCTAAGAAAGTTGCCTTTATAGAAAGGTTAGATTTTTCCTTTAGCCTCTTAATGACACGAAGCATTTTTAGTTCGCCTTCAAACGTAAGTCCGTATCCACTTTTTATTTCTATAGCACCTGTACCCAGTTTACTTACATCTTTTAACCTTTTCCATGCAAGATTGAATAACTCATCTTCCGGCATCTTATTCAGATTTCTCGCAGAATTTAAAATACCTCCCCCTCTTTCAGCTATTTCCGCGTAAGTCAATCCCTTTATCTTATCAATAAATTCATCCTCCCTGCTCTTTGCAAATACAAGATGAGTATGCGAATCGCACCATGCGGGGATTATCATTTTACCGGAAGCATCAATTGTATGAGCGAAGTCTGACATATGACGTTCGAAAGAAGCCATTTCCCCAAATTCTGTTATTATTCCGTCACTGATTATAAGGTAGGCATCCCCGATACAAGGGATATAAGCAAGATCCTTTCCCCTCAGTAATTTGTTTTCCTTTATTGTATTGACAAGGAGCTTTATATTGGTTACGAGGATGGACGACATGGCTGAAAGTTAGTAATTTCTTTGTCACCTGATATCGGCTTAATGAAGTTAATAATCCAATTCAAAAAAATACTAAAGCTGCAGGCAGAGGAATATGCATTTCCTTTTATTATTACCAAAAATGAAAAGAGAAAATATTGTATCCGATGGTGGGGAAAAAAGACTTTAAGGTTGGATATATACCACAGTTTGACTTTTCATAAAAAAAGAATAGTGGTCAGGTTAAGGCAAAAAAAAGAACCCACAAGTGGGCTCTAAGCAATTAATATAAACAGGCGATTACCACCTTTTATTATCAGAACGGGCTGGCTTTTCCCTTGCTTCAGATACTGACATTGGGCGGCCATCAAATTCTTTGTTGTTAAGGGCTTGCATTGCTTCATTAGCCTCTTTTTGAGAAGACATTTCGACAAAACCAAAACCACGACTGCGGCCAGTTTCCCTGTCAATGATCACCTTAGAGGAAGAAACAGCTCCAAATTTTTCAAACAACTGCTTTAAACTATCATCAGTAGTGTTAAAACTTAAGTTAGAAACGTACAAATTCATAAAAACAAAATTTAAAATAAAACAAATAAAATACCTGTGAAGAAGCAGAAACCAAAAAGTAAAGAAGAGGTAAACATTTACTGAACGGAAGAGTAATAATTTGCGCAGATCTGATACTGAATGTTTGCATGTCTTGCAATCACGGTGCGAAGATATAGTAATATTAAACAAATCAAAGATTTATTTCATTCGCTCCAATTCTTTGTGATAATCATATTGCAGATCTTCGTGCAGTATGGTCAGAATGCTATACACTTTTTTCAATTGAGACTGGTATATGTTGGTAATTATGGTGTTGCGATGCAGGAAAATTTCTGTTGCATGGAGGATTTTGCAGAAATGAAGCCTCAATTCCAATTCTGTCTGCTTATTATTGCTATAACGGCAATATTTATTAATAACCCGGACTATTTTTCGTAGCGTTTTTTTTGCAAAATATAAATGAGTTTGATTCATTTCCTCAAATAAAACATCAATCTCCTTTTTTATTCCCTGCACATATCCCGCTTCATCATGCGCTTCAAATAACAAATAAGTTAATAATTCTTTATTTTCCTTTTTAAATTTTCCAAGCCGGAGGCATAATTCTGTCAGGGCTGCCGGCTTTTGTATCGTTAATTCCTGTTTAATTTCATTTATAGTTGCGGCCTTCATATTTGCGAAGATATTTATTTGAAAGCATGCTATGATCATAGTATCATGTTCCTAAACTCCGGTAAACTGATCTGCCGGTTTATGCTCCAACTGATATACTGATCCAACCATATTCTTAATGATATTTGCATTCAAAAAAAGTTTGGAATTATGCGAATAGCAATTAATGGAATGGGGCGCATTGGACGACTTTTGTTCAGGAAATTGGTTGATCATGCTGAGATCGAACTCGTGGCAGTTAACGATATAATGTCAATTGAAAATCTTGCATACCTCCTCAAATATGATTCAGTATACGGCACATTCAACCGGGAAATTATAATTGAGGAAAAGTCATTTTTCGTTTGTGGCAAAAAGATAACAGTATTAAAGGAGACCGATCCCGAAAACTTGCCCTGGGAGAAGCAGGAAATTGATGTGGTTTTAGAATGTTCCGGCAGATTTACCAATCGGAAAGCTGCTCAGAAACATTTAAAAGCAGGTGCGCAAAAAGTTCTCTTGTCTACCACTGGTTCAGATGATATTCCTTTGTTGATCTATGGTTTTAATCAAAGTCGTTTATTATCTGATGCGGCTATTATTTCTCCCGGGGGTTGTATGACCAATTGCTCAGTCCATGTACTTTACATTCTTCAATCTATCGGCGTACGCTCGGTGCAGTTAAATATTCTGCACTCTTATACTTCACGCCAGGAATTGGTGGACGGCCCCCACGCTGATTTTCGCAGAGGCAGAGCCGCATCAGAATCCATTATCCCCGTAGCTATAGACCTGCATCAATCTATTACACGATTGATGCCCGGATTAAAAGATAAAATTGCAACCCTCTCTACCCGTGTGCCGGTAGCTAATGGAGCTATGGCTGATTTCTCCATACAGTTGAGTTCGGATGTTTCTGTAGCTGAGGTAAACAATTTATTTAGAAAAGCGGCAAGAAATGAATACAGAGGAGTGTTGGATTACACCGAAGATCCTTTGGTTTCCCAGGATATTAAAGGCAACACTCATTCCTGTATAATTGATGGCACTCTTACTTCTGTGGCTGGTAATCATCTGAAGGTCATAGCCTGGTTTGATAATGAATTTGGTTTTACCAGCCGTATGATTGACTGGTTGCAGTTTTGTAATAATAATCCTCCTAAAAAATAGAAATATAAAAGGGGGTGGGTTCTAAAGCATATACTGATGCTTTGCAGGAGGAAAGCCGTATTGCTTACTTTTGCAAATATGCAAGAAAAATCACAATCTACAAGCGATATACTTTCCCGGATAAATATAGACTCGCTCAATGAAATGCAAACCGCTTCTATTGAGGCGAACGAAAATCATAACGACGTCATCCTGCTATCGGCTACAGGAACAGGAAAAACCCTGGGCTTTTTATTACCCATCCTGGCCTTACTGGACAGCAATAATAAAAAAACCCAGGCTCTTATTATTGTTCCTTCCCGTGAACTGGCTCTTCAAATTGAAAAGGTATTCCGGTCACTGGGCACTTATTTTAAAGTGACATGTTGCTATGGGGGACACTTACGGGAAACAGAAGAAAATAACCTGGTACAGCCTCCTTCTCTTCTTATTGGCACCCCGGGCAGATTAGCTGATCATATAAGGAGAGGAAATATTACCACCAGTTCAATTGAAACCCTTGTATTGGATGAATTTGATAAATCCCTGGAATCGGGATTCCAGGAAGAGATGGCTTTTATAATTAGCTCTTTACCCTGTTTGAAAAAAAGAATACTGACTTCGGCTACTGAAACAATAGAGATACCGGCCTTTGTTGGCATAAAAGATCCTAAGAGACTTAATTTTCTGACTGGCCAGGAAGAGACTCCTGACAAACTGATGGTACAAATAGTACGAAGCGAAGAAAAAGATAAATTAGAAACTTTGTTTAAACTTATTTGTTATTTCGGCAATCGTTCAACCGTTGTGTTTTGCAACCACAGAGAATCAGTTGAGCGGGTCAGTGAATATTTAACACAACAAACAATTACGAATGTATTTTATCATGGAGCAATGGAACAGCAGGAAAGAGATAGCGCTTTATGCAAATTCAGAAATGGCACTTCCAATATCCTGGTAACAACGGATCTTGCATCAAGGGGACTTGACATCCCGAATATCCGGTACATCATTCACTACCATTTGCCGCATACAGAAGAAATGTTTACGCACCGGAATGGAAGAACAGCCAGAATGGATGCAAGCGGAACTGCCATACTCATCATCTCCCGGGAAGAAAAAACCCCTTCCTATCTTCCGGGAGAAACGGAAGAAATTTTATTGCCTGAAACAAATATTCTACCGGAAAAACCTAAATGGTCTACTTTATTTATTGCCGCGGGCAAAAAAGATAAAGTGAACAAAGTTGACATTGTTGGCTTTTTAGGTAATAAGGCGAAACTGAAAAAGGAAGATATCGGGTTAATAGAGGTTAAAGATTTTTTCTCGTTTGTTGCCATCAAAAAAATAAAGATGGGTGAGACATTGAGATCGATAAAAGATCAAAAAATCAAGAATAAAAAAGTTAAAATAGACATTGCAAAATAGCATTGGCCGTATTACCCGGGTATTCGCTTTTATCATAAAGTTTTTAAAATGCGGCAGGGATTTCCAGCTGCAAACACATTGTCGGGTATATCTTTTGTCACTACGCTCCCGGCTCCTATTACAGACCTGTTGCCAATAGTAACCCCGGGACAAATAATAGCTCCGCCGCCAATCCAAACATCTGAACCAATAAAAATGGACTTTGCAAACTCCGGACCTGCAGCTCTTTCTTCCCAGTTCGTTGGATGCAGAGCAGTATATATCTGAACGGAAGGCCCAATTAGCACACGGTTCCCAATAGTTACTTTCATCACATCCAGAATGATGCAGTTAAAATTAAAATACACTTTGTCGCCTGTAACTATATTATAACCGTAATCACAATAAAAAGGTGGTTCAATCCATAAATCATTTCCATGCGCAGGTATCAATTCTTTCATAATTTGTTGCCGGGCCTGCAGCTGACCCGGGTCAGAATCATTAAATTTCCTGAGTAAGCGGCGGGTTTGCAATCTTTCTTTTAGCAGCAAGGGATCAGAAGCATTATATAACTCTCCTGCCAGCATTTTCCTTTTTTCCTCGGACATGGTAATAATTTGCAATCAATTTACCAATATCAATTGAATTCAGTCATAACTTTTCAAACCAGCTTGCATTACCTCTTAATCCAATTTTTTTTACCATCTTTATCCTTGAAAATCTACACACCATGCAACATAATACCAATTCTACTGCTAATGGACAGGGAGATGATAATAAGGAACCAGTAAAAGTGGTTCTGGCTGATGATGACAAGGATGACCAGGAAATTTTTAAAGATGCACTTACAGAAACAAAAATTCCGGCCGAACTAACAACTGTTGAAAATGGCCAGGAACTTATCGATCACCTGAAAGATCCTGAAACTCAGGAACCTGAAATCATATTCCTGGATATCAATATGCCCGTAAAAAACGGGAAAGAAGCCCTGGCGGAAATTAAGAAGGATAAAGAGCTGAAGGACATTCCTACCGTTATGATTTCAACCTCCGATAACCCAAAAGATGTAGAAGACAGTTTTAACTCAGGTGCTAACTTGTATGTAAGGAAACCCTTTTCTTTCAAAAATTTTATTCTGATTCTGAAAAAGGTATTTATGTTGAAATGGGCAGGTGTATTACTTAAACCATTCAGAAGGTCCTTTTATTTGTCGGAGAAAAATATTTCGGATGGAGATTTAACTTAAAGATACTCCTGATATCTTTTGGAAAGGGAATCAAAAACATATCACCATATATTCTGGATTTCTTAGGCTAAGAACTTTCATTAAGTATCAGCTATTTCCTTTCTTTCCTTTCAAAAACCCTTGTCCCGGTTTCACCTGCAATAATTGCCCTATTAGCTAATAAATAAAATAAGGAAGTTTCTATAATACCGGTAACATCTTTTAAAACCAGATCAGTTTCGTGCAAAACAGGCCATTCTTCAAAATAAATATCCAACAGGTAATTTCCGTTTTCAGTTATAACCGGCCCGTCTTTTTTATCATTCATTCTTAATAAACTTTTTGAGCCTTTGAATAGCTGTTCCATTTTAAAAGGAACAAACGCCATAGCCTGCGGAAGAATTTCAAGAACTAATGGATATTTTACATCGAATTTATTTACAAGTTTTGTTTCATCACCCACTAATACAAATTGGGCAGCCATAGTTGCCAGTAATTTTTCCATTGTATGAATTCCTCCCCCACTTTTTAGAGCATTCAATTGATGGTCGAGTTGATCACATCCATCAAAGTAAATATCTATTTCCTTCCGCGAATTTATTGTACCAACAGGAAGGCCATTCTTTTGTAATAATTGAAACGTTGAAAAAGAAGAAGTCACAAAATTGATTGCCAGGCCTTCACCAATAGATTGTTTTAGAAATGCTACCATAAATGCAATTGTTGAGCCGGCACCCAAACCAACGGTCATTCCGGTGGTAATAAGGGTCACGGCTTTCTGTGCTGCCATTTTTTTAAGATCCATTCGTCATATATTTTTATAATTTCAAAAAGGATTTTAAAGGCCATTTGAAAAAAGTATACATGAATTGCTGGCGATAATAATTGAAAGGTTATATCCGGTTTTCGATAATGACCGGGATCAGCAGGGATATCTAATTTTATAGAAGACGCAAGGAAAGGTTTAATTGGGTTTAATTTACTTCATTTACCGATAAACATTTTGTATAGCAACACGGGCAATTCGTTCATCTTCTTCTTCGGACAGGCCACTCACTCCTATCCCACCGATAATTATTGAATCCTGAACGATGGGTACACCCCCACCAAAACCGGTTATTCTATTATCGCCCCAAAAGGCAGGCGGACGGTTACTGTTTATCATGAACTCACTCATTTCCCTGGTTGTCTTTCTGTCACGGGCTGAAGTATATGCTTTATTCCGGGCTATTAATGACGCAGCTGCGCTTGCCCCATCCATGCGCAGAAACGAGATAAGTTCGCCTTCAGGGCCACAAATAGCGACCGCCACTTGTTTATTTATTTTTTCTGATTCATTAACAACTCCATCAATCAATTTCAATGCTTCCCTGAAACTTACTTTCATATTTGGATACATAACAATCCTGGTTTAAAATAATTTAAATGATTACCTGTCAAAAATACTTTCATTCATTATATAACTCAGATAAAAATTTGAATATCCAAGTGTTCAGGCTTTACTATTAAATCCCAGACACTAAAAAAATAAATTCATACAAGTCTTTATATAACTCACAGCTGGGAAGTTTTCATAATTTCATATCAGCATTAAATCCTTTAATAAAAATGGTTCCCAGAAGTGAATTTATAAAACAAGTTAGCTTATCCACTATTGATTTTGGAGTGTTACCATGGCTAAACCATCCGGGAATGGCAATGGGGCCTTATGCGCCTTTCCGGCTTCCCCGAAGTACACCAGAAAGCCAGGGTATTTCCTCCTCAGGGATCACCAGGTTTCTTGATGCTATAAAGGAAAGCGAACAAGAATTTCACAACCTGATGATCCTTCGTCATGGTCATGTAGTAACCGAAGGATGGTGGGCTCCTTATTCTTCTGAACAACGGTAATCTGGAATTTGAATTATCATGACCAGGATTGGGGAAATCGTAAATACAAACAGGTTTCTGTTCAACACTGGAAAAATGGTAAAATTATCAAGGAACAATTCTTTTATGGCTTATAATTCCGTTCCCCCATTTCCATAATTAACAGGTCAATATAAATAAGCTAAGCCAATGGGAACTTGAATATCATCATTTAATCCGGTTTTGGTGCAGTTGATACAGGCCTGGCTTGTATCAATTGCGTTTTTAAAATAAACTTTGCCAGAAGTTGAGACTCGAAAGAAAGGAAATAAAGAATAAAAAAAATCAGGATTGAAATAATTATGAAACTATCGTGTTATGGAAATATTAATCGTGCTTGTAGGTTCCTTTCTGCTGGCATTGGTATTTTTAAAGATCATTAAAAAACAATGGCTTTTGCTGCTGGCTGGCAGAATCGGCCTAAGTATAATGTTGCTTTTTACATCTATTGGTCA
>JBPPMM010000656.1:0-4101 GCA_051306075.1 Chitinophagaceae bacterium
CCATTTAAGAGGTGGGCAAAGGTAAAAAATACAGCCCGGCCTTCCTGCGTATTAAAAAATAAAAAGCGACTTACTTTTAAGTAATTCGCCTGGTAAATTTTTTATTGGTCCCCGATCCCCGGATCAAATGATGATTTTAAAGCCCACTGATGGTAAGCCCTATTGAATAGGGCCTGATATTGCCGGCAACGCCTTCCTTAAATAAGGTAGTTACCTGGTAACTTCCGTATAAAGTGAAATGACCCATTCCCACCCTGGCTGTACCTACTAAACGTGTGGTGTTAAAAAACCGCTTACTGGATTCTTTCATGGTGTAAGAATTCAGTGTGTTGCCGCTTTTATTTTCGAAATTTACATTGCGGGTATGCGCATTGATCATGGTTCCTACTTTGGCCCCAATGGCAAATTTGAAACTCTTATCACTGTTGAGTGGCTTTGCTGTGTACCTGAATTCTACAGGTGCTTCAAGGTAGGTTGTGTTGAGTTTGGTCTTTTTGAAATGATTGGTATCCGACTGGTCAGAAAAACGAATTTTTTCTGTTGGGTCTTTTATACCCACATATGTTTTCTTAAATATGATATGGTCAGAAGATATTCCCGGACCGAACGCCATGCTTAATTTCGGATTGGTTTTAAACGGGAAATCGAACATGAAATAAACATTAAAACTTTTTGAAAGACCACTTGTATTAACGGAATCTGGTTTTCCTGCCCAGCCTGTATAACCCAGCTGTACCATAAAATGATCGTTAGCCCTGCCGGAAAGATCTATTGTCTCTTTTTTCATTTTAAATGTACTGTCTTGTGCAAATAAAAAATTGATCAGCAAACAACTAAAAGAGAACAATACGATTTTCTTCATAAATCAAGTTAAGCCGCAAATATATTTTTCTTTCAGTTAAAGATAGGTTAAGAACGAAGCAATTATTTTATTTCTTACTTTTGCCGTCCGATAAAGATTTTATTGAAGTTCTTTTAAAAATTATTGGACCCTTAGCTCAGCTGGTTAGAGCACCTGACTCATAATCAGGGGGTCGCAGGATCGTGCCCTGCAGGGTCCACACAAGATTTGTCTATATACATCTGGCAGTATCTGATTGATGTATAATTTGCCGGGATTTATACATTTAAATGAGCATAGTAATACCGGTCCGTTCACATGGATTGAAGCATTTGCAATTTGCAGATGCTTTTTTTATTTGGGCTCTTTGATTTCTTCAAAATCGATATAGTCCTCTTTCGGTTTTTTGGAGCTTGATTTTTCCGCGAAGGGGTCCTGGGCAGCAAAGTCCTGTTGCTTATTCATCTGGTCGTGGGCAGACTTTATATCCCGGAACTTTTTTTTCATTTCGCGGGTCGTAGTATAAATGGGAATTATAAAACGAAAGACCAGGTTATAAAGAAACCAGATCAGCAATCCAATTAATAACATTCTTAGCATAGCCTCGCAAAACTACAAAATAGAAAGCGGGTGCTGTTGGTTTAAGTAGTTAAAAATGTTGAAAGGTCCCCAACAATTAAACAAGATTCAAAAAACCAGTGCCTCCTTTTTATCTTCTGGATAAGTTTTGGAAAGAATATCTTATTTCCCTTACTTTTGCACCGGAAAATGATTTTGGAAGGGAACGAAGACGTTCCCTTCTTCTTTTATCCACTATGAACATCGAAGGACAAATACAGGCACTGGAAAAAAAGATAATGGCGCTGATTGAGGCCGAGCCTGATATTTTCCTGGTGGACATAAAGATAAATCCGACCAATAATGTGAAATTGTTCCTGGATAGTGATAATGGCCTGAGTTTAGAAAGATTGATCCGGTACAATCGCAGATTATATAAAGATTTAGAAGAAACAGGTTTTTTCCCTGGTGGTGATTTTTCACTGGAAGTGTCATCCCCGGGACTGGAAGAACCACTGAAAATACGGCGCCAGTACTTTAAAAATATCGGCAGGGGAGTGGAAGTAATCCGTACGGATGGATTAAAAATTGAAGGAACCTTATTGCAGGTGGGTGATTCAGCAATTGAAGTGGAAGAAGAAAAAGGTAAGGGTAAAAAAAGAGAAAAGGTGCAGCACAGCATACTATTTGATCAAATAAAAACAACAACAATTCAAATTAAATTTTAATCGTCAGGCTTTAGAAGACTGACATCCGACTTCAAACTGTGTTTTATGGCAAGTATCAATCTTATCGAAGCGTTCCAGGAGTTTAAAGATGCTGAAAATATAGACCGCCCCACTATGATGAAAGTGGTAGAGGATGTATTCAAAACCCTGCTTCGCAAAAAATATGGCAGCGATGACAACTTTGACGTGATCGTAAATGCTGAAAAAGGTGACCTGGAGATCATCCGTCACAGGATGATAGTTGAGGATGGACAAGTTGAGGATCCACTTGCTCAAGTTTCTTATTCAGAAGCCACAAAGATGGAACCGGATTTTGAAGTTGGTGAGGAGCTTTTCCAGGAAATTGACCTTTATGATTTTGGACGCCGGGCTATCCTGGCAGCTAAACAAACCCTGGCTAGCCGTATCAGCGATTTGAAAAAAAATGTACTGGCTCAAAAATATGGAGAAAGAATAGGAGAGATTATCAGTGCTGAAGTGTACCAGGTCTGGAAAAAGGAAATATTATTATTAGACGAAGAAGGCAATGAATTGATCTTACCCAAAAGTGAGCAAATACCCCAGGATTACTTTAAAAAAGGAGAAAATATCCGCGCAGTAGTTAGAAAGGTGGATATGAAAAATAATAATCCCGTCATTATTCTATCCCGCACTGCGCCTGAGTTTTTGGCTAAATTGCTGGAGATAGAAGTGCCTGAAATTTTTGATGGACTGATCGTTATTAAAAAAATTGTTCGTGATCCGGGCGAAAGGGCTAAAGTTGCTGTGGAATCTTATGATGACCGGATAGACCCGGTGGGTGCCTGTGTAGGAATGAAAGGAAGCCGGATTCATGGTATCGTCCGCGAGTTGAAAAATGAAAATATTGATGTGATCAACTGGACAAGTAATATTCAGTTGTTGATACAGCGGTCGTTGACTCCGGCTAAGATCACCAGTATGGAATTGAACAATGAAAAAAGCCACGCCAGTGTTTATTTGAAACCCGACCAGGTTTCACTTGCCATTGGGCGCAGAGGAGTAAACATTAAACTGGCATCTGAATTGACAGGATATGAACTGGACGTTTACCGCGATACAGAAGAAGATACCGGAGAATTTGATGTGGACCTGGAAGAATTCAGCGATGAAATTGAAACCTGGGTTATTGATGAATTAAAAAGAGTAGGTTGTGATACGGCCAAAAGCGTACTGCGTTTGACGCCTGAAGAATTGGAAAGAAGAACAGACCTGGAAAAAGAAACGATTGAAGAAGTGAGGAAAGTATTGCAGGCAGAATTTGAAAAAGAATAATGATGTTAGTCGTCCATGATCATATAAAGTATTCTCTTACTTTTTAGGATCCGCGGCTAACTCTGGACAATTAAATAAATTGAATGGCAGAATTAAAGCTTCCGAGGTTATTAGCAGCAGCTAAAGAGTTTAATATCGGGCAGGATACATTAATTGATTTCCTGATAGGGAAGTCATTTCCCAAAGATGACCTGAAACCAACCTCTAAATTAACAGAGGAAATGTACCGGGCACTGCAGCAGGAATTTCAAAGTGATAAAGCTGCTAAGATGAAGAGTGACCAGGTGGATCTGCCAAAGGGATCACAGGCAGAAACTAAAAAGAAAAAAGAAGACGAAGAGATCAACTTCAGGAAAGAAGATAAAAAAGTGGCACCTAAGATTGAGGAGCCGGTTATTATTGAGGAAAAAATAGAACCCAAACAAGAAGAGCCGGCGCCAAAAGAGGAAGAAGAAATAGTAAAAATAGATGCTCCGGAAATATCAAGTTTGCGGGTAATTGACAAGATTGATCTTTCAGCAATTGATTCTTCAACAAGGCCAAAAAAGGTAATAAAGAAAAAAGCAGACCAGGTAGCCGAAACGCCGGCAGCCGAAGAAAAAGCAGAAGAAAAAGCAAAACCTGCCCATAGCGAAAGTCCGAAAAAAGGCACTGCAGAAAAAGAAGAAAAGAAGGCAAAAG
>JBPPMM010000704.1:0-5584 GCA_051306075.1 Chitinophagaceae bacterium
TGTGTATAAGAGACAGATTTAGAAGTTTAAATTTTCTTAAAACATATTCAGGACTGGCAAGTTTGTTTGATCTCAGCTAATCGAAATGGTTTGTCAACGGAAATGGCCAGGGTCATCAGGTAATATTGAAAAGTTTGCGTTCCTATTGTAAAGTGGAAATCTCCATTTTTTTTGAAGCCATTCTTTTCATAAAAACGAATCGCAGATTCATTTGAAATATAAGAGTCAAGCCAGACGTAATCAGGTTTTATCTCCAAAGCCAGGTTTTTTACCTCTCTTAACAATGCTGTGCCGGCTCCATTGCCCTGCTGGCCAGGCAATATATAAACCTTTTGAAGTTCCATTTGCGCTCCTGACTCAATTTGATCATTCAATGAATGCTTTTTTATTTTGGCAAATCCAACCGGTTCCCCTCCCCGCAAGGCAAGGAAGTAAACATTGTTTTCTTTTCTTAAACTTTTTGCCAGTTTTACCGGGTCATAAGAATACTCCAGGTATTCAAATAATTCTTCCTTACTGCGGAATAAATATTCAAATGCTTTGCGGAAAGATTTTTTGCCAATGGTTGCGATAATGGCTGCGTGTGAAATATCAGCCTGGATAATTTTTGTATACATAGCTGCAGCTTTAATTATAAAACAATAAATTTTATATTTTTTCCTTTGTCAGATTTTACGCTTTATGCATATAAGAAATTGAATCCAGATTGTCATCAGAGGAAGTCAATGCCATTACACCCAAGCCTGCTTATCGTATTTACTTATAGATTGAATAGCATCTTCGATATCAATGACCATTTTTACATCCGCCCTTTTATAAACTCCCGGTTCTACTTCAACATGCCTGAAGCCAATTTTTTCATACAGCTTAATGGCGCCTGCATTCTTTTTATTGGAATAAAGTATAATTTTTTTTGCCCCCAGTTCTTTTGCTTTTTTAAAACTCGCAAAGCTCAGCGCCTCTGCTATACCAAGCCTTCTGAATTTTTTATCTACTGCCATCTTAGTGAATTCCCAGGATTCATTATCTGCTTTGCGAAGCCCGACAGTGCCTGCTGGTTCACCATTATACTCCGCCATTAATATGCAACCTCCGGGTTCTATTATCGCTTGGTCAGGATTAGTGCGTACCCATTCAACTACCGGCTCCATTTCAAATAATTCTTCTATCCCTGCCCTGTTAAGAGCTTCAAACCATGGTTGGTGTTCGGGACGGTAATCCACAATTTTTAAATTGCTCATTGATTTACTTTTTTAAATTCACGATTGACGAGATATACACCGGCTAAGGTGATGATAGTGCCAATGATCATATTTTCATTCATCTTTTCCGACAGTAATAACCAGCCAAGAACTACGGCTACTATTGGATTAATATAAGCGTAAACAGAGACCTGCGTGGGCGGTAACTTGCCAATGACAAACACGTAAGCTGAAAATGCCAGCAGAGATCCGAATACAATCAGATAAGATAAAGCAAGCCATGAAGGCCGGTCCACATCGGCAAGATTTATATATTTACCCGTAACTCCACAGGCAATAAGTACTAATACACCTGCAATCAGCATCTGCAAACCCACACTGAATAAAATACCGATCGCTGGTTTTTGTTTAGAGGTATAAACCGTACCGAACGACCAGGATAGGGTGGAAAGTAAAGCCAGTGTTACTCCATACACAAACGATTTGTTTTGCATTTCACCGAGGTAATCATAAAAGATAGTAAGGACACCAGCAAAACCTATTACCAGTCCAATAACCATTAACCTTGTAATCCTTGCACATTTGGATAACCAAACAGTGAACATGGCAATAAACAAAGGCACCAATGCAGCGATAATAGCCGCCAGCCCACCACTTATATATTCTAATGACCATGTCAATAAACCATTGGCGAAGCACAACAGGAAAATACTTTGTATAGAAATTTTCTTCATCACTTTCCATCCGGGTATATGATGACCTCTTAGCAAAAAGTATCCTACCAATATAAACCCGGATATAAATTGCCTGATACCGGATACAAAGAGGCCCGGCATATGCTGTGCTCCAATTCTTGAAGCGATGTACGTGGTGCCCCAGAAAAAGCTGACCAACCCCAGTGCGAAATATGCTTTATACAATTCCTTTTTCATTTCCTTTTCTTCAAAAAAGTTTTTCCGATTGTCTGACGGTAATGTAAAATTGCCCGGTCCCACTTTTCCCGGCAACCCGATAATTGCTTTTATCTATTTATTGCCTATAAAAAATTCTTACACAAATTTTGTATGATTATTTAATAAAAAACAGATTCAGTTTTTGTATTTTTGACTAGATCAGATTATAATAAACCCGGGAACCCGGACAACATGAATGGCAGCATTCTTTAAATCTGTTACTGAAATGAGGCTTCATTCTTTAACTTATTATCATGCGTAAAACAAATTTTAACACCGATGATCACCTGTACTTGCAGGTAGCAACGGGACTTGAGAAAATGATAGCGGAAGACGTATTAAAAATCGGTGATAAGCTTCCTTCCATCCGCTTATTAAGTGATGAATATGGTATCAGCATGGGTACCGCCTTCCAGGCCTATTATCATTTGGAAGGGAAAGGTTTGATAGAATCCAGGCCCAAGTCGGGATATTATGTTCGGTTTAATCAACGACGTTTTCCCGATTTACCAAAAATCATACAGGCTGATCCTTTATCTCATGATGTAAGTGTGAAAGAAATGATTTCTTCTATATATTCTGATATCGCTTCGCATAATGATAAGATCATCAATTTCGCCATGGCGGTTCCGGATGTTTCTTTATTACCATCTGCCAAGATCAACAAATCTGTGATGCATGCTTTAAGAGAAAGTAAAGATCACTGCATAAGCTATGAACATACGCAGGGCAATATTGAATTGCGTAAACAAATAGCCAGGCTTTCCTTTAACTGGGGTGGAAAAATAAAACCAGATGAAGTGTTAGTAACTGCTGGTTGTCTGGAAGCGATCACTATGTGCCTGAGAGCGGTTACAAAGCCCGGAGACACCGTGGCTGTAGAATCGCCCAATTACTTCGGGATATTCCAGGCCATTGAAAGTATGGGGTTGAAAGTAGTGGAAGTATCTTCCTGCTTTGTTACAGGCCTGGAGCTGGATTGCTTAGAGGAAGTCATTAAAAAATTCCCCATCAAAGCCTGTGTAGCCATACCCAATTTCAACAACCCGTTAGGCGGATGCATGCCGGATGAAAACAAAAAGAAATTGGTGGAGATCATTACAAAACATAATATTCCGTTGATAGAGGATGATATTTATGGTGAATTATATTTTGGAAAAACCCGGCCCCGCACCTGCAAATATTATGATACAAGGGGTATGGTGATGCACTGTTCGTCGTTGACCAAATCCCTGGCCCCTGGCTATCGTATTGGATGGATATTACCGGGAAAATTCCTTGAGCAGGTAAAACAAATAAAACGAATTCACAACATCAGTTCTCCTACTCTAACCCAGGCAGCCATTGCCCAATATCTTCAGCATGGACGTTTTGAGTATCATTTAAAAAATATGCGGAAAGCTTTGCATACACAATGCCTTCGGTATTTGCAGGCGATCATTCACTATTTCCCTGAAGACACCAAAGTATCCCGGCCGCATGGAGGTTTTGTATTGTGGGTGCAGCTCAATAAAAAAATAAATGCATTTAAATTACGTACAGAAGCAATGAAGCAAAATATTTCAATTGTTCCGGGAAAAATATTTTCGGCCAGTAGTAATAACAGCAATTGTATCCGTATCAGTTTTGGTAAACCCTGGAGTGAAGATGCCGATTATGGATTAATGATGTTGGGGAAATTGATACAGAAGATGATGTAGGAACCAGAAGATGAAATTTTAATATTTATCCCGTACATAATTTTTGAATTTTTTATTATTTATTTTATCCGTCTTATACTTTCGACATTTCATTTAAACGGTTTCAACTCCCTTCTCTTAAAATAAAATACAATAGACTACCCATGGCTGTTATCACCAATCCCAATAAAGAATTAATAACCTGTTGCCTGGTGTTGAAATAATTGAAAACCGATGTAATCTGCGCTAAGCAAATAATTTTGCCATGTATTATTGAAGAAAATGAGCTAATAGTTGATGAAAATGATGCGTGCCTTTTTCCCTGGTTACAGAATATCTTCCCTGTTTATAAAACCACTCCGTATCAACGAAAAACTTCTTCATCTCAAACTAATTGTTATTGGAAGATAAGAAAGAGTACTGAATAGATTTTTCTTACCTGCTACACTTATTTAAGTGCTGCCAATAACTCTTAGTAAAGATTAGTAAAGAAATGTAACAAAAAAGCTCCTCCCTTTTGAGGAAGAGCTTTAAACTAATTCTGTTTCCTGGTTTCAACCTGAATATCCGCCAGGGCGAACATACTTCCGGCCCGGATACGAGTTTTTCCCGGTAAGATTAACAGGTAGAGGAAGAATTTGGATCAGTTGGATGGTGAAAAGAACTTGTATTGCTTGCGGCAACTAAGTTATAATTAAGATTTTTATCCGGCAAGGGGTCGCCACATAAAATGTACTGTATTTATGAACATTCCTTATTGGTTATGTGAATGCCGGTACTTCTATTTATACATTTCTTCCTTTAATCCTTTTACTCTTTCATCCTCCAGGTATTCATCAAATGTCATCAGGCGGTCTATAATTCCCTTAGGTGTGATCTCAATTACCCTGTTGGCAACAGTCTGCATAAAAGTATGATCATGACTGGTCAGCAGTATTATGCCTTTGTATTCGGTACATTGTTCGTTGAAGCTTTGGATACTTTCAAGGTCCAGGTGGTTGGTTGGTTGATCCAGCAAAATTACATTTGGGTTCTGGAGCATCATGCGGCTCAGCATGCAACGAACTTTTTCACCCCCGCTCAATACATTTGTTTTTTTCAGGACATCGTCGCCGCTAAACAACATTTTACCAAGAAAGCCACGCAAAAAGGGTTCATCCACATCCGTAACATGAGAAGGCAAGTACTGCCGCAGCCAGTCCATCAAATTAAGTTCTCCATTAAAATATTCGTTGTTTTCCTGGGGCAGGTAGGCATGTGTTACTGTGCTTCCCCATGCATAAGAACCGCTGTCTGCCGTAGCCTCACCGGTTATTATGTTGAAAAATGTAGTAACAGCCAGGGGATCCCTGCTAAGCAAAGCGATCTTATCCCCTTTGTTAACGTTAAACGTTACATTTTTAAAAAGCACACGGCCATCAACAGCCTTGGTTAGCTTTTCTGTATTGAGTATCTGGTTCCCTACCTCCCTCAATTGCTGAAAAATAATGCCAGGGTATTTTCTATAGCTGGGTTCTATTTCTTCAATTGATAGTTTCTCAAGCGCTTTCTTCCGGCTGGTAGCCTGTTTACTCTTTGATGCGTTGGCACTAAAACGAGCAATAAAGTCAATAAGGGCCTGCCTCTTCTCTTCAACCTTTTTATTTTTGTCGCCCAACTGCCGGGCCATCAACTGGGAACTCTCATACCAAAAAGTATAGTTACCTGTAAATATTTTTACTTTCTGCCTGTCCACATCCGCCACGTGGGT
>JBPPMM010000705.1:0-4044 GCA_051306075.1 Chitinophagaceae bacterium
GTAGTTATAAATAATGGGGATAAGTTTTCCATAAACAGAATTTGTATATTGAGAGAAAGGTTTCCCCCGAAGCCACGTTCATAATCAAAAATTTGGATTTATAATTTTTCAATATCCTTTATCTTTAAGGCTATGAAAACAGCAAAAAAAATATTAGTTATTACCGGTGACGCCGGTGAAAGTTTTGAAATTCTTTATGCTTCTCATCGATTGCGGGAAGAAGGATATGAAGCTGTGATTGCTGCACCTTCTGTTAAACCTCTGAATTTGGTGATCCATGATTTTGAACCAGGCTGGGATACTTATGTTGAGCGGATGGGGTACCGGATGGAATCGCAGATTTCATTTGATGATGCTGATCCTGCAGATTACCATGCCGTTCTTATTCCCGGCGGCAGGGCGCCCGAATATTTACGTAATGATGCGAGGGTGATCAGCATAGTAAAAGAATTTTATAATAGTGGTAAATACGTTTTTGCAATTTGCCACGGTGTGCAGGTCCTGTTAACTGCCGGCCTGGCCGACAGAAGAAAAATTGCCTGCTATGAGCATGTTAAGTTTGAAGTAGAATCCTGTGGAGGTATTTATATTACTCCCGACGAGGCTATAAAGGATGGCCGCGTAGTAACGGGTAAAACCTGGCAATCACATCCTGAATTTTACAAAATTGTATTTAATTGCCTGAAAGAATCTGAATAAGCCGCAGTAGCAGGCTGAGATATTCCCCTCATATTTCATGTTGGTTTATAAGCAATACAACCAGGCCGCTCTTGACAGCCAGTATAATAACCGGTTGCACGTTCCTGATTTTGATTTTCATGTTGGCAGGTGGGAATCACTAAGCCGGCAAGCTGAAAAAGAACTTCCGGTCATTAAAGACATTGCATATGGAAAGGGATCGCTTGAAAAGCTTGATATATATCCATCACATCAACCATCTTCCAAAACTTTAGTTTTTATCCATGGCGGCTATTGGTATAAAATGGATAAATCCGATTTTCAATTTGTACCAAAAGCATTCCAAAACCAGGGAGTCACAACTGTGATATTGAATTATCCTCTTGCACCAACGGTATCTATAGATCAGATCAATACTTCATGCAGAAATGCCGTAGAATGGTTGAATAATAACCTTGCAACTTTTAATGGAGACCCTGGTAATATTTATATAGCAGGCCATAGTGCCGGTGCCCACCTGGCTGCTATGCTTATGACCGAGGGCGACCCTGCAATTAGCCCATATCCCAATGTGATCAAAGGAGTATGTGCTATCAGTGGGTTGTATAATTTAATCCCAATACAACTTTCGGATATAAATCAGCACCTGAACCTGGATAGGGAAACAGTATTGCGAAACAGCCCGGCACTGTTATCACCTGCATTTGAATGTCCAATAAAAATTGTGGTAGGCAGCGATGAAACCAATGAATTCCTGGATCAGAGTAAAGAGCTTTATGAAAAATGGGAACATAAAACTTCTTCTGAATTAATTATCATTCCCGGCCTGAACCATTATTCTATCCTGGAAACCATGATCAATCCCACCTCAATTCTTCACCTTACTATCGGAAGGTTAATGAAAATTTATTGATTCGTTATTGAAAATGTGAGCTGGTCAACGTTTTCAACCTCTCTTTCTCTATGCTCAGGGGTTTTTAAATAAGACTTTAACTGCACCAAAGTAAAGAAGTGTATATTTTTTACTAAAAAACGGGAGACACTTGTTTAAGAAACTAGCAGTAACTTTCATCTAAATAATTTTCCGATGAATGATTCCCAATTTAACCGCCGACGATTTCTAAAAGATGCAGCCACTACAACAGCAGGTCTTGTAATGTTTCCCGCAATAGCAAATGATATACAACATGGTCCGGGTATTTCCTCTTTTGACAAGGAAAAAGAAAACGCAAAAGATAAAGTATCTAACGCTGAAGCAAGGATCCGTTTTTCTGTGATAGGAATAAATCATGGTCATATCTATTCTATGACAGAAGCTGTGACACGAGGTGGGGGTGAACTGGTTTCTTTCTTTGCAAAAGAACCTGAGCTTGCCGCCGCCTTTTCAAAAAAATATCCGGGAATAAAGCAGGTGGCCAGTGAAAAAGAAATACTTGAAGATAAAAGTATTCAACTTGTATTGAGTTCCGGTATTCCTGATGAGCGGGCACCACTTGGTATTAAAGTAATGAAGCATGGTAAAGACTACCTTGTAGATAAACCGGGTATTACTTCCCTGGAACAGCTGGCCAGTGTTCGAAAAGTGCAAAAAGAAACCAAACGAATTTACTCCATCATGTACAGTGAGCGGTTTGAAAACCGGGCTACAATAAAAGCTGGTGAATTAGTGAAAGCCGGCGCCATTGGCAAAGTAATTCAGACCATCGGACTTGGCCCGCACCGTATCAGTTTAAGCAGCCGGCCGGCCTGGTTCTTCGACAAAAAAAGATTCGGCGGTATTATTACGGATATTGGTTCACACCAATTCGATCAATTTTTATTTTTCACCGGATCCACTAAAGCAGATATCATAGCTTCCCAAACGGGCAACGTTAATCATTCCCAATATCCCGGTTTTGAAGATTTTGGTGATGTGATGGTAAGAGGAAACGGAGGTACGGGTTATATCCGCGTTGATTGGTTTACTCCCGATGGGCTTGACACCTGGGGTGATGGACGACTCACTATCCTGGGTACGCAGGGATACATTGAGATCAGGAAGAATACAGATATCGTCAATCATAAGGGCAGCAATCATCTTTACCTGGTAGATCAAAAAGAAATGAAATATATTGATTGCAGCAATGGACCACTTCCTTTTGGTGAAAATTTTGTAGATGATATTATCAATCGTACTGAAACAGCAATGACGCAGGAGCACTGCTTTCTGGCTACAGAACTTGCATTGAAGGCACAGAAAAATGCGCAACTACTTCCATTAAAATACTAGGCGCCTGCAATAACATGTGGATCATATTGTATAAAAACAAATAAACCATTTACCACTAACTGCCCTGACATGACAAAAAAAATGAAAGCGGTTCTGCTGCATGGTGCTAAAGATTTACGGTTACAGGATTTTCAAATGCCCGATTTGCGGCCGGGCATGGTAGTGCTTCGTGTAAAAAGAGTGGGCATCTGCGGATCCGATCTCCATTATTTTGAAGATGGTTATTGCGGAAGTTTTATTCCTACCAGACCTTTCATTCTTGGGCATGAACTGACAGCTGAGGTGGTTGCAGTTGGAGAAGGAGTTTCTTCCGTGGTTCCGGGATCAAGGGTAACAGTGAATCCGGCAAGGGCATGTGGGTTTTGTAACTATTGCAAAAGCGGACGGAGTAACCTTTGTCCAAAAACGATCATGCTTGGCAGCGGAAGTACCAATCCTCCAACCGATGGAGCCATGGCTGAATTTGTTTTGGTGCGGGGGGATCAGTGTCATATTCTTCCGGATGGAATGGATGATGGATTGGGAGCCATGATGGAACCACTGGCAGTTGCGCTTCAGGCCGTAAAAAGATCGGGAGGCGTTTCAGGAAAGCGGGTATTGGTTACCGGCGGAGGAACCATTGGTTTATTGACTGCCTTATGCGCAAAAGCTTTTGGCGCTGTGCCGGTTTCCGTTAGCGACATAGTAAATGAAAGAAGAAAAATGGCTCTTGACTGCGGGATGGATACTGTCTTAGATCCTTCAGAAAAAAATATGAATGGAAAAGTAAAAGAATTAACCGGTGATGGATTTGATGTGATCTTTGAAGCATCCGGGGCCAGGCCGGCATTAAGGCAGGCATTCGACCTGGTAAGGCCGGGTGGTACTATCGTGCAGATTGGTACATTGGGTACAGAAGATATTCCTCTTCCTGCCAACCAGGTGATGGTGAAAGAAATTCAATTTATAGGATCCTTCCGTTATGGAAATGTATTTGATGAAGCTATAAGTCTCGTTGATTCCGGAAGAATAAATCTGCAGCCTTTTATTACTGGCGTTTTACCAATGCATGATGTGAATAAAGCGATGGATCTTGCAGCTGACAAAGTAAATGCATT
>JBPPMM010000713.1:0-3955 GCA_051306075.1 Chitinophagaceae bacterium
AGTTGATTTTATTTTAACTACTTCAACGGCCAGTCATGAAAAAAATTCTGATAGCACTTGATTACACCCCTTCTGCCGAAAGAGTGGCAGAAACCGGACATGCAATTGCAACAGCGTTCAAAGCAGAATTATCCATCTTCCATGTAATTACAGAAGCGGCATTTTACGCTATGGATTATGCGCCCATTATGGGTTATACTGGCGGTTATACTATGGGTGCCATCGAACTGGCCACGGATATAAAAAAGGAAGCCGAGGTGTTTTTGGCGGCAACCGTTACGCATCTTGGTGATAATAGCATCACTACAAAAGTATTGGATGGAAATACTGCTGATACCATTATTAAATACAGCCAGGAATGGAAGGCTGACCTGATTGTAGCCGGCTCACATAGTCACCACGGAATAGAAAGATTATTCAGTACCGATATCGCCAGCTTCCTTTTAAAACATTCAACTATACCCTTGCTTACCATACCCACTGAGGATAAGTAAAAGTTCCCCAAAAGAAAATGTAATGCTACGCCCATAACGCGGGTTCCTCCAATCCGCCCAATGAAAATTAAAAATATTTTATTAATCATTTTGATTGCACAATTTTAAACCAACTAACATGAAAAAATTTTCCCCATTTTTTGTTCTGGTTATTCTCGCTACTCCGGTTTTATTTTTTAGCACCTGTGTCAACAATAATAACTCTTCAGGTATTTCTGCAGAAGATTCTTTAAAACAACAACTGGAACATGGAAAGTATCTCGTTCATTCAGTTGTTAATTGCGTTGACTGCCATAGCCAGCTCGACATGAATAAATTTTCAATGCCCATTGTAGCAGGTACGGAAGGTGGAGGCGGTCTTCCCATTCATGAATTAATAAATATTCCCGGTAAAATTTTTATTCCGAACATAACGCCTTTTGCACTTAAGGACTGGACAGATGATGAAATAGCCAGAGCGATGACGAAGGGAATTAATAAAAGCGGAGACACTTTATTTCCTATGATGCCTTACCATGGATTAAGCCAAATGGCAAAAGAAGATGTACATGCGGTTATTGCTTATATCCGCTCACTGAAACCCATTGAAAACAATTTTCCGAAAAGAGAATTATTTGTTCCTGCTTCGGTCTTTGGCCCTCTGCCAGATAATGATTATAAAAATAATGTAAGGCCTGATGAAAATGATAAAATTAAATATGGACAATACCTGGTCACTATAGCCCATTGTGGTGATTGCCATACACCTTTTTCTCCTGAAGGAATTCCTGATTTCAGCAAACCCCTTTCCGGAGGGAATGAAGATAAATTACCCGGGTTTACGGTACGGTCCGCCAATATCACTCCCGATTCGGCAACGGGTATTGGCAGTTGGACAGAAGAAATGTTTATATCAAAATTCAGGAATAATGCCAACCCTGAAAATATCAACCGCAACCCGGGAAAAAATAATACCATCATGCCCTGGTCCTGTTATGGCAACATGAAAGAAAACGATTTAAAAGCCATCTATGCTTACCTGCACTCGATACCTCCAATTTCTAACAAGGTGGTCAAGTGGCCCGGATCGGATCAGCAATAACAGCACATAGGTCTTGTTTATAGTTTGTCAGGGCAGGGGATTTGAAAACATGGGTATTCTGCCTTTCTTTTATTTTTGAACATAACTATACAGGTTATTGATTTTTTATTATCAAATATTTTTTGTATATTCTGAAACATCAAAAAATATAAAAGAATGGAAAATGTTACCCAATTATTATTGAGTCAGATAGGTGAAGACGGTTTAGAGAATTTAGCCAGCAAAGCGGGGGCTGGTAAAGTACAGGTAACCCAGGCAATGGAAAGCGCTGTACCCACTTTATTGAATGCAATATCCACCAATACCCGGTCAACAAGCGGGGCGAATAACTTTTTAGATGCCCTCGACCGGGATCATGACGGAAGCATCCTGGATAATATTAATGGGCATTTACAAAATCCGGCAAAAGCAAATGGAACCGGCATACTGAAGCATGTTCTGGGCAAAAACCGCAGTGCAGTAGAAAATCAATTATCCGGTCAATCCGGATTATCATCCGGAAGCATAGGTAATATAATGGAAATGGTTGCGCCTCTTCTGATGGGCTTTTTGGGAAGGCAGAAAAAGCAGATCAATTCCGTTTTCAGTCCTGATAAAATATCCGGCGTAATGAGTTCTCTTGGTGGCGGAAAGGGAATCGATATGTCAGAATTGATGAACATGGCCGAAGACAATACCAACTTAAATGGAGGAGGATTGCTGAGAAAGATGAGACATCTGGCGAGTAAGAATTAATTCAGGTGTTAGTTCCACAACACGTACGGGTCTCCAGGGGACCCTTTTTTATTTTCAGGGTTACCATCATAAAGGTTTAGTAATCTTTGCTACAATTTGAACAAATTGATCAACCATCATTCCGATGGTGCATCCGGATCCGATTTACCTTTCCTGATTGTTTTGCCCGCGTCTGTTTCCGTTTCTTTATCAGGTTTTACTTTGGGTTGATCTTTCTTTTCCTCCGGCTCATAACTGAGGTGAATAAACATGGGAAAGTGATCACTGTTTACGGAACCGCACCGTTCCATGCTAACCAATTTAAAATGCGAGCTATGAAAAATATGATCAAGCGGCCATCTGAACACCGGGAATTTTGCATGATAGGTATTATAAAAACCACGTCCGCGCCTGGGATCCAGGTATCCGCTTACTTCCTGGAAAAGTTCAGTAGTTTCTGACCAGGCCACATCATTAAAATCGCCGGCAACGATTACCCCCTCCTTTTCCTTACGGGCTTCCCTGGCCACCATTATAATTTCAGCATCTCTTTCCCGGGTATCCGAAGCCTCAGAAGGAGCAGGCGGTCGGGGATGCACTACAAATAGAGTAATCCATTCACCGGATGATAATTTTACTCTGGTCCGGATAGAAGGAATATCCGGTTCTACCAGGTAGCGAACGGAAGGATTCTCCAAGGGCAACCTTGAGTATAGGTGCATACCGTAAGTATTGCTAAGCGGTATGGGTATACTATAGGGATATTTATTTTCAATCGATGATAATCCTTCTTGCCACAAGCTATCTGACTCGGTGGTAATGATAATATCAGGATCATATTTACCGATCTTATCAATAAGCTGGTCATACGCTGTATTTGTTTGGAGTACATTGGAGATAAAGAGGCTGATATGTGTAGTATCGGCAGGACCGCCCTCGGACCACAAAACTTGTTTTTTACCCAATGGTGTGTATGCCCATGCTTTATATCCCTGTATCCCTATTACTACCAGGAACATGATAACAAATACATATCCTTTTTTTTCCCGCTTAAAATAAAAAAATGAATACCATATTAATGCCAGTAAAGCAATAAAAAAAGTTTGCAGACGCGGATAGTCAAATATCCGGATCCACCATTCCTTTGAAGGGATAAAAGGAATCAGCGTAGCTGATAAAGACACAAGGGCCAGCAATCCAAAAACAATAATTCCTGTATAATGAAAAAAACGTTGGTTCAAGTTGATATATAATTTTTCTAATCAGGTTACCGCCGGCAAACATAGGTCTAAATCAACTATTCAGCCTGTGAGAAATTATACCGGCTATTCAATTGCAAGTGGTTGTTATGAATAATCAACCAGCCTGCTCAGGCAACGCTTCATCTAACTTGTTATCTGTTACAAATTTATTTTTGGCAGCCGTAAATTCTTCCATTACCAGTGTGATCGCTTCTATGCCTTCATCCACTTTACCATGTATATCCGGAAGCTTTTTATCCAGAATGGAATTACCCAGGTTCATGTTTTCTGCCTCCAGTTGAGAAATTTTTTTAAGAAGCGAAGTCTGGCTGTTTAATATATCTTCCAGCTCCCTCAACATTTTTTCCATCATGCTTTTCTTTTCAATTTTTTCCATATATAAATATTTAGATTATTCATAAGGT
>JBPPMM010000716.1:0-2380 GCA_051306075.1 Chitinophagaceae bacterium
TTCACCATATTAAAAGGTGCAATAGCAATAGTCGCCATTAATGCAGCCATCGGTCCAAATATCCAAAAGGTAACATTTCCCTGTTGGACCATCTCTTGAAAAGTAAATTCTGATTGTCGCGTGATTAAATAAAATACAGAGCGCGCCACAAGATAGGGCACTGGTAATACTGCAATGACCGATGCGCCCGTTGCAACTAAAGCCACCGATTTTTTAAAAGAAATACAATTCCGTGAATGCTGTTCATTTAACAAATTAACAGCAGTATGATCAATGGTTAAATCATTTCTCTCTGGTTCATCCATAAAAAGGCCTTTTCAGCTGACATTCAATACTATGGTCTGTTGTTTGAATATAATGTTTGCTTTTATCGCGTTTAACAACAAAACCCTCAAGATAATTAAGCCAAAGATGCTCACTAAGTTTTATCTGATCTTGAAGGAAATAACCTGCAAAAGCAGCCAACACTACATCATGACTAATGCAAATGGCTGGCCTTCCTGGTAAAAGACGCGTTGACACAATATCTTGATATAACCGCTCAACACCCACCTGTATAGAGTGAAAGCCTGGTAATGGTTTATTCATCAATTGTTGCTGTACAACTTCATAAACGGAAAATTGATCAAATACTTTCGCCGTCAATTGATCATCAGCAACAAAAGCGCCAGGATTACCTAGCAGTGTTGATGACACAATTGGCACCTCATTATTAGGGTAATGGTCCGCTAATATTTTAGCTGTATGAGAACATCGTAGAAGTGGGCTAGTTTTAATAAGAGAAATTTGCGGAAAATTTAATGAAAGAAATTCAGCCAATTGATGCGTTTCCTTAATTCCATTTGTTGTTAATGGTACAACTGCGTCATCAACTTTTACTGCTCTGTCTTTTTCCGCATGTCGAATAAAGATAAAAAATTCATCAGAAGAAGCACATAACTCAAGGATTTTATAAACATCAAAACAAGTCATAGCGTTATTCCGTAAGCTTAAATGTTAGTGCATGATAATTGCCTGTATGAACACATTCTATTAATTGCAAATTAACTTTCTTTGCCAATAGCTCATATTGATCCAAAGTACGTTCTTTACCACCGGTGATGACCAACATATTCATATCTAACATCCCACCGTCTGGATGATTATCTTCTAGTAAAAATTCTATGATGATTAATTGCCCATTTGGCCGCAAAGCATTTTTTGCATGCATTAAAATGCAATGGGCTTGTTCATCATTCCAATCATGTAATACCCTAGACATCAGCACGATGTCGCCAGAACATGGCCATTCAGTAAACAAATCAAAGCCAATGGCTTCCGTACGTGTGGATAAATCATCTGATATAGTAATTGATTTAATTACAGTTGGCCGTTCTAATAAAATGCCAGTCATTGTTGGGTTTTCTTGTAGTACATGTTGCAAGAGCACGCCACTGCCACCAGCCGCATCAATCACAATACTATTTTCAGTAAACTTTAGTTTCTTTACTAATAATGGATAATCATGTTGTGCATAACTGTTCATCGCATGCTGATATTCATTAAGACGATCATCATCAGCGTCTAACCATTCAAACAACGGTTGTCCGTAAACATCAGCATATGACTCATTATTGTTCTTTAATGCTTCAGTTAATCGCATCCAAGCAACATAATGTGCCGTCGCCCAATGCTGGGTTGCATGAAAAAGAGAATATGGGTGCTGAGGATTTAAATATTTAGCTTTGGCAGTCGCGATATATTTTTCATCCTGAAATATAACCAAATCACATTCCGCTAATGCACGTGATAAACGTTTGGTGTTTTCAATAGTAATGCCAATGTGCTTGCTTAAAGCCTCTACAGTAGCAGGCAAATACAAAAATACATTTAAATCTACAGCAGCTTTGATGGTTTGGGTTTTCCAATAACCGACAATATCTCCCGACAATTGTTGAAAATCTGTACGGAACGGCTTGCGGCAACGTTCAATAATTTCTCCCTCTTCATTGATTCGAATTATTTCTCCTGATGTATTTTCAACACGGGCAAGACCATTATAAAAAGGCTCAATCATGACATATCGTGATGTATAAAGAGAATTTCCTTGACGATCAATATGAAACCAACCTTTGGCATCTTTTGCTCGTGCGTACCCTTTGTGAAATGTATCCAAATCCATAAACCATTGTTGATGAATGAATTCTCCGGTGCTATCAATATGACCATAAAAACCATCATGGTTTTGCACAACTGCAATACCATCACGATAATCCCCTGCGTAAGCATAAGTATTTTGATAAATTCGATTGCCATTTTTAGCAATATGAAAATACTGATGAGAGGAGTCTTTCACGACGCAAAAACCATGTTGATAATTACCACACCAGCTATAACGGTT
>JBPPMM010000061.1:0-6633 GCA_051306075.1 Chitinophagaceae bacterium
TGCGGGCAAAGACCATGCAAAGGATAACTAGAAAAATTTTATTGCGATTAAATTCCATTCAAATGCTTTTGGAAGAGTCTTGGTATTCCATCCGGGGACTACCGACGTATTATCAAATAGCGCCAGAAAAAAACCAATCATCGCAAACGGCATTGCAAAAATGGTATGGGAAAATTTTATTAAGCTGAGATAGCTTTTTACTTTAGACATTTTGCAAATGTAGGCGATGTTAACAATCCATATTTGCAGGAAAACTGTCAATGAATGATATCAGATCTTTGTTACAATCCTTTTTCTCACTAATTCCCATAAAACCACTCCGGCGGCCGTTGCAATATTCAGGGAATGTTTCATACCTATTTGGGGAATTTCAATACAACCATCACAAAGAGCAATAGTTGATTGTTCTACACCTGTTACTTCATTTCCAAATATGACGGCGACTTTTTCCGTATGATCAAATTTTTCCAGGGAAATGCTTTTTTCAACTTGTTCTACGGCAAATACTTTATATCCGTCCTGCTTTAAGGCCTTTATTGCCTCTTGCGCTGATGAAAAATGTTTCCAGGCAACCGTTTCTTCTGCTCCAAGTGCTGTTTTTTTAATTTCCTTATGAGGGGGTTTAGCAGTATAGCCAATAATGTAAATGGCATCAATTAAAAACGCATCCGCTGTACGAAATACACTGCCCACATTGTAAGCACTGCGTACATTTTCAAGAACTGCGATAACAGGCGTTTTAGGAGATTCCTTAAACTCTTCTACAGACTTGCGGCTCAATTCTTCCATGCTCAATTTTCGCATGGCGCAAAAGTAATGTGTGCTGCTGAAAGTCAGGCGAGGTAAACACCAACCTTACTTATAATTATTTTAACAATTTCACCGGGTTTCTTGTTTTCAACTGGTTTATAAACTCATGCCCCAATTTATTAATGCATCTACCTCGACCGGGGCCCCATTTATTCGTTTATCAGATCTTTTATGGCCCAGCCTTACCATCACCATTTTCTTTGATGGAATTACAATAATATATTGCCCTAATATACCCCTTGCATAAAAAACGCCAGGATAAGCCGGGCGAATCCACCATTGATAGCCATAATAATTACAAGGCTTACCTTCTTCATCCCGGATATGATTTGCTGTAGTGGATTGCACATAATAAGTTGAATCAATAATGGCTTCACCTTTCCATTTTCCTCCGTTCAACATCAATTGTCCTAGCCTGGCAAAATCCCGGGCATTTGTATTAAAGCAACAATAGGCTTTCTCATTTCCATTTTCACGGTCCGTGCTCCATTTTGCTGAATATCTTGCTCCTATTGGCTGCCAGATCTTTTCCGATGCATAATCACTCAACGATTTTCCTGTCGCTTTTTCGATCACCAGGCCCAATAATTCAGTGTCGCCGGATTTGTATGAAAAAATTGTTCCCGGCTCATTTATTATTTTGACACGGGTTGCTGTCTTATACAGATCACTTCCATAATAGGATTCCGTAGTAACAGATAAGGGGTTTGAATAGGATTCATCCCAATTACTTCCGCTGCTCATAGTGAGCAGGTCTACTATCCTGAGTTTTGCCGCCAGTCCCTCTTTAAATTCTGGTAAATAACTTCCAACAGGTTCTTCCACCGATTTTATTTTTCCTTCTTTAATAGCTGCTCCCACCAGTAAACTGGTAATGCTTTTAGCCACCGAAAAGGAATTGGATAAGGATGAATCACTGTACCCATCCTGGTATTTCTCATAATAAAGTGAATCTTCTTTTATAACCAGCATAGCCACCGTTCTTAACTCCGTCAGCATCTTATTTAATGTATCAGGACAGCTAATTTTATTATAACCTGTTGAAACAGGCCAGGGCTGTGGCTCTCCTGCCCGTACTATATTATTGGTAAAAATTTTATAATCATCTATACCTGCAAAATTGTAATAAACGGCTTTGAATAAATATAGTTTACCCGAAATAAAAGCAAATGCAGAAAACATGATGAAAATGGAAATTAAAAAAATGATGAATCCCCGGAAAAATCTTTTCATAACAGCTGTTTTATTATAAATGATTTCCTAAACTAAAAAATACTTTTTGATAAATCCAGATTACTTAAAAACGGTCGGGATCCTAAATGCCGGCTTTCTAGATTTTTCATAGCCTTTCCGGTAAAGTTATCAACCCGTCTTTTCATTTCGGTCATCAAGTCATTTGAAATAAGACTATTAACTTTCTATTTATTCACAGAATTATAAGGGCGGATAGTTACCTGAACACTTCCTTATTTTTGCCACTCTCAAAAAATGTTGACTGAATGGCTAAAACCAAAATAGAAGAAACTCCAATGATGCAGCAGCACCGGGCTATCAAGCAGAAATACCCCGATGCTGTCCTGCTTTTCCGTGTGGGCGACTTTTACGAAACTTTTGGCCAGGATGCTGTTATCGCTTCACAAGCCCTGGGCATTACGCTTACCAAAAGAAACAGTGGGGCGGCTGTTTCTCTCGAACTGGCAGGGTTTCCGCATCATGCCCTGGACACCTATTTACATAAATTAGTAAAAGCAGGTTACCGGGTAGCCATCTGCGATCAGCTGGAAGATCCCAAACAAGCCAAAGGTGTAGTGAAAAGAGGCGTTACAGAAATGATAACTCCCGGCACCACTGTTAATGATAAATTACTGGAGCATCATACCAATAATTTCCTGGCAGGGGTACATTTTGCAGATAATGATAAATATGGTTTGAGTTTCCTGGATATTTCTACCGGTGAATTTTTTATTGCTGAAGGTGACAGGGAATATGCCGACAAATTATTACAAAGCTTCAAACCAGCCGAAGTAATTTTTCAGCGGCACAAGCAAAAATTTTTTAAAGAGTATTTCGGTGGCAAAATGTACACCTATACCCTTGATGAATGGATATTCGATCTTAATTATGCAGAGGATGTATTGCTTAAACATTTTCAAACCCATTCATTAAAAGGGTTTGGAGTAGATGATTTATCAAATGGCCTGGTAGCGGCTGGTGCTGTAATACACTATTTAAAGGATACCGAACATCCCAACCTGCAACATATAACTTCCCTGCACCATATTGACCGGGATGATTTTTTATGGATGGACCGTTTTACGATCAGGAACCTGGAATTGGTTTATGGAAATTCAGAAGGAAATCACACTTTGTTAAGTGTATTGGATAATACAGTTTCTCCCATGGGAGCCAGGCTGCTTAAGCGCTGGATCATTTTTCCATTAAAAGATATCATCAGGATCAATGAACGACTGGAACTGGTTGAATTTTTTATTAAAGAAACCGACCTGCGAAATAAAATTTCACAATCCATCAAATTGTGTGGCGATATAGAACGATTGGTTTCAAAGATCCCTGTAAGAAAGATCAATCCGCGGGAAGTATTACAACTGGCCAGAGGACTTCAACAAGTAAATAATATTAAACAATTGTGTTTATCCTCTTCCAACGAATACTTAAAACGTTTGGGTGATGCCCTGAACCCCTGCCCTTTTATTGCCGAAAAAATATTTAAAGAAATTACAGATAATCCTCCTGCTGTGGCAGCCAGGGGTGGTATGATCAACAATAGTATAAGTACCGAATTAGATGAACTTAGAAAGATATCACAAAGCGGGAAAGAATACCTGGTTCAGTTGCAACAGCGGGAAGTGGAAAAAACAGGTATTAGTTCCCTGAAGATCGGATTCAACAATGTATTCGGTTATTACCTGGAAGTAACCATCCTGCATAAAATCAAAGTGCCATCCGAATGGATGCGCAAGCAAACCCTGGCCAATGCAGAACGATACATAACACCGGAATTAAAAGATTATGAAGAAAAAATAACAGGGGCTGAAGAAAAAATATTGCAACTGGAATTACAATTATATGAATCGTTGCTGAATGAGTTGTTTGATTACCTGGCACCTGTACAGAACAACGGTAATATTGTTGCTATACTGGATTGCCTTTGTTGCTTTGCACATAATGCCATTCAATATCATTATAAGAAACCCACCCTGCACACAGGCCCTGAATGGCTGGTAAAAGAAGGAAGGCACCCGGTTATAGAAAGAAATTTACCTATTGGTGAAAGCTATATTCATAATGACCTTGAATTAAATAAGACGGATCAGCAGATCATTATACTTACGGGGCCTAACATGAGTGGTAAAAGTGCCCTGTTGCGGCAAACAGCTTTAATCACCCTGATGGCGCACACGGGTAGTTTTGTTCCTGCAACGGAAGCAAGAATCTCATTGACTGATAAAATTTTTACAAGAGTTGGTGCCTCAGATAATTTAAGCGGTGGTGAATCCACCTTTATGGTAGAGATGAATGAAACAGCATCCATCATCAATAACATCACATCCCGCAGCCTGGTATTATTGGATGAGATCGGCCGGGGCACATCTACCTACGATGGAATATCTATAGCATGGAGTATTGCAGAGCACTTGCACAATTCAATCCATCAACCCATCACGTTGTTCGCTACACATTATCATGAACTGAATGAACTGGAAGAAAAATTTTCAAGAGTAAAGAACTTTCATATTACCAATAAAGAGGTCGGTAACAAGATTATTTTTTTACGAAAGCTTGCACCCGGTGGCAGCACACATAGTTTCGGTATTCATGTAGCTAAAATGGCCGGCATGCCTCCGTCGCTGATTGACAGAGCCAATGAAATTCTGACCCAGTTGGAAACTAAGCATGTGGACGAAGGAGATCAGAAAACCGAAGGCGGAAGTAGTTCGTCGGGCACTAAAAGCATGGCGGATAAAGTAAAAAGACTTTCCCTGCCCCAGATGCAGCTTTCCATATTTGATGCGCATAGTGAAACTTTTAATGAGATCAGGAAATTATTGGAAGATATTGATATCAACCGGCTGACACCCGTGGAAGCACTGTTGAAATTGCAGGAAATTAAGAATAAGTTGAAATAAAATGATAATTAATAGGTTTGATAGAAAATAATCTTATGATTACCGCTGTTGGGTTGTCCGGAATAATTTTTCATCAACTTTTTTTATTTCGTGTCAAACCAAACCTTTTTCCCATCATTCCAGTTGCCATTGTAATTGATAAATAATTCTTCTCCTTCCTTAATAAATCTTACGGTTTTAATACTGATCATTTCATTGTCATAATCCATTTCATATTCGCAATTCGATTTATAGGAATGATTATATAAAGGCACATAGCCCAATGCCATACAACATTGCTTATTAGCCCCGCCCCATTCAAAAATATAATCATGCAACAGGGTTTTATCTAACAGCTTCCTGTCCTCAAGAGTCATTACTATTACCGGCGATATTTCAACTACAATGCCTGCTTCAATATCAGAAGAAGTAAATACACCGCGGCCTAAGCCTCCCGCAAACGCAACATAAAGAAATGGCTGAATCATTATCTAAAAAATAAATTTGATTTTTGAATTGCGAAAATCGCATTTTTATAAACATTCAAATTGTTTTTATATCAGCTCGTCAATACCCTAAACCATGTATCGTACATTTGCCCCATGTCAATAGAACTGGAACAACCTTCTTTGCAGAAGCAGTTTGAAACCATCATTCAAACAGAAGATAAATTGCAGATCCGTGATTTTTTGAATGACCAGAATATCAGCGATGTGGTAGACCTGGTATATGAATTTCCGGATTATGAAAGCCAGATCATTGCCAATATGTCCGTGCACCGCGCTGCCAGTGTTTTTAAAATTTTGGAATTCCCCACTCAACAAAGTATTATCCAAACGCTGCCGCCCAATACCATTGCTTCTCTATTAAATGAATTACCTGCCGATGACCGAACCGATTTCCTGGAAGAATTACCGAGCAATGCTGTGCGGGAACTGATAAAATTGCTTGACCCCGAAGAAAGAAAGATTACGCTTTCCTTATTAGGCTACCCTGAAAATAGTATTGGCCGCTTGATGACTCCCGATTATGTTTATGTTTATCCTTATAATACCATTGAAGAAGTTTTTGCTACCATCCGTAAGTATGGCAAGGATAGTGAGACCATCAATGTAATTTATGTCATCAACGAAAAAGGAGATCTGCTGGATGATATCCGTATCCGTGATTTTATTTTAAATACCCCGGATAAAAAAGTATCGGAACTGATGGATGGCCGTGTAGTATCGCTGCATGCCTATGATGACCAGGAAACCGCCAGTGAAGTTTTTAAGATGAATAACCGGGTAGCTCTTCCTGTTGTCAGCAACAATAATAAATTATTAGGTATCGTAACTATTGATGATATCCTTTGGGTTGCTGAAGAAGAATTCAGCGAGGATATGCAAATGATGGGTGGTACTTCGGCCCTGGAAGAGCCATACATTGAGATGCCGCTTTTCCGTCTCTATAAAAAAAGAGTAGTCTGGCTTATTATTCTTTTTTTTGGCGAGCTAATCACCATTACGGCTATGCAGCATTTCCAGGCAGAGATAGCTAAAGTAGTAATACTGGCTACGTTTATCCCTTTGATAATTTCAAGTGGTGGCAACAGTGGTTCTCAGGCTTCCACTTTAATCATACAAGCCATGGCGCTGAGTGAGGTTACCATTGCCGACTGGTGGAAGATCATGCGCCGGGAAATTTTATCAGGATT
>JBPPMM010000099.1:0-3825 GCA_051306075.1 Chitinophagaceae bacterium
ACAAACAGTCATATATATTATAAAACTAAGGTTTTTTATATATTATTAGTCACATTGTAGAATATATTTTATATATTATTATTTTATATACGTATTAAATTTCGTAACTCCCCGAAAAAATTATTTCTTTACCCTTTAAACCAATTCCAAAAAATTTGCGCATTAAAAAATGAATTACTGGCGAATGCAGCTATAATTTTATTGTAATTCAATGATCTAATGGGAAACAGCTTTATGAACATATTCATGGTAAACAATAAACGTGTTAAAGCTTAGTGTATAAAATTGACTAAGTAATAAGAGGAAACACACATGCTAATTTTGTTAAATGTGACTTATTGAAATTATACTCAATATCAACAAGCTCTTATTTCCTTAAAAACCAAATAAGGAAAGAGCAGGTTCGGAATCAAAAAAATCAATAATAAATGCAAAAATCCTGGAACAATAGCTGGCAATCCTCTAACAAATTTGATTACTGACACACTATGAAACAAAGCAAGAAAACGTGCGACTTAAAGAGTTGCGATCTATGCAGGCAATGCCTAAAAGACTGGCTGCCGGCAATAGATAAAAGTCGCAAATGTTTTCATTTTAAAAAAGGGGAACTATTGTTTAAAGAAGGAGAAAATATGACCGGCATGTATTTTATAAATACCGGACTTGTAAAAGTGCATAAGAAATGGGGATCTGAAAAGGAGTTAATATTAAGACTGGCAAAAAATGGTGATATAGTTGGGCACCGGGGTTTGGGCACAGATATTATTTATCCTGTTTCAGGTACGGCCCTGGAACCCACCGATGTTTGCTATGTTGATCTGGATTTTTTCAACAGCACATTAAAAGTAAACCCGGATTTCCTTTACCAACTTATGATGTTTTTTGCATCAGAACTAAAAGAGTCAGAGAAAAGAATGCGCAACATGGCCCACATGACGGTAAAGGGTAGAATTTCCAATGCCCTCCTTTTTTTAAGGAAAAAATTTGGTTGTGCGACTGAAGGTTATATCAACATATTGCTCAGCAGGCAAGATCTTGCCTCTTATACAGGCACTACCTATGAAACTCTTTTCCGGGTTATGAATGAGCTGGCAATCGAAAATGCAATAAAAATGGATGGAAAAAAAATCTTTATACTCCGGGAGAATATACTTCTCAACTATACCAGCACACTTTAATTAATAATTGAACCGATTACCTAAAAAGCAGACTCAAACCTCTTAAAAAAGAGAAAGCTGCAATTGCGAAGGTGGGATAGCAGCCCTGCCGTTCTGAGCAACAACATTATTTTGTTCAATACAATAAAGGGCTGTTTCATTGAAGCGGGAAGCAACAACAATATTTGTAGATCCTGCCTGGCTGCGGAACAACTGATCCACCAGTTCCGGGTTATTATTATTCTTAGATAAATGAGACAAGATCAGATGACTCAACTGCGCCCCACGGTGCTTTGTAAAAAGTCCGAGTGCCTGGGAGTTGGACAAATGGCCGGTATCACTGCTTATTCGTTTTTTTAAAACATAAGGATAGCTTCCCTCCATTAACATATTCTCACAATAATTGGCCTCCAAAAAAACAGCATGACATTTTTTAAAATGGGCGATCACCTGTTCACAGCAATGACCAATGTCGGTAAAAACACCAATTGTTATATTGCCAGAGGAAATAAGGAAGCTATGCGGATCGCAAGCATCATGAGATTTTGGAAAAGCCAATATGGACAATCCATCAATTTTTATTTCTCCTGAGGTATTAATTGGCCTGAGCAATTTTTTTTCGGCAAGGAAGCCTGCGGATCGCAAGGTGGCAGGAGTGATATAAACCGGCAATTGATATTTTTTTGATAACACCCGTACGCCGTTAATATGATCCGCATGTTCATGAGAAATAAAAATGGCTTTCACAGAAGTCATGGACAAACCCAGGCGCTCCATTCTCCTCTCAGTTTCCCGGCAAGAAATACCGGCATCTATTAGAACAGCTTCGGTACAATTGCCAACATAATAACAATTTCCATTGCTTCCTGAATTAAGAGAAGTAAAAAATACCGCCATAAGGCCAAAAGTAAAACATATGCCGGAATACCGGTTACCAATTGTATGATTTGAATATTTTATGGTCAACCAACTTTGAAGAATAAATCTTTTCTCATAATAGAAAAGCCCCGATGCAATTCCTTAATTTAATTGCATGGGGCTAGTCCTTCAACCGTCCGGGTCTAATAATTAGTTTTTCGCTATATCGAATTTTCTGAAAATGGCTCTCACACTATTTTGGATTTCTTTGGTGGTCAGGTTTCTGTTATTCACCTCATCTGTAGCCCAACCTTGCCAAACCGTTTTCTCGGACCTGGCATCTATCATAGATATGGTTATAGTTCCTTCACGGGTCTGTGTATCATAATTATCATACCCAACGAAACGGGAAGGATAATACACATTGTAAAACCGGCGTGAATAGGGATTGTAAAAGGTCCGGGTGAATGACCTCGAGTAAACGGGTTCGGATTGTGTTTTTACTGATCTTTCTACCAGCACATCATAGCTTAACAATACATCCGGATTATTTTTTGATTCTCTCCATCCGGCTGTTCTTTCCAATTCCTTACTTACAGCATCCCTGATCTTTTGCTCAGCCAGGTCATTTTTCTTGTTCTTTTCCTTTTTCTCATCTTCTTGCTTTTCTACCCAGGAAAAAGTTTTGTATCTGGTAAAATCTGTATGATCGTCCTTCTCAATATGCGCCGTGGATGCGCAACTTGCCAGTAAGAAAACGAATGCCAGGGATCCACTCCATATTTTTAGATTCCTTAACATAAATACTCCTTTTTTTATTTAGTGATTTTTCTTTCTTGTTATCACTATATAAACGAAAAAAGAAGTCCAATCTTTATTAAGGAGATGTGAAAGTTTATTGTAAAATATAAAAAGTTCTAAACATGAACATATTAAAAATAGGGCAACAGGAAATTTTTAACAAATGGAAGAGAAATCATCCCAATCCAATTTCGGCATGTCGTGCAGGAATTTCGATATCTAAAAATCCCTTCCGTAACAGGCGGTCTTTGAATGCCTGCTGTACATCATATTCTCCATGAACCAAAAAAACTTTTTCTACTTTTCCCGGATCCTGGCAGGCAAGCCATTGGGTAAGATCTTCATAATCGCCGTGGGCACTCATACTCCGAAGAGATCCGATTTCGGCGTGAACTTCATGATGTACACCAAAAATGGAGACTTCCCTGGCTCCATTTATAAGGCGGGCTCCCAAAGATCGGGGTTCGCAATACCCTGTCATCAATATACCATTGCGACTATTTTCTATATTATTGCTTATATGATGCTTGACCCGTCCCGCATCTGCCATACCGCTTGCTGAAATAATTACACATGGCTCATTACGGAAATTAAGAAGCTTGGACTGGTCTACCGTTTTGATATATTTCAAGCCTTTAAATGAAAAAGGATCGGCATCTGATTGAAGTATCTTTTGGATATACTTGTTGAAATAAGAGGAATAACTTTTAACCAGGTCCGTTGCCTCCTGGCTCAGGGGGCTGTCTAAAAAGTAATCCAATTCAGGCAGCCTGTTCTCTAATTCCAATTGATTCAAAGAAAATAAAATTTCCTGCGTACGCCCAACGCTGAAAGCAGGCATGATGAGTTTACCCTTCTTTTGTATACAGGTTTTATTTATCCATTCCAGCAAATGGTCTGGTGTACTTACTACTTCATCGTGCAAGCTGTTGCCATACGTCGATTCTAACAATATAAAATCGGCCTGATCAAAAGTTGAAGGTGATCTTAGAATAATATCACGGTACCG
>JBPPMM010000118.1:0-2824 GCA_051306075.1 Chitinophagaceae bacterium
CCGTAAATTAGGATTGAACTTGCCAAGCCACCACCATCAATAAAGTAGCACCAATCCTGATTTGCCTGTTATTCTTTTTGTCATGTAAAAAAGAAACCAGAGAACCGGCCATCCCTGCCACCAACAGGATGGTAGCAAATTCCCTGTATTCAAGTTCATGTACTACCTGCGAAACGCAAACCATTTCTTTTCATGGCATCAGGTCAGACGATATAAATGGAAGAAAGCCTATCAGCAATCCTGAAAGAGGTTTCAGACTGGAACACATTATGAAAGTGAGTAACCTTTTGAATCCTTATCATCGTATAAATTATTCCCACAATTTCTCAAGCTATATCGCAAGTGATGAAAATAACTTTAGTGAAAAAACCAGGTTAACACAATTATATTTTTACCTGACAGATTATATGAAAACCTCTATTCCGGACAACGCCTTTAGGAATATGCAGGTCATATTTGATGAGATAAAACGTTCGGGATACAAGGTGATTCTGGTGTTTGCTTACCGGTACGATGATAACAGTAAATATGAAACATACGGCGATATAAAAAGACATCTTGCCCAACTAAAATCATTCTTACAAAAAAATGAATCGTTGATCTTTGCCTTCCAGGCGGGCTTTCTTGGATTGTGGGGTGAGTGGCACCATACTGGATTAGATAACTCTCCCCTATACAAAAAAATAGTGCTCAGGGATATCCTGAAAGCCATTCCCGTAAACAAAAAATTACAGGTAAGAGAAACTATATATAAAACCAATACAGCTGGATTTATCAGGCAAATTCCCGGCAACTCTTTATTATATTATCCACTAACCAATGAAGAGTATAACAGGATCGGATTTCAAAATGCTTATTTTGTTTTAGACCAGGGAATAAATGCACATTGGGATTTTCGATGGCCTGATAAAGATTATTTCATGGTAGAAAGGGAGGCTATGTCATCTGTAGTAGATGGCGAAATGCCTTACAACGGAAACTGGTATGGTACATTCAATAAAATAGCACTCGGAAACCAGGGTGGCTGGCAAGCTATAAAAAGAATGAAAACACATGCATACAGTAGTTTTAGTGTTGTTCATAACTACAACATAAATATAGCAGCATGGAAAAAACAGAATGTTACCCTCTCTCAATTCCGCAATAACAAAATGTCAGCAACTGAAGATTATTTCCTTGACAAAAACAGCAGGGAAGTAACAAGGACAGCTTATGAATATATCAGAGATCATTTGGGTTACCGGCTACAATTGAAAGAAGCAACAATGCCAAAATTGATCCACCGGGGAGAACGCGGGGAATTTTGGATTAGGCTTAATAACTTCGGCTTCGCCCCACTAATAAATAAAAGACCGGTATACCTGGTTCTAATTGATGAAAATGGCCATGTATTGGAGTTTCCCGTAACCGTAGATCCCAGGAATTGGTTGCCGGTAGAAGCGTCTCCTGCCGGAGAATATAGTATCAGGCAATCGATACAATTTAAAAATACATTTGCTCCCGGGCCATATAAAGTGGGTATCTGGATGCCCGATGATTCTGAAAACCTGAAGTATGATTCCGATTACGCCATTCGGCTGGCCAATGGAAATATAGAATGGTGGAAGGATACTGAAGATAAATACCTCATCAATATAATAGGTGAGCTTCAACTTTTTTGAATTCTTACTGAGTACATTTTAACCAGGATGTCAATAGTGATGATTTTCCAAAATGGCCCCCCTTTACGGCATCTGCAGAGTAACACCTGGAAAGAAAATTTGAATGAATCAAAATGTTCTCAAAAGCAAAGTTGATTACATTTGCATCCGCTTGCCTTTTTCAATTTTATCTAAATAACTAAATCAAACATGCTATGAGTTACATTTCCGAAATTTTCGCCAGGCAAATTTTAGATTCAAGAGGTAATCCCACAGTGGAAGTAGATATAATTACTGATGAAGGTGCATTGGGACGGGCAGCTGTCCCCAGTGGCGCCAGTACAGGAATTCATGAGGCTGTTGAACTTCGCGATGGCGACAAGAAAATATATCTTGGAAAGGGTGTGCTCAAAGCCGTAAAAAATGTAAACTCTATTATTGCACCTGCTTTATTGGGCCATGATGTAGCGGATCAAACCGGGTTAGATGAAATGATGATAGAACTGGATGGTACGCCTAATAAAGGAAAGTTAGGCGCTAATGCTTTACTCGCTGTTAGTATGGCTGCAGCCAAAGCCGCTGCTGAAGAAGCGGCTTTGCCATTGTACCGCTATATAGGCGGCACCAATGCAAAAACTTTACCCATCCCAATGATGAATATTCTTAACGGCGGTGCACATGCTGATAACAAAATAGATTTCCAGGAATTTATGGTAATGCCTGTAGGTGCAACCAGCTTCAGCGAGGGATTGCGCTGGGGTGTGGAAATATTTCATGCGCTTAAAACAGTATTGAAGAAAAAAGGATTCAGTACTAATGTAGGGGATGAAGGTGGATTTGCGCCCAATATACAAAGTAATGAAGAAGCAATTGAAACGGTATTAACCGCTATACAGGCTGCAGGATATAAGACCGGCAGCCAGATCACCATTGCGATGGATGCAGCTAATAGTGAATTATGGAATGCTAAAAAGAAAAAATATATATTTCATAAAAGTGACGGAAAAGAAATGAGCAGTGAGCAATTGGTAAAATACTGGGCCAGCTGGGTGAAACAATATCCAATCGCATCTATTGAAGATGGTATGGCTGAGGATGATTGGGCCGGCTGGAAAATGCTAACTGAATCTGTGGGCGATAAATGCCAGTTAGTAGGTGACGATCTTTTTGTAACTAATGTAACC
>JBPPMM010000674.1:0-2827 GCA_051306075.1 Chitinophagaceae bacterium
TCCTTTTTTAAACTGTGGGTTATGGGCCTTGAATCAATTGAGGAAATCCATATTGTAAATATTTGTGTCTTTCTTACTTGCCTGAACCCAGGTATCCCTGAAGATCCTTTATGTATTGCTCAAAGTCGGTCACTCCCTTTTTTGTAATCCTGCAGCTGGTTAGCGGGTAATTATCTTTAAATTTCTTATTTACTTCAATATAACCGGCCTCTTTTAATTTTTGTATCTGCACACTGAGGTTTCCGGCACTTGCATTTGTTTTTTCTTTAAGAAAAGTAAACTCAGCTTCTTTTACACTGATAAGAAGTGAAATAACTGCCAATCGTAATTGTGAATGCAATATAGGATCCAAATCTTTAAACATTCCTGCCCGCTTGTACCTTTTTAAATTTTTGATATTTTATTCTCATTATTAAAAAATTAATTGCCACCAGCACCTGATTTAAACCGAAGCATATAGGCCGGGATAATATAACTACTGAGTATAGCCGCAGCTCCAAATAAAATCTGGAAATCGTATTCCACATATGCGGAAACAATTGCCAATACCCAGGCTATAACGCCTCCGACCACCAATGGCCTGAATTGAATTTTTTTTTTCCGGAAATAAAAGTTCCTAACCCATACAGCATTATAAAAAAAGGGAAGACAACTGTTCCCCAGCCAATTTTAGAAAGTATCATACTTAAAACGAAATAACAAATGCCCATACCCAGCCATAGATATTTTATGCTTTCTCCTATATACGTTTTTACCTTCCGGCTCCTGGCTTCCTTTACACCATAATAAAATGAAAACACAACGCCAATAAGTATGAGCCACCAAACCTGGTAATGTTTTTCGTAATGATAAATATGCTTTAATATAAATTGTCCGGCACAAGCAATAAAGGTTATCCAACCCCAAACCAAAAAATAAATACTATTACCAGAAATATCCTCTTTGGTTCTGGTAATCATTGATTGAATCAATTGAAGGCTTTGCTCAGGTGAAAATTTTTCTTCTGCCATTGCTCTTTGATTTATATCCGGCAAATTGTTACCGGGATTATTTATGGGTAACTATTCATTATTCAAACCATCCTATTTCCCCCCGAGTGATTGGAAATACTTTAACTGGTTCAGCCCCCATACAGGATGTACAGAACTTTCCGGTTTAAAGCTTTCAAATTTTTTTGAAGCTTCTGCAAATAATTTTTGGGCTTCTGTTTTGCTGCCACCAAACTGTTCAGGAGTAAAATATTTATCCTGCCCTTCCAGCAAATAAACTCTTGGATTATCAGGATTTAATTTTTTGGCAGTGGCCAATGCTTCTGAAGCAGCAGGTCCATAAGTCATATACCGGTTCATGGGGTCTGCCATAAGCCGGAGTGTAGCTATTTGTTTCCGGACAATCCAGATTTCAGAATTTTCTTTACTAAGCTCTTCGGCCTTATTTAATAGTTGCTCAGCCTTATTAGCCTCAGGATCGGTTTTCTCTGCTATTCCTCCGGAATTACCATTTAACACTGCCATCATCAATCCCGCATTCACATGCGCCAGGGCAGCATAATAATAGGGTGTCCATTGATTTTTTTCGGCGTCCGCTATTCGTTCAAATGCATTAGCGAGGTTTAACAGTTCATCCACATTGCTGGTGGTATCTATCGCAATAACTTTTGGTTCCATTGCCTTTATAAATTTCTCACTTTGGGCAAACGTTACCATCATGAAAACTGAAGCTGCCGATAATAATAAAAACTTTTTCATTTGTTTATTTTTTATTGATTTTAGTCAAATGGAATTCGCCAGATAATCATCACGGTTGGTGATCAGCATTATCAAAGCTCATTTCATTGTTTTAAGTTAAAAATGGAAATATGTATGATTAAAAATTGTCCAGTGTTTACTAAAATATTTTATTTGGATAGGGGACTTAAAATTGGCCATTTTGAAATCATCATAAAAAAGGAAACAATGGGCATCATTAACGCCAGCAAACCCCAGAATTCCCATTGTTTAAATAAAACTCTAAATGAATTCTGATCCTGATTTTCATCTGTAATCGCCTTATCAAGATTGCGTTTCATTTTAGTTTGTAACGGACCAACTTTAAAAACAAAAATTAATCCTGACAAAGAAAATAAGATGATGGGCCAGAAAATCCATCCCGTGCCAAGCAAGCTTAACCCTCCGGATATTGCAGCCCCAAATCCTCCTATCGTAATAATGATCACACCCGGAATGGTGAAATATTTGTCTGATAAGATTACTCCCGATACAGTATGATGCATGTAATTAGTGTCTTTTAATTGAAAGGCATACCGCATCCAGAAAAGACCTGTACTGATATTTCCCAGGAAAGCTACTACCGCCAGTAGATGGATGCATTTCAATAGGAGGTAAAAACTCAAATTCATATTATCAATTTTATTATCACAAAGAACTATTTATTATCTCATCGCTCCGGTCTGTTCCAAAACTTATAAATGCCCCGATAAAGACAAACATTCTTGATGTTGGTGTTATTGCTTCCCTGCGATTGCCATTAAAAGAGTACTTGTATCCGTAGGTTTGTTTAATGTTAAAAATGTTACTTACCTGCATTACCCAAACAGTATATGACTTTGGGTTTTGTTTCCCGATAAAGGGCAAATAATTTATAGCAAAACTTACATTGTGATAATCAGGGATAATTCCCCTGTCATTGAATTTATGATTCATTCCGTCGTAGCCAATGTTATAATAAGGTCGCCCGGTTGAAAAATTATAAGCTCCATTAAGATTCATTTTCCAATTTTGAATAAATCGCTTAATTATTACCGAACCAGTATGCCTGGCGGCAAAAT
>JBPPMM010000179.1:0-4676 GCA_051306075.1 Chitinophagaceae bacterium
GTTCCTCCGATCTTCTGTCAGCAATCGAATCAGCCATTTTCCTAATACCCGGGCTTAGTTCTTTATTGCTCCTGATCTCCAGGTCGGCGCCCAATAAGGAAGCAGCCTGCCTGTCTATTTCGTGGCTCATATTATCACCGAGGGAATAAATGGCCACCATGGCAGCAATGCCCAGTATAATTGACGACACGAACAATAATAACCGCGAACGATTCCGCCTGCTATCACGCCATGCCATTTTCAACAGCCAGGGAAAATTTAAACTTCTCTTTTCATTCATGTTGCCATCTCTTTACTATTACCGGGCTTCATCCGATACAATTTTTCCGCCTTTCAGTTTGATAATACGGTCCGTTTTATTTGCAAGATCCAAATCATGTGTTACCAGGATCAATGTAGTACCGGCTTCCTTATTCAGATTAAAAATCATTTCAATTATTCTTTCACCCGTTTCAGCATCCAGGTTACCGGTTGGCTCGTCGGTAAACAGAATCCGGGGATTATTGATAAAGGCCCTGGCCATTGAAACCCTTTGTTGCTCACCACCGCTCAATTGTGCAGGGTAATGATGTCCACGGTCTGCCAGGCCCACTTTGTTAAGAAGATCAACCGCTCTTGGCTTTATGTTTTTTTCTCTGCGCAATTCTAAAGGCACCATAACATTTTCCAGCGCCGTAAGTGTAGGGAGCAATTGAAAGTTTTGAAAAATAAAACCCACATGCTGATTTCTTATACTTGCCCGTTGGTCTTCATTCAACTGATCCAGCTTTATATTATTTAATTCTACTGTACCCGTACTTGATCGATCGAGGCCGGCAGCCAATCCCAGCAATGTGGTCTTGCCACTGCCAGATGGCCCGACAATAGCCATCGTTGATCCCGCTTCCACTGAAAAATTAATATTCTCCAGCACCGATAAAGTGCGGCCTCCACTTTGATAAGTTTTGCCTAGCTTTTGTATCTTAAGTATGATCGCCATTAAAAATTATTTTTTCAAAGCCTGTAATTTAAATTAAATTTTCATCCACTCCTTAAATACAAACTAATCCGGATTGTTATTGCCACAATTCCTGAAAAAAAGTTTACACAAGCCGTAAATATATTACCATCTGGAGAAAATAGCTTTATTAAAGTGTCTCTGTTTTAATTATAAAATGTTCACAAAAAGAAAACTTTTTGATAACTCACCCGTGTGCTGAGATGAATTTCAATCGCCAAACTGATGGAGTATAATCGGGAAAAAAGTATCATACAAACGGTGTACCTGTATGGCCATAAAGAAACGGAAATGCCGGTGATCATGGGAATTTGTAGTTATCTAGATTGCAGAGAAGGCAGCACGGAGAAGATTCAACAGTGTTTTCAGAAGTTGCTGAAATAAGATGTAAGTGCAAAAAAATTATTTCCGGGGCTAAGGGTTAAAGTGCATTTAAATTGAACTCCATGTTTGTGAGTTCGCTTTGTAGAGGTCGAAGAACAAAACTAGTCTAAACTCCAAAGGTCTCTGATTGAACGTATTTCGTCGCCAGGCAAATAGTCAGACCATTTATAACTTACTCGTGATGTATCCAACTGAATTAGTTTATTGTTGCTGTCTACCACAATATTTAAGGGAAATGTCGCAATCATACTAAACCTTGGTTTTGCTGTGTCATAGACAATTAATACTGTGTCTATCAAGTTGCGTTTATCGCCTTGCCTTCCCTGAAATGTCACCCCATTTACAGTATATTGATATCTTGAATACCAAGTCCCCTTGTCATCCCACACCCTGACAATTATCTCGTAAATATAACCTGTATGCTTTTTAATAGAATAATACGTAGTGATATTTTGATAAAAAATAGAAACAAAGAAAAGAGCAACAAAAACTATTAAAACTAAAGTCCATCTTTTCTTAGTCATATCTATTATCACGATTAACTGTGGGGAGTTAAATAAAGGGACGCACAACAACCAAATTATACTTCTAATAAATCAACAAAGCAGTTAAATATTCAACGCGATTTTTTTTGGTTAACCGCAAAAGCTTTATAATTTAAACGGAACTGTTACTAAGGTCTTATCCCAGGCAAGTTTTAAGGTTCCCTGCTTGTCTCCCTTATTTTCAAATTGAATGGTAAAGTTTTCAACAATATCGTTTAGCGCTGTAACGGGTGCAATAACCCTTACTACATCATTACCGGCGTTGTAATTATAAGCACCCCAATAATCAAGGTCACTATTCAAAATGATGGTCCACTCTTTTTCACCAGGAATAGTAAAAAGGGAATAAAGGCCTGCTTTTACGTTCTTGCCAGCCAACGTTACGTCATCGTAAAATTTAATTTCCGTGGCTTCATTAGCTCCAGTTCTCCAAATTTTATTATAGGGAACAAGCTTACCAAAAATTTCTCTCTTATTTTTTCCTGGCCTGCCATAGGTAACCCTGATTATTGCTTTATCTCCTGCTTTTCTGTCGTGGGCAAAATGATCCGGATAATATGCCATATCCATTGGGCTTTTATCAACGTCCCTGAATTTTTGCGAAAAGACTGTACTTGAAAATAAAAATATAAAAATTGCTGCTAAAAATATTTTGTTCATAATGATTGTTATTAGTATTGAATATAAAAAAGGAATTTACTTTTTATAGTAATGTACCAATAGATCAGGTTATAGCAATAAATAAAGTTATCATTTAGTATTCAATAACGATAAAATGGTTCTTCAATTTTGAGACAACAACATAATCCCACTTATTTATTTACGATCACTAAATCAGGCGGGGAAGTCTATGTATTTTTTGGCTTCGTTGCGTTTTAATAAAGCTGTTCCAATAGATGATGATAAACACGTAAAGAGGGTTTAACTCTGATTGAATTTAAATCTATCTCTATTGTCCTGGAACCAGGGCGGAGGGTCTGTTATTTATGACAAGGGTAAATTGGGAAAGCCAAAAGTAATTGTAGTAAGTTTTTGTCGCTGGCTGGAAACACAGACAGAGCCGCGCATTTGTTCTGCCAGCGGCTGCAGCTGGAGCACTTCGCTTTCAAATGCTTTATTGTTAAGACTGGTTGATTCTTTTACCTGCACCAAAACCACATTGCCATAGATTTTGGCTGAAAGGCGGATAGAGCTATCCTTTGCATAAAAAACAACGGCAGATAATAAACCTCTGATAACGGTCGCTAACAACTGGCGGTCCGTAGCTAAAAGCAGTTGATCCGGAATTTCATTGATAAAATGATTGTTGTTGCTGGTTGCTTTGCACTGAAAAGTATTGATAAGAGAATCCGTTAATTGGTGAAGGCCGGAAAAACTATCGGAAATTTCCGGCCGTGTGGCTAACATTGTTTTCATAGGATAGATAAAAAGATTAAGATTGGGTTTTTCAGGGTACGGATTAAACTATTTTCAAGGATTCGGATCAGGTTTTCTAAGGATATTGGTTACGATTACTGATGCAAAGAAACAGACACAGGAACTGTAAAAAAATAAACCATTCTACTAATCTGGGGTAATTATACCAGGGGGTTGGTTGTAGAATATCGTTTACGGAAAACTCCTGCGTAATTATACCAGCCATGATTTTCAACCAGCAATATTTTAGAGCCAGTTGTAAAGTTTTCAGCACAAAACAGTATTAATGCAAGTGCCTATTACCCGATGCTGAATAGAGTAAAGTGATCTTTAGTTCGTGTGGTGGGTGAAAGAATAACAGCAACCTTTAGATTAATTTTATGGAACACAAGCAAAGGCGGATGGCCGTCGTTATAAGATGATACCAATTCTATAATTGCTGGGTTGACAGCTTTTGCAAAGCTGCCTGCGAATAACGGGGAATTTTCTTATTTACGGCCACTAACTTTGCACAAAAATATTGCCGGCGACTCTTGCAAAAAAATGAATATGACCTGGAATGACTATTTCACTATTCTTCAAAATGTAAGTACAAGATATTTTTATATTGCGGGCATCGCCTTCCTTATTGGTTATGTGTTATTACGCAAATGGCTAAGGCATAAAAAAATTCAACCACGATTTCCGGAGGCAAAACATTACTTCCGTGAAATTGGTTATTCCATCATCACCATGTTGTTCTTTGCTTTTATTCCTTTGTTTCTTATTAAAAACTCTGTCATTGAGCCATTCACTACGTATTACACAAAAATCGGGGAGTATGGCTGGTTTTATTTTTATGCTGCATTCCCGCTGATGTTCATCATTCACGACACTTATTTCTACTGGACACACCGGCTCATGCATCATCCAAAAGTTTTTAAATTCTTGCACCTGGTTCATCACCAATCTACCAATCCATCACCCTGGGCTGCTTATGCATTTCATCCTTTAGAAGGGATCGTTGAGGTGGGAATCGTCGCCGTTTTTCTTTTTATCATTCCTGTTCACAGTCTTCATTTACCCATTTTCTTTTTGCTATCTATTATTTATAATGTGTACGGGCACACAGGTTATGAGCTTTATCCAAAAGGGTTTAGCAAAAATTGGTTTGGCAAATGGATCAACACTTCTGTCAATCATAACCTGCATCATCAATATTTCAAAGGAAATTATGGTTTATATTTTCTTTTCTGGGACAGAATGATGGGAACAATAAGAAGTGATTATGATGAAAAGTTTGAAGAAGTGAAAGGGAGAAAAAATTCGGAACAACTGCAAGGCGGAAAATAAAT
>JBPPMM010000681.1:0-4649 GCA_051306075.1 Chitinophagaceae bacterium
GGGTGGTGATCTCTGATCGTCCTGTAATAAGATTTTTAACCGGGGGATTCAATCCCCGGTGCCCGTGATGCATTTTAAATGTGGGTATATCATTGGCAAGTGCAAGCAATTGATGACCCAGACAAATACCAAATACCGGTTTTTCCTCTTTCAATATTTGCCTTAACGTGGCAACAGCATAATCCATCGGCGCAGGATCCCCCGGACCGTTGGACATGAAATACCCATGAGGTTCAAATTTCTTTACGTCCTCCAGGGGCGTTTTGGCAGGAAACACTTTTACAAATGCGCCTCTCTCTACCATACAATTCAGGATATTTTTTTTAACTCCGTAATCCATAACAGCAATACGTATAGCGGCATTTTGATCTCCGATTTCGTACGCTTCTTTTGTGCTCACTACGGAGGCTAGTTCCAAACCTTCCATATCAGGAACGGATTCTAATTTCTTCTTTAATTCTTCAATATCTGTAGTCTCGGAAGAAATGATACAGTTCATAGCGCCTTTAGTCCGGATATGAGAGACAAGTGCCCTGGTATCCACACCTTCTATTGACACTATATTATTAGCTTTCAGATAATCCTCCAGTGACCCGTTGGCCAGTTTTCGTGAATACTGGTCTTCAAGATTTCGGCCAATCAATCCTTTGATCTTAACATTATCCGATTCTATATCTTCATCTTTTACACCATAGTTTCCTACATGAACTGAATTCATGATTAGTACCTGGCCGAAATAACTGGGATCAGTAAATACTTCCTGGTAACCGGTCATCCCTGTATTGAAACAAATTTCGCCTGTTGTAGTACCTATGGCGCCAAAGGCTTTGCCATAACAAACGGTACCATCTTTTAATAATAATATCGCCGTGGGTTGTGTTGTTGACATAGTCTGCAATCAATTTGCTTTTTATAAACAAATTGCGCAAAAGTAGGGAGTAAAAAGTTTTTGCAGGAAGAAAATATTTCACAACTTATCAAGCCAAGAATGCCCACAACTGGAAATAAAATCTAACCAGGATTATCTTTTAAACCAACCTTATTCATTAGATACTCCTTTCTGCCAGTTAATAGGATTGCTTAAATCAATTTTACCACTTACTTACAGCGCCGGAACCTGTTATTGAACTGGTAACAACGGGATTGCCCCGATATTTTACAGTTCCGCTTCCGGAAATATTAACGTCCAATAGTTCCGCCACATTTAATAGAATGTTGCCAGAACCGGATATACTGGTTTTCGATTTTTTGGTGATAAAATTTACAAAATCCATTTCCCCGCTGCCCGCAATTTTTAATGGCTGTTCTGTTGTTATTCCTTCCATTATTTTGATCTTACCAGAACCGCTGATCTCAGCATCCAGTTTATCAGTAACCACATCAGCCAAAAAAATATTCCCTGATCCAAATATGTCCAAACGAAGGGAAGAAGGAGCAAATGAAGTTTGTGATTCAATATTACCTGAGCCATGCACTTCCAGTTTTGAAACCGCAGGGGCGGTGATTTTTATATTAATTTCTTCACCCGATTTCAAATTAGTATTGGAATGCCGGAACCGGATGATGAGGTCGTTACCAGACAGGATGGTTTCAATATTATTCAGAATATTTTGTTGGGATGTCAATTCTACTTTGTAACCGGCACCTTCGGTATAAATTAATTTCGCGGGAACTTTTAATTGAATACCTGAAAAGTCCGGGGTTGATCTTTGATCCGTTACCACGGGCCCCTCTCCTTCTAATTTCCGACAAGATTGAAATAGCAAAATGGCCATGACTATTAGCAAAAAAATTTGTCCTTGTTTCATCTTTTTTTATTTATTGGTTATTGATTTTTTTTTGATGGATATGATGATCAGCTTGTATATCATTCCGGAGGCTGGATTTGAATGGCAACATCGGGTTTCAAAAAAATTATCCTTTGAGCCGTAGATAATTTCCATTTTTATCAAACTCTAAATTGATTGCAGTGGAAAGTTTTATTTCCTGGGTGGCATCATCTATTTCATACCCACGAATAAACGCAGCCGGATAATTTGTTTGTATATAGTTCAAAATAAGAATAGGTATAATGGTATCCGGAATAGCTTCCGTGCCTTCGATCTTTTTTATATTACCCAGTCTCGTAAAATAAAGTTTAGTTCCGTTGTTGAGATAGACATGGTAATAGGTTTTCAAATTATCCAGTTCTTTTACTGTCTGCAATATTTGTTTATCGGGATAATGGGTAGCAATAAATCCGCTGGCAATAGCCGGCAAATCATTGGTCTGTACTACTTTTTCTTTATCGCAGGCAACAAGCAAAAAAGCTGAGAGGATCATAAGCAAAAACATTTTTTTCATAACAAATCATTTAAGGTTTAATAAACAGGTAATCGTTTAAATAAGACAACCTGCTTTTGACAAACCCCTATGCTGATGTATTGGAAATAAGTTAAAAGATGTTAATACCTGCATTCCACCCAAACCATCCCCTCCATTTATCATCAGCCAGCCGGAAACTGGGATATGATGATGGAAGTATCTTGTATTTGTATCCTCTGATAGCTGCGGGCTGATCGGAATAGTAAGCAGCGAATGAAGGACCGCCAAATATGGAAAATTTATTTCCGATTTTGACCTGGAGGTGAAGTTGCAATTTATTAAGCAGGTTCAGGTGGCTCCAGTCTCCGATGTATATATATTGAGAGCTTAATTCAGGATTAAGAGAAAGCCATTTGGCCAATGATGATTCAGTACCTAATCCATATCCAAATGTGTAAAGCTTTTCTTCACTTTTGCCCGCATTCATTCCCGCCAGCAAAATGCTGTAAAATTTCCTGCTTCCTGTTTTGAAAGCAAAATTTGTATTCACTGTTTCATTGGTAAAAATGGAAAATTTATGATACCCCTTTAAAACAATATTGATCAAACCGATACTGTAGCCATCTGATGTATCCGAAATATTGATAAGGCCCACCTGAACCCCGCCCATTTTTTTTGCATAGTTAAAAATGCCACCGAACTGCAAACCTTTCATCTGTCCCCCATTTATATTGCCAATACCAGCAATTTGAATTCCATTCATATTTCGGTTTTGATAATTAATGACACCGGCTCCCTGCAAGCCTTTCAATTCTCCCCCGTTAATGTTTGCGATACCGGCCAGTTGTATTCCTTTAACATTGCCTTTTACAAAATTATTAATACCCGCCGCCTGCAATCCCCATACATTTTTTAAAATAGTATTTTGTATTCCGCCCAATTGTATCCCGGTCATGGATCCGCCGGCGATATTAAATAAACCAGCCGCCTGCAGGTATCGGACATCCTTTTTATTAATATTAAACAGGCCCCCAATCTCCAGGCCTTTTACACCCGCTGTATAACCTCCAAACAAATTGAAGGAAAAATGATTAACTACCTGTCCGCTTAATTTTCCATGTGTGCCTACCCCGGGAATTACGGAAAATTGAAAAGGCTTTTCTGTAAAAAACTTTTTCATGTTCAGGCTGGTCAACTTTTGCCTGGCCGTTAAAAGAAACCGGGCTATCCTTGTTTCTTCCACTTCACCCGGCATGTTGTTTTTTATTCCGCCGGATGAATCATTTGCAGGAAGATTATTTTCCGCATCCGCTACCTCAAACCTGTTGGGTGCAGAGATGATGGCCGGATCGGGCAATGGTACCATGGCAATGACCAGTTGCAGATCAAATTTAGGCTGGATGTGGATCATTGTGTCCTCATATTCATCTTTACTAACCGCCAGTGAGGATGTTTTGTATTTCTCTTTCAGTTTTATGGTGAAGTTGCCATTAACATCCGTCAATGTGGAAGTAAGATGTTCCGTTTCATAAATGCTGACTTCACTTATACGTTCACCTGTTTCGCTGTTTATCACGTAACCTGAAATAGAATAGATTTTTTCTTTAACCGGGGGTGCCTTTTTAACTGTTGTTAATTGAACACTTATTCTGCGCAGAATAATATAGTTTCCGCTTTCCTTGAACTCATAAGCTCCGTTAAATAATTCATTCAACACCTGCCGCACTGTCTTATTATTAACAGATAAGGAAACCAGGCTGTCTCTTTTCAGAATATTACTATTATATGAAAAGCTGAAACCGGCATTATTGCTGACGATAGACAGTACATCATCCAACCGTTGTTGATTTACAGTAAAAGAAACCCGCCTGTCTAATATATTTTGTGCTGAGGAAAAAAGGGAATAGAATAGGAATAATAAAACCAGGCTTGCCTTTCCTATTTTTTTTCTATTTATCATAATCCATCTACCAGCTTATTGTAAAATAATTTCATCCTCGTTCCTGATGATCTTTATCATCAGTGTCTGGCGGATAATATTCAGGATCACATCAAGAGATTCATCTTCAAAAGTAACGGTCAGCGGAAGTTTGCGCAGCTGCTCCTTTCCTATCCTGATATTTGCATTATATGCTTCATTCAATTTTTCTACCAATTTCCATAAAGGTGTATTATCGCAAACAAAGGTGCGGCTGACATAATAATGGTATAGTTTATCAGCTGAAGTTTCTTTGTGCACTAATGAATCGGCTAAAGAAAAAGAAATCCTTTCTCCGGCTTTCAGCTCTGTCATGCTGCCATTTTTTGTTACCTGCACCATCCCGGTTTCCACGATCACTTCGGTT
>JBPPMM010000266.1:0-2516 GCA_051306075.1 Chitinophagaceae bacterium
TAAACCAGGATGGGTACAGTTAAAATAGAGCCGCCGCTTCCAATTAATCCTAATGATAAACCAACCATTGCCGCCAGTAAAAAGCCTGTTATTTCCATATTACCCTTTATTGTTTGAATGCAAAGGTGCCGCATGCCAAAGGGAATGATGGTGACAAAAGTTACATTGATGAAATGTTTTTATATTCAAAATTGGTTTGCATCAGGTGGCCCTGGAACCATATGGGTAAATCGTATTGATTTTTATTCTCCGATACCACTTTGAAAATATCTATTACAAGCGGTTCCTGGAAACTTGAATCCTTTAATAAAACCATTGTCCGGTGAAGTTCACTTCCGGGATAGGCGTTGTTTGTTTTGGCACTTACCACCTGAACATTTCCTTTCCCCTGGAAATAATAGAGATCAGGATGATAATTCTCAGCAATTTTTATATCACCCTCATAATTTGATTTTTCATTTATCACTAAAGTGTTATGTGCAATGGTTTGCTTTGCCCAGGTATCATTTTCCGGCAGGTAACGACCACCACCCTTCTGATCAATATTTACCCAACGTGCAGCACCATAGTCCTGCAAGATTTCCCCTCCTTCATCATATAAGGAGTACGACAATTTATCAAAATGCCCATGACCCATTCCTTGTGCAGAATATTTCATCACCAAACACAATTCGTTAGCAGGATTTGTAGATGTTCTCAAGATGCCGACACCACCTTCTGTTCCTTTCGCTCCGTCCCTGTATTCAATTGATGTATGTTTAAAGGGCTTAGCCAAACCCTTTGCTAAATCTCTTGCGACGGAAAAACCAGCTTCATCCAAAATGACTTCCTGTTGTTTTGCTGCAATAGATAAAAGCATCGGGTCCCTGCCATACTGGTGATAAATGATATCAAGTGCATTTACTACTTCCCGTGCATTCCATGACAATCCCTTTTGTGCATCGTTGATTGGAAAAAACCGCCCCTGAAAGTCAGTTTGATTTAATAGTGCATATACTGATTTTTTTAAAATACTGTCCCTGTATCCAAGTATATTTAGTTCAGGCCGGTTATTGGATAATGCCTTTGAAAATTGTAAAAAAGGGAAAATAGCATATCGTAAATAATAGGGTCCCTCAGTAAAATATCCGTCAGGTGAAAAAGACTCATCCAGTTGTGCCAGGAAACCAGCTTTATCCTGCCCCTCCTGCCTTATCAATCCGCCATCATTATCTCTCTCATTCGTTTTGTTTTTATCTATCGGTAACCCATACAGGGCCCTGTCAACAAGTTCCTTGTCATTCATTACCAAACCAATCATTCCTACTGCCGCACAACCCCAGGTGCTATGATTATGTATCCGGTTAAAAAATTGCGGATTGCCTACTGATAAAAAATCAGCATAAGGTCTGAATAAATTCTTCTCCAAAAAATCCCTGTCTTTTTTATCCAACCAATCATAGATACAATCATAGGCCTGACTAACATATACCAGCCAATTAGCATCATTGAGGCATTGCCAGAATAATTTGCCGGTGGAATAAGATTTATTTGTGGGATGCAATCCCAATGTGGGATACAATTTTGCATAAGCCATCAGCATGTCCCTGGTGAAAACTGCATATTTTTTATTACCCGTAATTTGAAAAAGTACCCCTGCTTTTTGAAGTGCAAACCAGTTTTGTTTATGCCGCTCATGGGTGTAACCGCCTGACATATCCTTGGGTACAGGCACATCAATACCTGACTTTATTTCTGCTTCCACCATTGCTTTGGCTTCTGACAAAGCCTTATCAAACAAAGGAGCTTTACCCAATGCGCCTTTCATTGCCACAACACCCTTTTTTGTAAGAATTAAGCTGGGATGATTTTGGGCATACAGGATAGTAATCCCCAAAAGAAAATGCAGCAAAAACCCTGTTATTTTTAGTAGAACATCCAATCTTTTTTTCATCTGCTGTGTCATTTGTAATTCAAATTCTGTGTGAAAAAGGGTGCATCGTTCGCTATAATTTTCGGGGTATTTTCAAATTGACAATTGACAATATTGGTAACAGGATCACCATTTGTCATATGCAACTTTAATGGCTGACAATTTTTAAATTGGTTATTCTGAATATTGGCTAACTGTACGCCGTGCAGGTAAATGGAAGCCTCAATTGAATTGTGTTTGTTCATTCCTACTTTTTCAAAAGTCGATTTCTCAATGATCAGCATAGGACCAAATGTGCTTTCATCGCTGCCTCCCCGGTATAAATTCAACACCGCTTCTCCAATTTCTTTAAACACGCAGTTTTCTATGATTACATTTTCAGCATTATAAATTCCGAGGTCTTCAGACTCTTTATTTAAAGGCAACACTGACCCGGTTATATTCGTAAAACTTGAATTTCGAAGCACAATAGAATCTGCAAATGTATTTTGATATATTTTCAGCACATCAAAGGTGTAATTGACATCCAGGTCTTTGAAATCACAGTTATCGATAAATATTTTGTAATTGCGATTCATAGAATGGCGACTGGTCCTAATAACTG
>JBPPMM010000296.1:0-2524 GCA_051306075.1 Chitinophagaceae bacterium
GCTGCCAGGATGCGCACTGTGGCCAATGCTGTGGCAATGGGCACGACGGCTGGTATGACAATCAGCAAGGAAATGATTTTAGAAGAATTTTAATTTAAAAACCAACAACTACCGGCCTGGAAAAGTCGCCACGTATATTATACAAAAGCTCTGTACTTACTTGTGAGTTTCTCTCCGGCGATTATTATTAAATTCAACATCACTCTTTAAGCATGGAACAGGAGCACAGTACAGTTTGGCATTTTCCAATTATGATTTTTGCCTCTCTTCTTTTATTCTACGTGGTTATGCTGGCAGTTTTGCGAAAACAGGAATTCAAGCAAAAACTTCGCTCTATTTTTTTCCTTTCCCTTTGCTGTGTGGTTGCTGGCATGTTATTCGGAAAGTATGGCGCAAATTGGGGTTTGAAATGGTGGATATATTACCCTGTACCCATGTTGATGAATGTTTTCCTGCCCCCGGTAATTTTAAAAATGAACACAAAAAAGACTATTACTTATTTGGTGTTGAGTTTTCTTTCTGCACCTTTCATTCATATATTTTTCTCTTTCTTTTTCAATTGGACAGAATATATGCCCTTTTGGAAGATACCATTTATCGGGACTTAATAGCTTAAAAAGGCATCTGTCAGCATGCTTTTCTTAATCATACAGGCAAAGGGCTTTATAAATTGTCAACAAATTGCCGGCAATAATCTTTGATCATTTGTCTTGTATTGCGAAATGATTGTTTTATTTCTTCATCAGTTCCTGTTGCCTTAGCCGGGTCAGGAAAATCGCGATGAAACTTTTTTGCATGGGATGGAAAGAAAGGGCATCGTTCCCTTGCATTATCACAAACCGTGATCACAAAATCAAAATCTATATCCAGGTACTCATTTATATTATTGGACGTATGGCCGGAGATATCAATGCCATCTTCTTTCATCGTGGCAATGGCTTTTGGATTTACTCCATGGGTTTCCACACCGGCACTGAAAATTTCGGCCTTGTCCTTTGCAAATTGTTTTAAATAGCCTTCTGCTATCTGGCTGCGGCAGCTGTTGCCGGTACATAGTACCAATATTTTTTTCATGCTTTTTTTATTAGTATTTCTTCACGTTACTTGTACCATGCCATTTTTATAAAACCTTTGATGCCTCCCGGGTATTTTTCGCTTTACAATTGGTGAGGTCATCGCCCAGATCATCCCTTGCCTGTTCCGCATACTTCAAAATCTGTTCAACAATTTCAGGGTATTGCTTTTGCACATCATACACGGTTCCGGGATCATGACGCAGATCGTATAATGCCATAGGCACATCAGCAATGGGTGTGGGTCCGGGTGTGCCATCCTTGCCCGGACTTCCCTTTGTATAAGCCTGCGATTGATGCGGCAATACCAGTTCCCAATATTTATACCGTATCAGTTTTAAATTGTTGAGATCATAATAAACATAAAATACTTCCCGCGGTGTATTTTTTGATTTGCCTGTAAGCAGCGGTAAAAAATTCAGACCATCAATTTTTTCTTTGGGCAGGGCAGCATTTGTTGCTGCCATGATGGTGGGCAAAAGATCCATCTGCGTGAGCAGCTGATTACAAATTGATCCCGCTGCCACTTTACCCGGCCAGCGTATATAACAGGGAATTCGGGTGCCGCCATCCCAGGCAGTTCCTTTACCTTCTCTTAATCCGCCGGATGACCCGGCATGATTACCAAAGCTTAGCCAGGGGCCGTTATCACTGGTTACGATCAGCAATGTATTTTTAGATAGGCCTGTTTTATCTAATAAATCGATCACCCTTCCTACCGACCAGTCAATTTCGCTGATGACATCGCCCAAAAGATCAGAGCCTGATTTGCCCCTGAATTTATCGGAAACAGCAACAGGAACGTGTGGCATAGGATGGGCCAGGTATAAAAAGAAGGGACGACTTTTATTTTTTGTAATAAACTCTTCAGCCTTTACAGTAAGCGTTGTTGTTAGTGTTGCTTGTTGTTCCATTGTAGAGATCGTCAGCACCTGCTTATCTCCTTCATATACGGGAAGGGGAGGGAACTTCATCCGCCAACTGCCTGTATCTTGTATGGGATGACCTTCATAATTAACAGGCCACATATCGTTTGAATAGGGAATACCATAGTAGCTGTCGAATCCATAATTCAAAGGAAGAAATGGAGGCTTACTTCCCAGGTGCCATTTGCCCAGCATGCCTGTAGTATATCCGGATTTCCTTAAAAGACTGGTGATTGTTTCTTCTTTTGGATTTAACGCTTTAGTGCTCCATGGCATTAAAGCACCTCCGCTTAACCCGATCCGGTTGGGATAACATCCAGTAAGCAATGCAGCTCTTGAAGGACTGCATACAGCCTGCGCTGAATAAAAATGAGTGAACCGCATGCCTTCCCTTGCCAGGCGGTTAAAATTTGGCGTGCTATATCCTGTTGCGCCATATGGTTCTGTATCCCCATAACCCATATCATCCATATTAATGATAATGATATTGGGTTTGTTCAATTCCTTTTTTGTTGTCTGTGCATG
>JBPPMM010000319.1:0-2153 GCA_051306075.1 Chitinophagaceae bacterium
AAACGTAAAGATTAGCAGTGAAAAAGGAGGTAAGAATGTTATGAAAAATAAAAGAAAATGCAAATGAAATTAAAAAATAGTGAAGCAACTAATAGGTACAAAAATTGAGAAAAAATAAATATGAGTAAAGAAATTACGTCAAGAGAACAGGATTATTCGCAATGGTATAATGACCTTATTATAAAAGGAAGTTTAGCTGACTATTCGGCAGTGCGGGGATGCATGGTCATTAAACCTTATGGATTTGCCTTATGGGAAAATATGCGGGATGCGTTGGATAAAATGTTTAAGGACACCGGGCACATGAACGCCTATTTTCCATTATTTATTCCAAAAAGTTTTTTGAATAAGGAAGCTGCTCATGTGGAAGGCTTTGCCAAAGAGTGTGCGGTGGTAACACATTATCGATTAAAGAATGATCCGGCGGGTGGCGGATTGATAGTAGATCCGGAAGCTAAATTGGAAGAAGAGCTGATCGTTCGTCCAACAAGCGAAACCATAATCTGGAATTCATATAAGGATTGGATAAAATCTTACCGGGATCTTCCTTTACTTATCAATCAATGGGCTAATGTTGTTAGGTGGGAAATGAGAACCAGGCTATTCTTGCGCACCGCAGAATTTTTGTGGCAGGAGGGACATACGGCCCATGCAACTAAGGAAGAAGCGATCGAAGAAACAAAAAAGATGCTGGAAGTCTATGCCACATTTGCCGAAGAATTTATGGCCTTACCCGTGGTTCGTGGCGTGAAAACAGAGAGTGAACGATTTGCCGGTGCCGAGGATACGTATTGCATTGAGGCGCTTATGCAGGATGGCAAGGCTTTGCAGGCAGGCACTTCTCATTTCCTCGGGCAAAATTTTGCAAAAGCATTTGACGTTAAATTTTCGAATAAGGAAAACCAGTTGGAATACGTGTGGGCCACAAGCTGGGGAGTGAGTACAAGGCTGGTGGGTGCGCTGGTGATGGCGCATAGTGATGATGAAGGGTTGGTTCTGCCCCCACGGATAGCTCCATTGCAGGTTGTTATTGTTCCAATTTATAAAGGGGAGGAACAAAAATTGATAATTGATGAGAAGGCTAAAGAGATAATGGGCAACCTTAAAAACCTGGGTGTTCGTGTAAAGTATGATGACAACGATAATAACAGGCCAGGTTGGAAATTTGCAGAACATGAAATGAAGGGCGTTCCTGTTCGTTTGGCATTAGGGGCAAGAGACCTTGAAAAAAATGTGGTAGAAGTTGCCCGGCGTGATACAAAAGAAAAAAAGACCATAGGACTGGACGGCATAGCGCAATATATCGACGGGTTATTATTAGAAATTCAACATCAAATGTTTAATAAGGCGAAAACTTATCAGCAGGAACATATAACACCTGCCGACAGTTGGGATGAATTTGAAAAACTCCTGGATGAAAAAGGAGGCTTTATTAATGCGCATTGGGATGGTACCGCAGAATCGGAAGCGGTTATTAAAGAAAGAACAAAAGCAACCATTCGGTGTATTCCTTTAAATAATCGAATGGAGGAAGGGAAATGTATCCTTACCGGAAATCCTTCAAAGCAAAGAGTATTATTTGCAAGAGCCTATTAGGATCCGGATCATAATCTTTTTAATTAATGGCAGGTGAAACAACCTGTCATTTTTATTTACATAAAAGCGAAGTATATTTATATCAAACAAAACTAACTTTTATGGAACAAAATCAGGACAGCTCACTATTTGGAATTAATGTAGACCAGGCCGGGAGAGCTCATCTTGCTGATGCAGCAAAATGGGGAAGATTCCTGGCCATTTTTGGCTTTATCATATGCGGGCTTGTAGTATTGATCGGTATTTTCTTCGGATCATTTTTCAGCTTGCTAACATCCCAATACAGCAGTAATCCTTACAGTGAGCTTCCGGGAGGCTCGGGGATGGGAGCCGCCATGGGTACCTCTATGGCAATTTTGTATGTACTTATTGCGCTTATCTATTTTTTCCCGTGTCTCTATCTTTTTAAGTTTGCCACCAAAATGAAAACCGCTCTGGCAACCAATGACCAGGCTGTATTAAATGCTTCTTTTCAAAATTTGAAAGCTTCGCTCCGTTTCATTGGAATACTTACTATAGTTATGATTTGCTTTTGGATTTTAGCCCTTATTGTTGGA
>JBPPMM010000349.1:0-7711 GCA_051306075.1 Chitinophagaceae bacterium
CTACTAAGGCTGTTTCTCCCTCTTCAGGGGGCCGTGGGATAGAAATTAATGTTGCGGATAATGGCAACGGCATCCCTCAAAAAGTACTGAACAAAATCTTTCAACCCTTCTTCACCACCAAGCCCACAGGGCAGGGAACTGGTTTGGGTTTATCATTGGCTTATGATATTGTAAAAGCACATGGCGGTGAGTTGAAAGTGGAAACTAAGGAAGGTAAAGGCTCTGTATTTAACATTCAAATACCCATCAACTAAATGAAGCCATTAAGATTATTTGCAAATGTTTTTTCTTTTATGCTGCTCTCATTCTGTAGTGTAGCACAAAACAACCCCTATTGGCAGGAACCTACCAGGATACAGGTAGATAGTTTAAAATTGGTTTTGGCTACTTCAACAAACGATTCTGTTGCTATGTATATCAACAGGCAAATGGGCATGTACTACCAGGAAATTAACAGGATGGCCGCTTTAACCTATTATGAGGAAATGCTGAAACTGGCAAAGAAGACAAAACAGAAAATTTGGGAAGCCGAAGCTTTGAGCAGAAATGGATATGTGTCTTGTTTGATGCAGAACTATTCTGGTGGACTGAAATTTCTGTTAATGGCCAAAGACCTGGCATCGCAAAAGGATTTGGAAAAGGAAATGTGGAATCCCGGTCTGTTGTCCAAACAGCATTCTGCTTATGAAGCCCGTTTGACAATACTGTGTGATATAAATAATCACCTGGGTCTTGTACATTTTTTTTCTGGTGAATATTCAAAAGCCTTGGATTATTATCATCATGTCCAAAAGATAAACGAAGTTTTGAATGATACCGCTTTAATGTCACTCTCATTTCTAAATATAGGAGAGGCATACCTTGGGCTTATGAAACTGGACTCAGCAGAGTCAGCATTTAATAAATCCATTTATTATAATGATAAATCAGGATATAAAAAATACAAAGGATTAACCTTGCACGATATTGGCAAAATATATGAACAGCGGAATATCGATGAGGAAGCAAAAAAGTATTACAGACTGGGCGTTAAAACCAGTTTTGAAACAGAGAGTCCAGATTTTGAGGGCATGGCAGTCCAGGCACTGGCCGATATTTCGAAGAGAGAGGGTAACTTTGATTCGGCTTTATTCTTTTCCCGGCAGGCTTTAAATATTTATCAGCATATCAATGATACATTGGGTTTGATAGCCGCCTATTCATCCCTGTCATCCGCTCTGGATGCTTCTCATCAAACGGACAGCGCCTATCAATACCTCAAAAAAGCTATAACACTAAAGGATGGATTGAATAAAGAGGGAAGAATAAAAAGTTTTCAATTGGCAGGATTTAATGAACAGTTAAAATTAGAGGAACAGAAAGCAGCGCAATTGCGAACAATTACAAAGATCAGAACCTGGTCATTTATTGCCGGCATCGCCGTGCTTTTATTTATGGCTGGCATTTTCTACCGGAATTACAGGCGGCAAAGAAAAGATAAAACCACTATTGAAAATGCATATACGGATTTAAAATCCACCCAATCCCAATTGATCCAATCAGAAAAAATGGCCTCTCTTGGGGAATTGACAGCCGGCATCGCTCATGAGATTCAAAACCCGTTAAACTTCGTGAATAATTTTAGTGAGGTCAATAAGGAATTAATTGAGGAATTAAAGGAAGAAGTTATGGCAGGCAACAATAATGAAGTAATTGCAATTGCAAACGATATCAGTGCCAATGAAGAAAAAATAAACCACCATGGCAAAAGAGCCGATGCTATAGTAAAAGGAATGTTGCAACACAGTAAAACCAGCAGCGGTAAAAAGGAGCCAACAGATATTAATGCATTGGCTGATGAATTTTTAAGATTGGCATATCATGGATTAAGAGCAAAGGATAAATCCTTTAATGCAACGTTAAAAACTGATTTTGATAACAGCATCGGTAATACCAATATAATTCCGCAGGATATCGGCAGGGCTTTACTGAATCTATTCAACAATGCATTTTATGCTGTTGACGAAAAAAAGAAATCAGGTGTAGAAGGATATGAGCCAATAGTTTCGGTAACTACAAAAAAAGTTGCTGATAAAATAGAAATAAAAGTTGCGGATAATGGCAACGGCATCCCGCAAAAAGTATTGGATAAAATATTTCAACCCTTCTTCACCACCAAGCCCACCGGGCAGGGAACCGGTTTGGGGTTGAGTTTGAGTTATGATATTGTAAAAGCACATGGCGGGAAATTGAAGGTAGAAACGAAAGAAGGGCAAGGAAGTGAATTTATTATTCATTTGCCAACTAATTAAAAAATGAAAATCTTTTTAAAAATAATTTTATTATGCTTGTTGCCATCATTAATTGCTGGTCAACAAGTAAGCCCATATTTGAATAATTTGTTAAGATCTCTATCCGTTGCAACAAACGACACGGCCAGAATGGAAGCCTGTAGTAACCTCGGATCCTATTATCTTCTTGAAGATCGTGACAGTGCAAGTTTTTATCTTGAAAAAGCCTTGCCTATTGCTGTCAGATTAAATCTAAAATTAGACGAAGCCTCTATATTGAACAAAATGGGCATTCTCCTGATGCAACAGGAAAAGTTTTCAAAGTCACTGGAATTCTATTTAAAAGCGATCAATATTGCAAAGGATCCTTCTACCGAAAAAAGCATTTGGCGCCTGTCGGCGGGCCAAAGACCAAGGAATGCACGAATGCTCGAGCTAAGCAGAAGCTACGATTTTATAGGATTGCTAAATGCGTATACCGGAAACTGGATTGATAATATAAAAAAGCAATTGGAAAATTATCGGGAAGCCGAAAAATATGCAAATGCAGCCGGGGACAAAGGACAGATTGCATCTGTCATTTTTCACATGGGTATTTCTTATATGAATGCGGGGAAATTAGATTCTGCACTCATGTTTATCAAAAAGGCGCAATCAACATTTTCAGATTTGAAAGATCCACAAATAGGTCGTTCGATGATATATCTGGGTGAAACCTATGAGAGGATGGGAAATTTCGATTTAGCCGTTAATACAATGTTACAGGCAATGGCGTTTTTAAATGAGACAAATGATAATGTCCACAGGGGCCTGGGATATATTTCATTAAGCCGTGTATATGCCACATTAAAAAAAACTGACTCCGCTTTGTATTATGCAAAAGAAAGCTTGAAAATTTTTGAAAATCGAAATGACCCGGCGTGGAAAAGAGATGCATATGATCTGCTTGCTTCCTATTTTGATCACCTGGGCAAAACCGATAGTGCCACCATGTATTTAAAATTGGCTAAATCATTAAGTGATAGTCTAAGTGTAGAAGAGCGAAAAAATCTTCTTGCATTTCAGGACATTGTTGTCGATGAGCAGGTAAGGTTGGAAAAACTGGAGAAAGAAAGAATAGAAACCCGTGGGAAATTAAGAATATACTTGCTCTTGTCAGGTATTGTAGTTTTTATAGTTATTATTTTTTTGCTCTATAGAAATAACCAGCACAGGAAAAAAACTAATGAAACTTTAAGACAGCGAAATGAAAAAATTGAAAATACCTTACATCAATTACGATCTACTCAAACTCAGCTTATTCAATCAGAAAAAATGGCTTCGCTTGGAGCACTCACCGCTGGTATTGCCCATGAAATTCAAAACCCGTTAAACTTCGTGAATAATTTTTCTGATGTGAATGAAGAATTGCTGACAGAAATGAAAGATGAATTGAGCAAAGGTAAAATTGATGATGCAATAGCACTGGCAAATGATGTAATAGAAAATCAGAAAAAAATAAATCACCATGGCAAAAGAGCTGATGCCATTGTAAAAGGCATGTTGCAGCATAGCCGCAGCAGTAGCGGAATAAAAGAACCAACAGATATCAATGCGTTGGCGGATGAATATTTACGACTGACCTATCACGGTTTGCGTGCAAAGAATAAAGAATTCAAAGCAGATTTTAATACTGATTTTGATGATAGTATAGGTAAAATAAATATTGTGTCCCAGGATATAGGAAGAGTGTTGTTGAACTTAATCAACAATGCGTTTTATTCTGTAAATGAAAAAAAGAAAAGTAAAGATGAAACATATCAACCTGCTGTTTTAGTTCAGACAAAAAATTTGAATGAAACAGTTGAAATAATTGTAAGCGACAACGGCAATGGCATTCCGGAATCTATCAAAGAAAAAATCTTTCAACCTTTCTTTACTACGAAACCCACCGGGCAGGGAACAGGACTAGGTTTGAGCCTAAGTTATGATATTGTAAAAGCGCATGGCGGGGAAATAATAGTGGAGACGAAAGAGGGAGAAGGAACAGAATTTATTATTCAATTGCCTTATGTCTGAACCACGGATTATAGGAAAAGGGCTAAATTGATGAATTATATTTTAACAAATACACGAATGAAAAGTTTCAGAACCTTACTTCCAGTTTTATTTTTACTTTTTTCCTGTGCTGAAAAGCCAAAAAAAGATTCGAAAAATGAAAACCCCAGGCCTAAATATTCTTTAGCCCAATGGTCGTTTAACAGAGATTTGAAAGCAGGCCAAATGACTACTTTCGATTTTATCAACGCTGCGGCTGAAATGGATTTTGAAGGAGTGGAGTATGTTTCTCAATTCTTTCAGGACAAGGTAGTAGATTTTGATTATTTAGATAGCCTGAAACAAACCGCGAGTAAAGCTGGTATTTTAAGCCTGATGATCCAGGTTGACAACATTGGGAATCTTTGTGCATCTAACCAGCAAGAAAGAAATGCGGCTGTGGATCTTGGGAAAAAATGGATAGATGCCAGCAAATACCTGGGCTGCACCAGTATGAGAGTAAATGCACATGGAGATGGCACTCCGGAACAAATGAAAGCACAGGCCCTTGACGGAATAGGCAGGTTAGCCGATTATGCCAATGAAAAGGGCATACAACTTCTTATAGAAAACCATGGAGGCATGTCCAGCAATGGAGCCTGGCTTGCTGATTTAATCTCAGCTCTGTCAGACAAAAAGGTGGCAAGTCTGGCCGATTTCCATAACTGGTGCTACGAAACCATTAGTGGGTCTTTATGGGGGCCTTGTGCAAAGGAATACGACTATTATAAAGGTTTTGAAGAGCTCATTCCTACGGCGGCTGGAATTAGTGTAAAAGCTTTTGAGTTTGATTCTCTGGGCAACGAGCCAGACCTGGATTTCCCTAAATTCTTTAAAATCATTAAAGCTTCAGGGTATGAAGGTTATTTGGGAATAGAATATGAAGGCAATAACCTCCCTTCCAGAGAAGGTATTTTAAAGACTAAAGCACTGGCTGAGAAGTGTTGGTTGGCCGATTGAATAGAATTTTCTTGAACAAGATATTGGTATTTTGATCTAGGGCAATCAATTCCGGGCCTAAGGCCCCCAGGTGAAAGAGCCAATATCTTTTTCAGGGCAGAGAGGTGCAGGCCCAATACATAGAAACAAATAAAAAAAATAAAAATACTAAAGCGACCATTACCAGCATATCTATTGGCAGGCAGTTTTTAGTTAAAGTGGAGGCAAAAATTCAGGCAATATTTGATTGAAATATCTGCAATTTCCATTTGACTGACACAAAAAAAAGCAGGTTTTGAACAAGGCTGTAATATCATAACTTTAAGGAAGAAACCGGTTACAACCGGCATTAAAAAAACAGCAAAAAAAAATGTATGCCTAAGTTCATCATTGAAAGGGAGATCCCCAATGCCGGTGATTTTGATGTGGAACAGCTTCGTGCCATATCAAAAAAATCAAGAGAAGTACTTTGTACTTTGGGTACGGATATCCAGTGGATCCATAGCTATGTGGCTGGCAACAAAATTTATTGTATTTACCTGGCCGCTAATGAAGATATTATTAGGGAACATGCCGAGAAAGGCGGGTTTCCGGCCAATTGCATTACCCGGGTGTCCAACATTATAGATCCCAATTGGGCAGAATCGTAATTTTTTTTTAATTTATTTAAGAGGCCATTCTTTTGAGTAAAAAAAAATTTGCTCTTCAAAGGGAAATCAATTTTATCTCAACCGCTTCCCGGGTCATTACTAAACTGGTCGGATCATGCAGGAAAATATCGAATCCCTACGGGATGAAATTAGTGATCTGAAAGCTCAGTTACTCCGGAGAGACCGTGAGATTGAAGTGGAGAAGGCATTGGAGCAGGTAAGGATAAAGGCATTGCAGATGCGGGCCAGTTCCCAGCTTTCCCAAACATCATCTGTATTGTTTGAGCAGTTGAAAGAACTAAAGATTAATGCCATCCGCTCCGGGGTGGGCATTTTTGATGATGAAAACAATGCCATTGAACTCTGGATCAGTTCTGAAGCAGATGAGGGAAAGATATTTTTTGCAATGGATTATGTAAGCATTTATATCCATAAAGTTTTTGAAAATATCATCCGGGTTCGGGATAGCGGGCAGCCCTTTGCTTTATCAAAGCTGGAGGGTGATGAACTCCGGGATTATTACCAGACCATGTCTTCCTACCTGCGGCTTCCTGTTTCAAAAGAAAAAACTTTCTGTGAGTACTATTATTCATTTTTCTTTAAAGAAGGAACATTGAATGTAGTAACCAAACTGGCGCTTAATGACGAAGAAATAAATATCATACTCCGCCTGACCCGTGTTTTTGGATTATTATATACCCGGTTTCTTGATCTGCAAAGAGCGGAGAAGCAGTCGGCTATCATTGAGGAAGAAAAGGTACGGCTGGAACATGCCCTGGAAAATTTAAAGGACACCCAGGCGCAATTGATTCAATCAGAAAAAATGGCAAGCCTTGGCGAACTCACGGCGGGCATTGCCCATGAAATTCAAAACCCGTTAAACTTTGTCAATAATTTTTCGGAAGTAAACAAAGAGCTTATTGATGAGTTAAGAGAAGAAGTTGAGAAAGGAAACTGGCAGGAAATAAAAAGAATAGCAGATGATATAGAATCGAACGAGGAAAAAATCAATCACCACGGTAAGCGGGCAGATGCAATTGTAAAAGGTATGTTGCAACACAGCCGCAGCAGCAGCGGTGTAAAAGAAGCCACTGATATTAACGCGTTAGTTAGCGAGTATTTGAGATTAGCGTATCATGGTTTAAGAGCAAAAGACAAATGTTTCAATGCTGATTTTAAAACTGATTTTGATGAAACGATTGGCAAAGTCAATATCATTCCGCAAGATGTTGGAAGAGTGTTATTGAATTTATACAACAATGCGTTTTATGCAGTAATGGAAAAAAAGAATTCAAACGCTGTCAATTATGAACCGACTGTAACAGTGAGTAGTTCTTTGAAACCCCCTTCGGGGGGCAGGGGGGCTGGGGTTTTGATTTGTGTAAAAGACAATGGCAACGGTATTCCACAAAAAGTATTGGATAAAATCTTTCAACCCTTCATTACTACCAAGCCTACAGGACAGGGAACTGGGTTGGGTTTATCATTAAGCTATGATATTATTAAAGCACATGGAGGTGAGTTGAAGGTGGAGACGAAAGAAGGGGAAGGAAGTGAATTTATTATTCAATTACCTGTAGGCTGAATCACGGATGAATGGGATTATAAGATTGCACGGAAATATGAAACAATTTTTAGAGAATGAAATCTGTGAAATCCTTCCATCTGTTTAAATCCGTGTTTCAGACAAGTTTTCATATCATAGAAGCACTAGGAGGAGAAATAAAAGTGGAAACAAAGGAAGGAGAAGGAATTGAGATTATTATACGATTACCT
>JBPPMM010000371.1:0-3607 GCA_051306075.1 Chitinophagaceae bacterium
TATATGTTGCTGTTGCTGTCGCAAAATTAGCACATGACAAACAGTTGTCTTTAGATAAAACGCTTGCTGATTACTTTCCTGAATTGGTGGGAAGAATTGAAAATGCTGATAAAATCACCTTGAGAATGATGGTGCAGCATAGAAGTGGCATTCCCGATTTTACCCGCACCCCTGGCTATTGGGAAGCCCCACCGAAAGCCAATAGAGAAAATCTTGAGTTGGTGCTGGATAAGCCTGCCGACTTTAAACCTGATAAAAAAAATAGGTATTCAAATACGAATTATTTGTTGATAAGCGAAATCCTTGATAAAGCATTGGGATATAGCCATCACCAATATATCAAAAGGGAAATTTTGATACCGCTTGATCTGAATAATACGTACAGTTTGTTTAATGAAGTGAATATAGACGATGTTATGAGTGGGTATAACGTAGGTTATGATGGCGATCTAAAGCATAATGATTTTATAAACCCTGCCGGCTCAATGGTAGCTACAGCAAATGATGTGGGAATTTTCCTGAGGGCACTGTACGATGGCTCTTTGCTAAATGATAATGAACAAGCTGTTTACTCATCTATTTATAAATATGAACATACAGGATTATTGCCAGGATACTCCAGTATTGCCAGGTATTACAAAGATATTGATGCAGTCGTTGTTCAGTTTGTAAATACAAGTGGTGGATACACCTGGAATCTATCGGAAATTGTATATAATCGTATTGTTAAAATACTGAGACGTAAAAAAAGCTAGTAACAATGTATAAAGGGCATTGAAAGGAACTTTATACTTATCCTCGTCTGGCGCAATGTGGTAATACTTCCTGCCTTCGTCTTTTTAAAAACTAAACTAAAAACGAAATGCTAAAAACTACATCGGAAATTAACGAAGTGTGGAAAACAATCATCCTCTTTATAATACTGCTAACAGCGTTGAGTTCCATTGCATATTATGTAATTTTAAAATTAAACTCCACCAGTATTTACGTGGGTGCTTTGATGTTATCTCCGGCCCTGGCATCAATTATTACATTGAAAATCAGGCATAGACCTGTCTCAGGTTTACCATGGAGTTTAAAAGAATTGAAATACTTAAGGCTTTCCTATATCATACCCATCTTGTATGTTTCAATTGCATATTTATTCATTTGGTTATTTGCTTTTGGAGATCTTATAAATGCTGAAACAATCCTACAATGGAGTAATGAACTGGGTATTGAAAGTGCGAATCAAACACTTATAATAGTAGTAATGATCTTGCTATTATTGACAGTGGGAGTAATAAAAAATTTGGGGTCTGTTTTAGGGGAAGAAATTGGATGGCGTGGCTTTTTGATCTTCGAATTGAGAAAAGTAATGTCTTTTAAAGCACTTGCCATTGTAAGTGGGATTATTTGGGCAATTTGGCATTTCCCTTTAATTAATTTAATATATGGAAGTAGTGAATATCTTTTGCTGCATATAGGAGCTTTTACGATTATGATCATTGGGATTTCTGTAATCCTGGCTTATTACACTTTTAAATCGAACAGTTTATGGCCAGCAGTTATATTTCACTCTATTCACAATATTTACATTCAAAAAATATGTACACCGCTAACAATTGCTAATGATAGGACTGAGTTTTGGATTGATGAATTTGGAATGATGCTGCCGGTTATCACGACTATTTTTGCCATTTACTTTTGGAGAAAAGCTGAAAAAGAAAATTTATAAAATAAAATTGATTGCCAGCATGAGTGTAAAAAAATAACTTCCCCACCAGGTAAATACCATAACAAATAGAAAAATGAAAGCATTAGTACATACTAAATACGGCCCACCGGAAGTTGTAAAATTAATGGAGGTCGACAAACCCATACCAGAAGAAAACGAGGTATTAGTAAAATTGAACGCATCTACAGTAAACAGAACCGATGCTGGATTCCGCAGTGCTGAATATTTTATTTCCCGATTTTGGAGTGAACTTTTACGTCCGAAATATCAAATATTAGGTTGTGAGTTTGCAGAAATGAGAAATTATACCGTCATCGTTTTACTTTTTGTGACACTTAATTTAACGTGTAGTGACAAGAAAAATGTTAATGAAGGATTTATTAAGGTGGAAGGTGGAAAAGTGTGGTACAAAATTTTTGGATTAGCAAAGGAAAAAACTCCATTATTGATACTTCATGGTGGGCCGGGTTTCCCCAGTGATTATTTAAAGTCATTACAGGAATTGGCTACGGATAGACCGGTTATTTTTTATGACCAATTAGGCTGTGGTCGGTCTGATAAACCAAATGATACCACTCTTTGGAATATAAAAAGGTTTGCTGAGGAACTTTCCGGATTGCGAAAGGAATTGGAGTTAGACAGCGTTCATTTATTGGCACATTCATGGGGAACAATGCTTGCAGCGGAATACATATCAACCCGACCACAAGGCATCAAAAGTATTATTTTTTCAGGCCCGATCCTTAGTACAAAACAGCACTTACAAAATGTTAATCAATTAAAACTTAAGTTACCTGCTTATATAAGAGATACTTTGCTATTTCATGAAAAAAACGGAACAATACAGTCTGATGCATATGTAAAAGCATATGATGAATATTCGAAAATTTATTGGTGCAGAATTTTTCCTTATCCAAAAGAAATTCATGAATCTTTACAACTCTTCGGCATCGGGACTTTTGAGACTATGTGGGGTCAGTATGAATTTTATTGTCCGGGCAATTTAAAAGATTTTGAAAGAACGGCGATACTACAAGATATTAAAGTACCAACACTTTTTACTTGTGGCAGGTATGACGTCATTACACCTGAAATTACTGGAGGATATGCAAAGCAAATAAAGGGTGCAGAGTTTATGGTTTTTGAGAAAAGTGCACATATGACAATGAATGAAGAACCCGATACCTACAATAAGATAATTAGGAACTTTCTCAACAGAAGTGAATAGAAACGCTGGCTACCGGATAAATTTATGCATAAGTTGGACGGACGGAAGGTGTAGTTCAGCAGTTGCATATTTTTAAATTGAGGTATACCTGTATTCATCACTTAATATCTCTATTGTTTACCTCAAGTATAAAAGACTGACATATATTATCAGAGTAAATCAATTACAAAGACATTATCATCGCCAGCCTGTAATTTTTCGTAGAAGACAAATGCATCAAATTGTATTGCTTTGCAATTAGGCCGGATTACATTCACCTGGCAGAGCAGGTGCAGCCTTGAATTCATCTCCGACATGAACAAAGAGATTTATAGACCAGTGGTTGGTGGAGACTAACACCAACCACAGCATAAATGAAAATAAATATTTGTTTTTTTTACCAGGATCTTATTCCTGCTCTGATTGCTACTTTTGCTTTTTTATTCCGGTAATACCTATGGCAGTTTTAAGTGGATGGACTTGTGAACGACCGGAAATAATATACAACTGCAACACTTTTCAACTTGCATGGGTAGCATATAACGCTCTTGCAAAGGCCGGCAGGATAAATAAATAGTTTTGATACTGAAATAATAAGTGGACCTAGTAATGTATATTTAAGAGTTATGCTTCATGCTCTGGCATAATTGCATACTTGTAGATTTGCTGCAAGAAATTAACTT
>JBPPMM010000375.1:0-2866 GCA_051306075.1 Chitinophagaceae bacterium
TTTGGAAGGTTGAGGCCAAAAGAGGCAAGGATTTGCTGGGTTCCGCAAAGCAGCACGATAAGGCAAAACCAAAACCACCCCGACCGTGCAAATGCCCATATAAACAAACACATTAAAAGAGCCGCCAATAAAAACGGGAACACCAGCCCGAAAAATGCAAAATACCAATACTGTGCTGTGTTTATATACGGCAAAATGCACACAAGGAGATAACAAGCGGTAACGCCGATAGTTGCAAAAACAAAAATTCCTTTCAAAAATTTTGAGCCCACACTTAGCATATATCTTGCAGAATAATTTTGAAACCGGCGCAAAGATGAAAATTATAACCGAATGTTTCAAAACTGACCCTTTTCTGCATGTGCATTTTAGTTTTCCATCTTGTTTAATTTAGTTGAAGAAATTAAAAAGATGCAGAAGGTTTCCGCATCTTTTCCATTTTATTTGATATGTTCTATCGCTTGTTCGCTTTTAACCAATTAGCTAACTCCTGAATTTCCACTACCTGTGCATCTATCATTTAGAAAAGTATCCGAAAAGCCCCCTTAAAAAGCCCCGCACTTAAATAAAGTTTGCGGGGGCTTTGCGGTATACTTTTTAGTTGACTGATGCCCCCCTGCTATCCGTAGAATGTATAAATAATAAAAGAGGTGCTGTCCTGATGTTTGTAACTCAGGACATCTAATGCATTGGATTGATGTTCTTGTAAGAGAAGAATATAACCGAATCATAAGCCGGGAGGATGAAGGTTCTAACGCATTGGATGGCATAAAATAAGTTGTTACTATGGCTCTAAACTGATGTTGGTGATAGCCTGCCGCAAAACCATCAGCACAGCCTGCCCCGCTTTTTCGGGGAACACCAACATCGGCGGTAGAATGTATCGTCCTGAAATAGGTTGACTTTAGAAAGGTGGATAAGTCAACCTAAAACAGGACACAATGGGAAACCAAAAAAGGGAATTTAGCCAGTATTCGGAAGAATTTAAATGGCGGGTAGTACAAACAGTATTATCAGGTGATCTTAGTAAAGAAGAAGCAAGAGTTGCTTATGGCATTAAAAGTAATTGCGGTATTTTGTATTGGATGCGAAAGTATAGTGGCAACGATGATTATCGCAATATACACACTATGTCATCCAACTTGGCGGCCATGCACGATAATAAGGAGAGCAATGCTCTGAAGGATCGGATAAAGCAATTAGAGGCAGAATTACGCAGAGCTAACCTTAGGGCGGATCTATGGCAGACGATGATTGAAGTAGCAGAGAAACAATTAAAAATAGACATTAAAAAAAAGTCTGGAGCCCAACCATTGAAGTATTCCGGCAAAGGAAGGCGTCATCAAAAATAGTAGTGTTGTGCGAGATGCTCGGGTACAGCAAACAAGCGTATTACAAGCAGTTAAATTACCAGGAGCAGCAGAGGTTTGATGAGTATTTGATCGTTGGGCTGATTAACCAGAAAAGACAATTATGGAAACGAGGCAGCGGAAGAAATTTATGGAAATGCTTACAGACAGATTTTACGAATCATCAGATAAGCATTGGCAGAGATAAGTTCTTTGATTTATTACGGAGAAACGGTTTGTTGGTTCACTATAAAAAGCGAAGGATAAAGACCACTGATAGCTATCATCGCTATCATAAATATCCTAATTTGATAAAAGGCTTGAGACCGTTGAAAGCTAATGAAATATGGGTGTCGGACATCACATATCTGTGGTTGAAGCAAACGGATAGCTTTTGTTATTTGTTTTTGATAACGGATGTTTATTCAAGAAAAATAATTGGCTATTGTGTACATGCAACTTTACAAGCCGAAGGAGCGCTAAGGAGTTTACAAATGGCTTTTCAAAACACCAAAGCAGCAGCCATCAAAGGTTGCATTCATCATTCTGACAGAGGTATCCAGTATTGCTGCGATGCTTATACTGCCATGCTTAATAAAAAGGAGATGAATATTAGTATGACCGAGCAAAGTGATCCCTTGGAAAATGCCATTGCAGAAAGAATAAATAAAACCATTAAAGAAGAGTTTACCGAGGAAAAGGAACTACACTTTCCTACAATAAATTCTGCCAGAACGGCTATAAAAAGATTTATTGATTTTTATAACAACCAACGACCGCATAGGAGCATAGACTGGCTTACACCCAACCAGGCCTATCAAAGAGAAGGTGAATTAAAGCGACATTGGAAAATGTATATGAAAAAAAAGAAGGGGGATTTATAATGGCATTAAGCTCCAGAGTTATTATTAATAAAAGGCCACGCATAAAAAACGTGGCCCATAGAAAGAGTAATAACTCCATCGCATCAGGTTATCCCTACTGGGTTGACATCCCCAAGTTATTGCCCGGATATGTTTCGCCTGAATAGATCAAAGTAAAATATAAACAGGTTCTTTGCAAAACACAGCTATCTTATCCCGCTGTGGATAACTCAAAAAAGAGTCAACCGAAATCAGGACGAGACAATAATTGCTTGATGCTTTTTGATGTTTTTTTGCCTCTCACAAAAAATGGAAGCAATGTCACAAAAGCCGATAGTAATGGAACAATTAAAACAAATTCTTCAACTAAAAAATGATGGTATCGCCATCCGGGAGATTGCCAGGCGCACGGGTATAAGCCGCAAAACCATTCGTAAATATTTATTACTTCTTAAAGCAGACAGCGGCTCCTCTTTCATAGAAACTTATTAAAAGAAGGCTAAAGGTCTTCTTCGCTACCCGCAATAGTTCTGTCAAATCAAACCACTCTTTTAGTTTTCTAAAGGCAGGTGGATCGTGTAGCTTTTTCCGCCGCCTACGGTGAGCGACCGGCCCTTTATCCAGGGGTTCATCAGTTGTAATATTTTATAATTT
>JBPPMM010000380.1:0-7477 GCA_051306075.1 Chitinophagaceae bacterium
CCACCAATAATCTTTAATATTTTTCTTTAATTCACTTCCCCATTGACCATAGTCGTATACTGCCTGCAGCCCGTCGTAAATTTCGCTGCTGGGAAAAATAAAACCGTACTCCTTACAATGAGAAATGATCGACTGAAATTTATTTGAATCGTTTGCCATAAGGCGGCAAAAATAAGGACTAAGATTTAATGAATCCGATTTGAACTGAATGATATACAACTGCGCTTTTTACCACAGGGCTTTGAGATTAATCAAAATAGGGGAAGTGCCCGCATATCCCTGTTTCACTTTTCTTTCAACTTGTTTAAAACATCCGGATCCACCTCTTCTTCCGGCACCTTTGTAGTGGACGACTTGGTTTCCTGCAGATCCTTTTTTGTTTCCACCTCAACTTGTTCAATCCAAACCGCATAATTATTTGGATATATATGCGAACCGGAACAAATGGCATACCCGCGGGTAAATGCAGCACCAAAATAAAGTATGATGGCGGAATAATATACCCATAATAAAATAACAATGATGGATCCCGCTGCACCGTATGCGGATGACATTTTGCTTTGGCCCAGGTAATAGCTGATCAGGAATTTACCCCCCATAAAAAGCAAGGCAGTAGCAAAAGCACCTGCCCTTACATGTTTCCATTCAATGCGGGCATCGGGCAATACTTTAAAAATAAGCCCAAACAGCAGGGATATAATGATAAATGTTAGCAGCATATTAAAAATATAAGCGACTATTACCTGGGTTTCAGGAAAGATCTGGGTTAGCCTGTCGATCAGCGCATCCATAATTCCATTCATTATCAGGGAGACCAACAATAAAAAGCCCAATGATACTATTATGGAAAAGGATAGTAAACGGTTGATGAGTAGTCTGAGAAAACCTCTGCCTTTTTTGGGTTTAGACTTTAACCTCCAGATAAGATTGATTGAGTCCTGTATTTCACCAAATACACTTGTAGCACCTATTATTAAAGTTACCAGTCCTACAATCGTTGCAAAACTTCCTTCAGTGGATAAAGTAGCATTACGAATGGTTTCCTGTACCTGTAAGGCCGCATCCGATCCTACCAATTTTGAAATTTGTCCATATACTGTTCCTTCCACAGCATCATGTCCGTAAAATATATCACTAACCCAGATGATAATAATGATAAGTCCCGGTAATGAAAAAATAGTATAGTAGGCCAGGGCAGCGCTAAGCTTTAAAATGTTTCGCTCAAAAAACTGTTCAAATGCATACTTGATACTATTCCAGATAATTTTTAAAGGCATAAGCATTTATTGAAAAAAATAATGCCAATTTTATTCTTTCCTTAAGTTATTTTAATTTTTCATTTTGTTGATGACGGTTCGCATCCCTTAAATTTTTCTTTTCAAAATTCTTTTTCAGTGCGCCGGTAAGATCAATACCTGTTTGGTTGGCAAGACAAATGACAACCCATAAGATGTCCGCCAGTTCATCCGCCACGGGATTTACACCGTCTTCCTTTAGTAAAGCAGATTTTTTTTCATTTTCCTTGTAGGACTGGTCACCATATATACGGGCAATATGCCTTGCCAGCTCTCCTACCTCTTCGGTTAGTATTGCCATATTTGTTAGCTCACTGAAGTAGCGGACACCAACTGTTTTTATCCAATGATCTACATCAGCCTGGGCTTGCTGGATTGTCATAACCTTTTTTTTAGAAAGCATTTGCAATATAGCACGATTATTGCCGTTATAGCCTCCCTAACCGAACCCCGTACCTTTTGAAGAATTAAATTTAATATTCAAAGCCGCTTCAGTACTGCTCCACACATCAGCGCTGAAGCTCGGCAAAAGGTATATTCTATGATGGTGTTATTTTTCAGAAAGGTGTTTTTTTTATTTGTCTTAACCTTTTTTTCAATAGCCCTGCAGGCTCAGCCTGGTAATAATTTCCCGAATGAAAAAAATGAAAAACCCTATCGGGTACTTACTTCCGGCAAACAGGTAACAATAAAAGGAACGAAGAACATTAAAAATGTTATGGTTTGGACATCCGGAGGAAACAGAATAATAGAGGAAAAAAATATAAATGCGTCCAGCTATATTTTCCGGATCACCGTAAATGAAAAGCTTTTTTTTATGATGGTGCAAATGGCCGATGGTAAATCCTATTCCGGTAAAATCGGGGTACCGTGATTCTTTTCATAAAGAATTCTTCAACCTAATTGATTCATTCATTCCCTGTTTTTTGTATCTATTATAATGGTAACCGGACCATTGTTTAATAATTCTACTTTCATGTCAGCTCCAAATTCACCGGTTTTAACCTGTTTTCCGAGGTCATAAGAAAGTTTCCTGATCATTTTTTCATATAGCGGAATGGCAAATACAGCCTTACTTGCTTTGATATAAGAAGGCCTGTTGCCTTTTTTTGTGGAAGCATGAAGGGTAAACTGGCTGATCAAAAGAACATCACCTCCGGTTTCTTTTAATGAAATATTCATTACTCCTTCTTTATCATCAAAAATGCGAAGATTTATAATTTTATTACCAAGCCACTCAATATCGTCCAACGTATCCGAGTCTTCAATGCCAATAAAAACCAGTAAACCATCGTTTATGAATGAACGAATATCACCGGCAATTGAAACGCTGGCCCTGGAAACCCGCTGAATGACTGCCCGCATAAATAGTATCTTTATTAAGCAACAAATGTATCAAACAACAAACACCGTACAAGTAAGAACCCATGATTGACTTTACAAAAGAAATCCTTTTTCAAACTACACGCAGCGGAGGAAAGGGAGGTCAAAATGTAAATAAGGTGGAAACCGCTGTTATCGCATCACTGCCGGTTGAATCCTCAGTTTTGATTTCCCGGGAACAAAAAAACATAGTGTTAGAAAAACTCCGTAACCGTATTACGGGAGAAGGTTTTTTACAGGTAAAGGCTCAAACGCACCGAACCCAGATTTCGAATAAAGTAGAAGCTATTGAAAAGATCAATAAAATGATGGCCGCTGCACTTACAAAGAAAAAATTGCGCATTGCTACCCGGGTAAGCAAAGGGGCAAAAGAAAAAAGAAGTGAATCAAAAAAAAAGAAGTCGGAAATTAAATTGGGCAGGAAAAAATTGAACCCGGGTGATCTATAAAAAACCAGGTCTAATTACCAGAGACTTAATTTCGGATGCTTTATGGTAATTTATTTACCAGCACTTAAAAATAATGAGATTTGAAAAAGAGTATTTTTATCCTGTTCTTATTTATTGTGGGTGTTATCCTTTTTGCAAATTTTAGGCTCCTGCCATAAAAACAATAACCCATACCCACTGACCATCTTAACGCAGGAAACACCCGATGGTTTTCCACCTTCTGCTTACTCTTTTGCAGACAATCCTATATCAAAAGAAGGAATTGAGCTTGGCCGCAAACTTTTTTATGACGGCCGGTTATCATTAGATGGCAATTATCCCTGCTCCTCCTGTCACCAACAACAAGCCGGGTTCGGCACCTTTGAGCATGACCTGAGTCATGGATACAATGGTTCACATACCCTGCGTAACGCCCCTGTACTTTTTAATCTTGCCTGGCAGGACAAATTTCATTGGGATGGAGAATTTAGTTCACTTGCCGGAGAGGCCGTACAACCTATAACCGGACCTACAGAAATGGCGGAATCCCTGAATGCAGTGATCAATAAATTACAGAAAGATTCAGAATACCGAAGGCAGTTCAGGAATGTTTTCCAGTCAGAGTCAATCAAGGCAGACCATATATTAAAAGCTCTTGCACAGTTTACAGGAACGTTGATATCTGCTGATTCCAAATATGACAGGCACAAAAAAGGATTATCAGTTTTTTCTGTACAGGAGGAAAATGGCTACCGGCTGTTCCAGGTAAATTGTAGTGTTTGCCATACCGAACCCCTGTTCACTGATTATAGTTTGCGAAATATAGGATTATCCGAGAATAATTTTTTAAAAGATAAGGGGAAAATGAAGGTTACAGGAAACGCTGCTGATTCGCTGAAATTTAAAGTTCCTACCTTAAGAAATATTTACATTTCGTCGAACTATATGCATGATGGCCGGTTCAATACTTTAACCCAATGCATCAATCATTATAGAAATGGAATTCAACAAAGTGCAACTCTTGATCCCATCCTTGCAAATGGAATACAATTAACCGATAGCGAAACGGCTGACCTGGTAATTTTTTTACGTACCCTTACCGATTCTGCTTTTTTAAAGGATCCGCGTTTCAGCCAGCCCTGAACTTTTATAGCGACTCTCTTCTTTTTCCTTTTTTTTCGTCGAGTACCTGCCTTTGACCTTCAATTTCCTTTTGTTGACTTTCCTGGTCTTTTATATTCTTTTGAAGATCTTCCTGCAATCCCTTAATCTTTTTTTCCAGGTTTTGCTGTTCATCCTGCAGGTTTTTAAATTTTTTCTCTGACTTTAACAGGACATCTTCCTGTTCTTTTATTTGTATCTCCAGGCTGGCTTCTTCAATTTCGGGAACCAGACTGTTAAGAAAAGATTTTGCTTTCCCGACAGTATACGCATCCATACTTGCTAAGGCATTTGATCCGCCATTAATCATAATGAGGGAGAGAGTAGTTTCATCCTTATCCCTCCGGCTTTTGCGGTCTACTTTAATAATGTAATCCATGCTGCTCTCGCTGATTTCTGTTAATACTGCATTATTAAAAACAATAAAACCCTTGTCCCTGTTGAAGAGTCCTTTTTCGGTTTTAGCCTTAAATCCAGACTGTTCTATCTTTTTTAAAATTGCATTCTCTACAGCCTCCTGAGAATATGCATAATCAATCAGGATAGCATTTTGTTTTTTCTTATCATAATCAATACTGCCATCATAGGCCTGTGCAAAAGTGGCAGCTGAAAAAAGCATAAGCAGACCCGCAAGCAGCAAAATATTTTTCATTGATTTCTTTTTTTTAATGTTGTTGTGAAGGCTTTTTACAATATTCAGTAACCCGATGTTCTTTGTAATAATTGTTGCCTGGATGATATATATAAGTTTTTTGTAAAGATAGAAGAAAGAATAAAAGGGTTGCAAATGAGAAAATGGAAATAGAAATTGTTCAGTTGCCTTTTTTGATCAATGAGCCTTTACTTTTGCGGTTAAATATCCGGTAATTTGAGTGGCATAAAAAAACTGGCAGGACAAACTTTATGGTATGGCATCCCAACCATCACAAGGCGTTTCCTGGGTTATATAATGAACCTTTCCTTGCCGCTGCTCTTTGCCCAACCATCAACAACAGCTGACCTTACACAGATCTATGCCATCATTCCTTTTTTAAATGTATTGTTTACTTATGGTCTGGAAACAGCCTATTTCCGCTTTTCGGGGGAAGGGGATCAAAAAAAATTATACAGTACCTTATCCTTATCTCTCATTTCTTCTACTATCTTCTTCGCCTGTTTAATAATCTTTTTTAAAGATTCTATTGCGAATTGGGCCAATCTTGAACAACATCCGGAATATATAATGTGGATGGCCGCTATTATTTTTTTTGACGCTATCAGCACACTGGCTTTTGCCCGGTTGAGGCAGGAGAACCGTCCGGTCCGGTATGCTTTTGCAACCATAGCCGGTGTCCTTATTAATATAATAGTGGTGATTTTGTTTCTCGCCATTATTCCAAAATATGTCCAGAATCATCCCGACACTTTTATCGGAACATTTTACAATAAAGATGTAGGAATTGGATATTACCTGATAGGGAATTTAGCGGGTAGCGTTTTAACCTTCCTAATACTCCGGAAAGAATTTGCACAAATTCGTTTCAACTTTGATTCTGCACTATGGAAAAAAGTAATGCACTATACCTATCCCCTGGTAATAGTGGGTATGGGAGGCATGATAAACGACATGCTCAGCCGACTGATTTACCAGCATGTAGTTAACCTACCGGAAGAGCAAGCCAAACATGAACTTGGAATATTTGGTAATATTTACAGGCTTGCCGTTCTTATCACCATTATGATACAGGCCTTCCGTATGGCGGCTGAACCCTTTTTCTTTAAGCAGAGTAAGGACGAAAACGCCCCCCGTACTTATGCAAGGATCATGAAATTTTTTGTTATCGCTTGTTGCCTCATGTTTCTTTTTATTAGTTTATATATAGATGCGGTCTCCTGGTTTTTCCTGGCAATCGATAAACCGGCCTGGATAGATGGTTTAAACATCGTTCCATTGCTTGCATTGGGAAATATTTTCCTGGGTGTTTATTACAATCTCAGCATTTGGTATAAAATCACCAATAAAAATATGATGGGTGCTGCTATTACCATTGGGGGTGCCATCATTACTATTGTATTAAATATAGTGCTGATCCCAAAACTGCATTACCTGGGCGCTGCCATCGCCACGTTTAGTTGTTATTTATTGATGATGATCGCCAGTTATTGGCTTGGTCAAAAAAATTATCCCGTGCCATATCCCCGCAAAAAATTATTATCCTATTTGTTACTGGTTGTATTAATATATGGTTTTCATCGCGGCCTGGTATGGATATGGGACAACCGGTGGTTCAATGCAGGCACCGCTACCCTGCTTTTGGGTTTGTTTGTTTTGTTTGTAGCCAAAATTGAAAAAAAGGAATTGGTAAAATTGCCTTTCGTCGGAAAATTTATCCATAAAATGTAATATGCTTAGCCAGGATGAAATAAAAAAGAAATTGGGCCAATATGCGGCGGGACTAGTTCCCCGGGATAGTATAATTGGAATGGGAACTGGTTCTACAATTTACTGGCTGATACAAGAATTGGGGCGCCGAAGTCAGCAAGGACTTTCAATAAAAATAGTGCCCACCTCTTTTAAAACAAAAAAGTTGGCTGATGACGCCGGCATTCAAATAATAGAATTGAATGATGCAGGTATAATTCCTTTTACCATAGACGGTGCCGATGAAATTGATGATCAATTTCAACTAATAAAAGGTGGAGGTGGCTCCCTGCTTCAGGAAAAAATGGTGGCCGCAGCTTCAGAGAACTTAATCGTTATTGCTGATGAGACTAAATTCGTTTCCCAATTAGGGGCATTTCCTCTTCCGGTGGAGGTTATACCTTCCGGATGGAAACAGGTAAAAAGAAAAATTCTATTAATGGGAAGTACCCAGGTTGAGTTGCGCCTGAAAGATGGAAGTCCGTTTATAACGGACAATGGCCATTACATCCTGGATTGTAAAATGGACAAAATTGAAAATGCAGCCGCATTGAATACCGAAATGCACCTGTTACCCGGCGTGGTAGAAACGGGCTTATTTATAAATATGGCACATAGGGTTATAATTGGATATGCTGACGGACGAATTGAAGAAAAGAAGAAATTAAGTTGATTTTAAGCAGGTTCCTGCTAATAAAGTTTTACGTAGGGATTGTTCATCTTTTCCAGACCTATGGTTGTCACCGGTCCATGACCGGAATAAACTTTTGTATCATCAGGTAGCGTAAAAAGTTTGGTCTGTATGCTAT
>JBPPMM010000393.1:0-2359 GCA_051306075.1 Chitinophagaceae bacterium
CTCTTATCGCGTACCCGCAAAAAAATACGGTGTTAACCGGTATCCCACCGGCCAAGTACACTTAAAAAGTAATAGTATGGATTTTTAATTTTGCGGCTAACCGTTGGTGATGGGTTTCCAGTTTTGTGGTAGCAGCTCTTCTATTTTATTGATGGGGTGATTGGCGATGCGTTGCAAAACATCTCTCAGCCAGATGAAGGGATTGATGCCATGCAGCTTGCAGGTCCCCATCAGGGAATAAAGCATGGCGCTGCGCTTAGCTGCTTCATGACTGCCGGCAAATAAATAATTTTTTCTCCCGATTGCGACCGGCCTGATGGAGTTTTCTACCGGGTTATTGTCTATGTTCAGTTTGCCATCTGTTGTATAAATCATCAGTTCAGGCCATCTGCTGATGCTATAGCCCAGCGCTTTGCCGATGGCACTTTTGGGCAATGATTTTATATAGGTTTCTTTCATCCAGGTGCCCAGCGATTCTAATATGGGCACTGCTTTTTGCTGACGCAATTGTAAGAGTGGAGCCGGATCAAGCTGCTGCTCCCTGGCTTTACGTTCCATATCATAGAGCAACCCTATTTGCTCCAATGCATATTCAGCAGTTGCCTTATCATTATCACGGGCTTCATAAAACATGCGGCGTGCATGCGCCATACAATGAAGTACAACAATGCCTTCTTTATCTTTAAAAAAATCATATACCGCGTAGCCGTCTGTTTGCAGATAGCCTTTAAAATCTTTCAGTATTGCTGCAGGGCCTTCTCTTCCGCGGCCTTCCCGGTAATCAAATAATACCAGGCCCTCTATGCTGTTGTGGTACACCCAATAATAACCTCTGTGTGTTTGGCCCTTTTTATCTTTATCTAAAACTTTTATGGGGCTTTCATCGGCATGCAAATAATTACTTTGTACAACCAGTTTTTCAAGGGCCCCATATAAAGGATCTATCAGGGCACAGCCGTTCTTCACCCAATCACCGATCGTGCTGTAAGGGAGGTTGATGCCTTCTCTTTTAAAGCGTTCGGCCTGCCGGTACAGCGGCAGATGATCTACGTATTTGTCAATGATGATTTGTGCCAGCAATCCCGGGCCAACAAAGGCTTTGGGCAAGGGACGATCTATCATAGGAGCTATGATGATGCCTTCATTATTTGGCTTTACATACTTAGGACGTACATAACGGTTTACAAATAATTTGCCTGGTTCGTATTCTAATTCCTCTGTAATTTCTTCTCCTATTTTTTTACAACCTTCTGTTAATGCCACAGGTTCCATAATGATTTCCCTGCGCTCTAAATGATCTGGAAGTTTGGTACGGCCGGGATGTTGTTTGGTAATTTCTGTAGTGTTGCGGATGTACTCAATCTTCTGTGCTTTTGCAACAGAGCACTCAGTGGCTCCATCGGCCTGTATGTCTAAACTGAGCTGTGAAGGTGTTCCATTTACAGGAATGAAACGTTCGTTTTTACCGCTAAAAATTAAACGTTTCAGGTTACTAAGTTCGCGTTTTAAAGAAGCAATCTCAAAAGCAGATTCTTCGTATAAAACTTTATAATCAATGGCTGTTTCTATCACAGAACAAAGATACTACAACTCAATAATAGCAATGCTTTCAGCCGTTTCGTTATCCACAGCTTTCAGCCGTTTGTTGATATCTTTTTCGCTTGCGCACACTACTGAGAGAGACGCCCTGCAAAATATATTGCAAAGCTTCATGAGTGATAGAAATATCTTTATCATTGTGGGTAGCTAAAGGCACTTCGTAAGTTCCCTTTTCCAGCCTTTTATAATAAATAGCCAGGCCATCGCCTTCCCACAAGAGCAGCTTTACCTGGGTTTGTTTTCTATTGATAAAGATGAATATCGCTCCGCTAAGAATATTCATTTGCAATTGAGAACTAACAATACCGCATAGACTATCAAAACCTTTACGCATATCCGTGGGGCTGCGATGTAAATAATACCGGCACGATGCAGATAAATGAAGCATGTTTAACCCAGCAGTGCTTTTAAATAAGTAGCGCTTACCGGTTCATGAAAAATTAAGCGAAAGCCTCCCGGGGAATATATTTCTACTGAACCGACCCCAACCGGCTTTTCAATTTTCAATTTAACAAAGGAGGCAATATTTTCATTAGCACCCGCTTGCCGGCGGCGATAACATTTGTACCAATAATAAAAGGTATGGTACTCTAAAGAGTGCTGTCCGCAAAATGCTTTCTGGGTGAGCCCGCTCTGTTGCCACTCTTCTATTTGCTTAAACATTTTCTCACGTACCTCGGCTGATTTGCGCATGATATCTATTTTCATGCAAACCTATGTCCGCTGTTGATTGCTCACAAGATGTGCTAGGCCGGTGGGA
>JBPPMM010000445.1:0-2156 GCA_051306075.1 Chitinophagaceae bacterium
TAACGGTAACCGGAACTTGTTTCGAATATGGAATGCAGGAAGGTTGTTTATCAGAAGAATTTCAATCTCTCCCCGCCAATTCATACGCGAAGGCAAAAAATGAGCTTCGCTTGTTATTGACGGGACTAAAAGATCACCACGATTTTGATTTAAAATGGATCCGGTTGTTTTACATGTATGGGGAAGGTCAAAGCCCAAAATCGTTACTTTCGCAGCTTCAATTGGCACTCGATAGTGGAGACAGGATATTTAATATGAGTCCCGGGGATCAAATGAGGGATTACCTGGAGGTAAAAAAGGTCGCTGAATATATTGTGGCAATTGCTGTACAAAAGGCCGAAACAGGGGTTATTAATTGTTGTAGTGGCAATCCCATTTCAGTAAAGGATCTGGTAGTAGATTACCTGACAAAGAGAAATGCAGATATAAAATTGAATATGGGTTACTACCCCTATTCTGATATTGAGCCCAAACATTTTTGGGGGGATACAAGAAAATTGAAAACTATTCTTACAAATGGATAAACAGATTGCTGAATTTATTACTGAAACAAAGGGGAGGATTGATAAAAACGGAATGAATAAGCCCTTAATGGAAGCAGCCCGTAATTTTAATATCGAATCAAATAAAGCGCAATACTCTTATAATTTCAGGTGGATGGGCAGGCCGGTGATACAATATCCGCAGGATATATTGGCTATGCAGGAATTAATTTGGGAAATAAAACCTGATCTCATTATTGAAACTGGAATTGCACATGGAGGCTCACTCATTTTCTACGCATCCATGCTTGAATTGGTTGGCAAAGGAGAAATAGTAGGTATTGATATTGATATCAGAGAACATAACAGGAAGGAAATTGAAAGTCACCCCATGTTTAAAAGAATTAAAATGATTCAGGGATCTTCCATAGATGAGGCCATCATTCAGCAGGTAAAAAATCTTGCTAAAGGAAAGGAAAGAGTTTTGGTGGTTCTTGATTCCAACCATACTCATGAGCATGTAATGGGGGAACTGAAAGCGTATGCGCCATTAGTCTCACTAAATTCTTATTTGGTTGTTTTTGATACCATTGTTGAACATCTCCCCCCTGACTACCTGCCCGGACATAAAAGGGGCTGGGGAGTAGGTGATAACCCATTAACCGCTGTCCGGGAATTTCTAAAAGCCAATGACAATTTCGAAACCGACAAGACAATAAACAATAAATTACTAATCAGTGTTGCACCTGATGGTTATCTAAAAAGAATTAACTAGAAAGACTTCTTCATGAATGAAACCGGTATATCTGCTCCCTTAATAAGTTTTTGTTTTTCTACTTTCAGGCGGGGAGAAATACTGAAAAGCACCCTTGAAAGTATCAGGAGACAAACCTATGGCCATTATGAAGTGATTGTTTCTGATAATGATCCGGAGGGAAGTGCCGAATCGTATGTGAAATCACTAAAAGACGAAAGGTTTAAATATTTTAATAATGGTGCTAACCTAGGGATGAAACCAAGCTTTAATAAAAGTCTCGATCGCTCATCTGGTGACTATATTGTAATGATTGCAGACGATGATCCGGTTTACCACGATATGCTTCAAACCCTTGTGGACTTAAAAAATAAATATCCGGGTTATGGCATGTACATGGGAGGCTGTGATTGGTTTTGTGAGGATAAAGAAGTCGCTGGTTTATATAAATTGAAAGTCGGAACCAACTCTTGTATTTCAAGTAAACACGATTTAAATTTCGTGCAGGTTTTTTCCACCGCAGAGTTTATTAAAACTCTCTTTTCATTTGGAATATTCTCACACTTTTTATGGTCAACCTGTATGGTAAAAAGGGAAGTATTGGTTAAAATGGGAGGCATTCCGGATTATGGAACTCCTTTTCTGGGCGACTTTGCTTACATGAGTATAGCCAGTACCGATAACGGCTGTGTAGTTATAAATAAATCGTTGGGCTGCCAAACCATTCACAAAGAAAATTTTGGGAGGAATCAAAATAGTCATCTGCCTTTATTGACAAAAAATTTCCCGGAATACCTGGATAAAAAACTTTCTTATTTAAGTGAATGGCCGGCTATACGAAAAATTATGCTGCGATTCTTTAGTTTATGGATCACTGGTCATATGGCTTTTTTACATCATTATTATAAAAGGAATAATTT
>JBPPMM010000451.1:0-14130 GCA_051306075.1 Chitinophagaceae bacterium
GAACGGGTTTCTCTTTTGAAAGTACAAACTCACCCATTTTATGGGAGGAATAACCCATGAATTCTATTTCTCCATAATAAGAACCGGGTGCTAATTCTATGGAAAAATCCCCGGAGTCGGAAGCAAGATTGCCATTAACTAATTTCTTGTCATGGCTGTTAAAAATGCTGATACTAGCAAAACCCAGGGGAGAGGAGGATTGAAAATCTTGAACTTTTCCTTTAACCATTAATTTTTGGGAAGATTGACCTGAGGTATTTGCCAGGCAGAAAAGAGAAATAGAAAAAACAAAAAAAGATTTATTCAGTAATGCTCTAAAGTAATTCTGCAATATCATTAAAATTGGTTTCGATTATGTTTAAATGTGTCTATGATTAGACACTCTTTATAAAAAATACTAGCGGTGAAAAAGAATTCATAATTAAAAAGAGGATTTACTTTATACCCGAAGTACCGCTTGTGTCCCTTTTTTTTTGTTCAAAGCGATGAATCCCAATATGGGTCCCAATGCCAGCAGAAGATAAATATATTGTGGATTCAGTAATTCTCTTATCATATTAAGAAGCTGAATACTGATAATAGTTACCGAGAACCCAATACAATTCACAATAGTAAGGGCGGTTCCTTTTGATGCAGCTATTGCGTTTTTAGCGACCAATGTAGAAAGCAAAGGGGAATCGGCAATAACAACCATTCCCCAAAAGATCATAAAACCAATGAAAACAAGTCCTGAATCAATTAAAAAAAACAAAGGTGAAAAAAGGCAGCATAGGCCCGATAAAATCAAGGCAATTGATGCAGTTTTTTTTATACCGGTATATTGAGATATGTAGCCTCCCAATACGCAACCTAATCCACCGGATCCAATAATTATAAATGACAAAATCGGGACATTAAAATGATTTTCGGGATATATTGAGATATATGTCGTCAGCATTACCGGGACAAAAGCCCAGAAAGCATAATTCTCCCACATATGACCGAAATAGCCAATGGCTGCTGATCGGAAATCCCTGTTCTTAAATACAGAAAAAAAAGCCGAAAGGTCCATTTTCTGTCCGGGCTTTCTATAAGGGCCATCGGGAACTAAAAGCAACATTAAAAAACCTCCCAGGGTGGCAAGACATGAAGTAGAAATTAAAACCAATTTCCAGGGAAGGGCATTGGTCATACCTCTTAGCAAATGTGGAAATGCAGTACCTACAACAAGAGCACCTACTAAGAAACTAAGCGACTTGCCCAGGCCTTTATTGTAATAATCTGCAGCTATTTTCATTCCTACCGGATAAATACCGGCAAGGAATATTCCTGTAAGGAAACGAAACAGCAATAAGCTTTCAAGTCCGTTGTTTTCTAAAATGATACCCAGGTTAAACAGCGAACCAAGAATAGAACAAATAAAAAAAACCTTTGATGGAGAAAACCGATCGGCTATGGTTAAAAGAGCAAAAATCAAAGTGCCCGATATAAATCCAAATTGAACAGCCGAGGTTAAATGACCCAATGCTTTTATAGGTAAATTATAGGTAACAACCAGGTCTGCCATAACTCCATTGCCGGCAAACCAGAGTGATGTGCAGCAAAACTGGGAAATGACTATAATAGGGAGTACCCATTTGAGAGCTTTCATAAATTTGTAATACTATCTGCCTGGTCTTCTGCAGAAAACGTATAACACCAGGCTTCTCCTTCTAAAACAGTTTCTCCCAGTTGTTGCGTAATCTTTATTTTTAATTGAGTAACCGGCTTCGATTGATGAATGCTTAATACGGTGGCTTCTGCCGTAATAGTGTCGCCGATAAATACAGGTGCTGTAAATTTCCAGTTTTGACTTAAAAAAACAGTTCCCGGCCCCGGCATATCCATTGCAACCAGAGCATGAAGCAGGCCAGTTGTTAATCCTCCTTGTACCACCAGTCGCTTAAATTTTGTTTTTGCAACAAATGCCTCGTCAAAATGCAAAGGATTATAATCGCCACTTATTCCTGCAAATGCATTTACGTGGTCATTTGTCAGTGTAATTGATCGGGATGCTTTTTGGCCAACAGAAATCCTTGTCATGAATTAACAGTATTGTATTCTCTATTCCACAGGCAGGTAGTTCCGACTTCATTAAAAAAAAAATTCGCTGGTCCGGTGTTGCTGCTTGTTCTATATCAGGATTGAAGTTAGTATTTTTTAACAGGCTTTAAATAAGCGGAAAAGCCAATAGTGAAAATTTACATTCCATAGTAAAAAGCTGAACCGAAACAGGTGCATTTTCTTTACATAAAAACTTTGAATTTGCACTTATTTCGGTTCCAATTCTGAATAAATAAGTTTTCCATTTGCGGCCTGATCAATTTTTATCAGGCATGTGCAGCTGTACTTCTCAATTTTTCTTTACTGCTTTCCGGTTCTATATTTTGGTTTACTCTAAACAAATTATCCGGATCGTATTTTCTTTTAATTTTTGACAGGCGGTCATAGTTATGTTTGTAACTGGCTTTTATGCGGTCCTGTCCTTCATTCATGATGAAATTTAAATAGGCGCCACCAGCAGAATAAGGATGTAGTGCCTCCCAATATTTTTTACACCAATCAGTAATCTTTGCGGCATTGGTAGCATCCGGATCTACACCTACAATTACCCCGGCATATTTAGCATCACGATAGGCCCATGGTGTATCTTCCTTACCCACTCTCCCTGCGGCTCCACCCAGGGGATACAAATGCATTTGTGAAAGTGGTGTTGGTATTTTTGATCCAAACTCCAGATGTTTTGCGCTGAGTTCCGGTCCCAGATCATTAAAGAAATCCGCTCTCCAATACCATTGCAGGCCAGGAGGAAATAAACCATCAAATAATGTTTGAACGGAGGGATAAGGCATGGTGCCCACATGTTCAAACAGGGGCTTCATATCAAGTATGGGTTTAAAAATTTCTGCAGCTTTATCCGGATCACCACAATAACACCAAACAATTCCACAAAATGCTTTATTATGAAGATGTGCAGGAAATGGAGGTCCGGGAATCACAAGTGTGGCAGCAAAGCCATTTAATTCCTCAGCAGCATTATGAATAAACTGATGATACCATTTCATGATCTCATTTGTTTTTTCGATGGGCCATAAAGTAGGTCCGCCAAAAACATTTTTTACCGGGTGCGCCTGGAATTTAAAAGAAGTTACAATTCCAAAATTTCCGCCTCCTCCACGTATCGCCCAGAACAAGTCAGTATGTTGACTGGCATTCACCGTTACAAAGCTGCCATCAGCTAATACCATATCCGCTTCCAATAAATTATCGATAGTAAGCCCGTATTTTCTTGTCAGGTGGCCAACTCCGCCACCAAGTGTTAATCCTCCCACGCCGGTAGTGGAGATAATTCCCGCAGGAACAGCAAGGCCGAATGGATGAGTTGCATGATCAACTTCTCCCCACACATTTCCTCCGCCCACCCGAACAGTTTTCTCTTGTGTATCTACCCTCACAAATTTGATCCCGGACAAATCAATCACCACGCCTTCGTCACAGAGGCCAAGCCCACCTCCATTATGTCCCCCACCTCTTACGGCTACTAATAAATTATTTTCTCTGCCAAAATTTACTGCATGAATTACATCAGCTACATCCACGCATTTTACAATCATTCCGGGATGTTTATTGATCATCCCATTATATACTTTTCGTGTTTCTTCATACTCCGGATTTCCGGGAAGAATGATTTTACCCCTGATATGTGATGAAAATTCTTCAATAGCTGAAGCATTCAAATCTTTTACTGTAGTTGACATAAGCTTGTATTTTAAAATTTATTTATTTGGCGATGATCATCGTCTTTAGCGACCATAATATAGCCAGTACATCCTTTCTTGATTCTTCGTCCACTTTATGTTTCTCCAGAACAAGCATTATATCATCAATCACATGCATGTATTCTGCAGGGCTTATATTCATTCCCCTGTGTGTTGTAGGCATGTCCCGGCCGGAATAACTAACAGGACCTCCGCTGCCTGCACAAAAAAAATCAATGGTGTGTTTTTTGATCACAGCTAGTCTTTCCGGCTGCTCTTTATAAGGCAAAAACCTGGCACTGATTAATGGATTATTCATATGTGCTTCTACCGCATCATTTACAATAGCTGTGATACCACTGGTACCTCCGAGCCTTTCAAAAAGAATTTTTGACATAGTTAAAAAAAGGGCTACGAATTGAATCATGCAGTCATTGCGCAAATAAAGATCTTACCTCAATAAATACTATTTAAATAATTATTGGTTGGTCCAAATTTAATCCACGATAATTCCAATGACTGTAAATTTCAATTCAAATGATTGTAATTTTGATTCATTATACATTAATTTCTGCCAGGCAATTTAGTTCGTGGATTTGACCGGAAGATAATAGGATGGTAATTGCGAATATCTTTTTTGAAAACATTTGGAAAAATAAGAAGGACTTGTAAAGCCCGTTTCAAAAGCTATTTCGGAAATATTCTTTGTCCCATTTTTGTTTAATAATTCCATTGCTTCATTTAGTCTGTATTCTTTAACAAGGGTATTGGGCGATTTACCGGTAAGTTGTATTATTTTTCGATATAGTTGCGATTTGCTGAAACCCATAGGCTGACTAAAATCATCCACTTTCAGGTTTGTGTTTGTCCATGTAGATTCTATACAATCCATTAATCGGTTTAAGAAGTTTTCATCTTCCTGCGTAAGCACAAAAACATTTTGTTCTTTAAAAACTGAAGTTGGGTTTTCGCTGTTATAAAGATCTTTGACCTCGTTGGAGAGGATGATATCCCCTTTTACGAGTTTACACATTCGCCTGGCTAATTTTATAGTGTCCTCAAAAATTGATTTTTTTTCAGTTACAGGTACACCGGCGCTTAATCCTGCTTTTAATAGGATCTTTTCATTTTTCAGATCTGCGTTTATCTTCTTAAGATTTGATTGAATTTTAAATGCAGCATCAACGGCATTTGATACGGATTGGAAAGAAACTAAATATTGGTCTTCATTTTGCCTGACCAATTTTCCATTATAGGACGCTATTAAGGTTGTGATCAATTTACTATAGTTTTCCCGCAAAGAATTAACAGGGTTTGAGCCGTTGAGTTTTAGCAATATTACTTTTACTTCAATAACCATGATGGTCCTGAAAGCAGGATCATTAATAATATTCAAGGCTGTATTCTGCGCTTTTTCAGGATCCTCAATTCTTCCCAGGAATGACTCCACTATGCTGGCATCTACTTCTATAATTCTATGAGGCACCTGGCCATGCGCTTTATTATGCATTTCTTTAAGCGTCTTTTTGTTGGGAGCTTCAATTAAGCAAAAAGCAGTTTTTCTTTTATCATCAAACCAGTAGGTTAATCCTCTGCAACCAAATTGATCCTGTATTTTTAAATCCTCCTGGTGTAATTGCGCTACATTCTCAGCAGTCACCGTTTCGGAAACATCATGACGGTCCATATAAATCGGCATATGAAATTGTTTAAGTGATTAATCAATTACCGTACGATTATTTTGTTGGGGTCTCGCAAAGATTTTACCGAATTTTTTAATACTGTACCACTCTATCTAAGATACTTAAGCCAGCACAGCTTTCCAAATAGAATTGCCCTGGCCCTTTATCACAAAAAAATAAATTGGCTGTCTATAATTTGCATTCATGTTTAAATAACAGCCTATATTTTTCTTAAATGACTTTTTAAAAATTTTTAATGTATTAGTACGACCGGAATTACAGGCCGCATGCTATTTAATGCGGATCAATACCTGGCCGCTTCCCCCATTTTTGGCATAGAGGTTTTTAAAAATTCCCTGATATCATCATTGCTCTTTTCAAGGTCTTGTTTTCTCAGGTACATCATATGACCACTCCGGTAACCTTTCCAACTAAGCCGGTTTATTAATTTGCCCCCAGGATCCATCTGCCATAAACTGTATTTCGCATTGAAATAATCACAGGCGCCATCATAATAACCTGATTGCACCATTACATGAAGAAATGGGTTCTGCGCCATCGCCTGTCGCAGGTTCTCGCCAGTTTTATCACCTGTGCGGTCCCATGGTTGCACATTCCCAAACATTAAATATTTAAGATCGGTTTTATAATTAAGCTCATTTCTGATATAAATATTGATTGCAGGTGTAAATGAATGCAGCCATGACGTGAGTTCCGCATTGAAATCCGGTTTTTCTCCTGCATCTTCACGATCAATTCCACGGTATCTCGAGTCTAATCTGCCAACTGTAAAACCTTTCTCCCGTAATAATTCTTTCCAGAAAAAATTAATCGGAACATCCAGGTTGTGTTGCAAGATTATTTTTGATGACAAGCCTGAATAACGGGCCATTTTTTCAGCCATTTGTTTTTTTGTTTCTTCGGGCAAAGAACTGCCTTTACTCATGGCAGGGATCAATTCATTCAAAGTAAAATCTTCAACTTCTGGTAACATGGCTGTAAGATCTTTTTGTTGTAACTCGGGTGGCAGCATTTTGTGATCCCATGCTGTTGCTGCAAAATAGGGAAGCCGTAGGGCGGACTCAACAGGCCCATTTCGTTCTATGCCTAAGGTAGTAGGAGACACAAGTATCACTCCATTCAAATACATCCATTGTGCATTTTGAAGTTCCAGTGCAAGTCCTGATACCCTTGTAGTGCCATAGCTTTCGCCGATGAGATATTTGGGAGATGCCCACCGGTTGGTTCGTGTTACAAATGTATTGATCCATTCAGCGAGGTATTTTATATCCGCCTTTACGCCAAAAAATTTTGTTCCCGGGATGTCTTTATTTACTGCTCGTGAAAAAGCGGTATTGACCGGATTTACAAAAACAATATCCGCTACATCAAGTATGGAAAAGGGATTTTCTTTTATGCCGTATGGTTGTATAGGATATCCTTCATCATCAATGTTGAGTAACCGCGGACCCGTATAGGCAATATGCATCCAAACCGATGCAGAACCCGGTCCGCCATTAAATGAGATCATCAAAGGCCGGGCTGATCTGTCTTTGATATCGGTCCGCTCATAATATGTAAAAAATAAACCTGCTATACATTTTCCCTCTTCATCCCATACCGGCATAGTGCCGGTTTCCGCTTTGTATGAAATACGTTGGCCTTTTATCGTTGTACTATGATTGGTGGTAACCGTTTTGTCCGGGTTAAAAACGATATGAGGAAGATGAGCTTTATCCTCCTGGGCAGCCGCATCATCTTTTTTTACATTTTGTAATTCTTTAGGAGAAATTTTTGATTGGCCCCTTAGCACGCTGCCACTAAATATGATTATAAATAAAATGAATACTCTTAACATGGATGATTTGATTTTGATAATGAAAAGTATTTAAACTGGCAGGTTTCTCTTTATTCGCTTTGCGAAAATTAAAGATGTAGCAAAATTGGTAAACGGTCAAAAAAAGGTGCAAAGCCGGTATAGATAAAAATTGAAAGCGCCGGGATCATAATTTCTAATTAGTTTACCTGCTACAGATCTTTTATCATGATCATAAATTCCAAAGGCTGTGTTGGAATTCCAAACCGTTCATCTGCGGGGAAAGGAATTCTCTCGCTTGTTTGCCGGTAGCCATGTCTTTCGTACCAGGCTATTAATTCATGCCGGGGGGTAAGAACATTCATAAAGATTGAAGAACAATTTTTTTCCTTTCCGAATTGTTCTGCTGCTGCCAACAATTTTTTGCCAATGCCAGCACCCTGCAAAAGTGGTGAGACACTTAACATGCCCAGGTATAAACCTCTTTCCAGTTTATGAAGATAAACGCAGCCCGTAATTTCTCCCTTCTCTGAAGTATGCTTCAGTATTACAGCTTCTTGCTTGTCCATGGCAGAGGATAAAGTAGCGATGTCTGTACGCAACTCACCCAATAATAATTCTGCTTCCGTTGTCCATCCTGATTTAGAAGCTTCACCCCGATATGCGCTGTTAATAAGCGCAACCAATTGCGGAAGGTCTCCGGTACCGGCAGGGATAACATGCATGACCTGAAGATACCAAACGGCTCTTTAATTTATTTATCTCCGGGGAGATTTTATTAAATTGATTGTGATAAACAACTATTTCGTATTTTAATGTTATAAAATTTAACCAATGAATAAATATTATGTTCTTTTCCTGTTGATCATCTCAGCCCTGATTTTTGCTTATTGCAGCAGTTCAAAGAAAGCGTCGAAAACGTCTTCTCCAAAATTAGTTTATGAAAGTAGTGTTCAAAATATAATATCAGCCAGCTGCAGCCCCTGCCATATTCCCTCCCGGGGCGGAAAGAAGAAAGCCTTTGACAATTATGCTAATGCAAAAGCTGATATAGACAGTATCATTTATCGTATTGAACTCAATCCCGGGGATAAAGGTTTTATGCCATTCAAAAATCCCAGGTTAAGTGATAGTGCTATTGCTGTATTCAAGCAGTGGAGAGCAGATGGGTTATTAGAAAAATAATCTTTCTTCCATATTCATTTACTTCATTCAGTTCATAGGCATAGCTGGAATTCCTATGTCTTTCTTTCCGGATGAAATTTTTATGCTGTTCCTGGCCTAAATTTTATAGGTGGTGATCCTAAAATTTTTAGAAATAAACCGGCCAATAATTTTTGCAAATGATTTCATGTTTGTGAACATGTAACAAATCATATCAGGCAGATCAAATGGATAAAAAACAGGTTGCCCGATGCAAAGGCTGGAACTGATAGGTGAATATAAAAAGAGATGAACGACCCGGCTATGCAGTGTTCTTACTTTAGATAAGCCCCCGGTACCTTTTAGGTATCAGAACATTAATTTTTACCCAGGGCATCCGGTGTAGTATAAAATCTACGCAGCTCCGGAGGCAACATTTACAATCAAATGATTGGGTGCTCTATTTTTTTCAGTGTAGTGATAACGTTTCTTTACTAAAGATCAATTCATCCATTACCATTTTAGTAAAACTTTTTTTTTAATCGCACCATATGCGCCAACTTAAGATCGGTAAGTCCATCACTAACCGGGAATCAGAAAGTCTTGAAAAATACCTCCAGGAAATTGGTAAGGTCCCTTTGTTAACAGCAGAAGAGGAGGTTCAACTAACTATCTTAATTAAGCATGGGGATAAAAGGGCACTCGACAAGATGGTGAAAGCCAATCTGCGGTTTGTTGTATCAGTAGCCAAGCAATACCAGGGCCAGGGGCTGTCCTTACCTGACCTGATCAATGAAGGAAATATCGGTTTAATACATTCAGTTGAAAGATTTGATCATACACGTGGATTTAAGTTTATTTCTTTTGCCGTTTGGTGGATCAGGCAAAGTATTATAAAAGCAATAGCTGATAATGCCAGGCTGATTCGTCTTCCACTTAATAAAGTAATTGCGGGTAATCGTATCCGGAAAGCTGATTCACAACTAGAACAGGAATTAGGAAGATCGCCGTCGGCAGAAGAACTGGCCGAAGTATTGGATATGGAAATTAATGAGGTCAACACGCATATGAGCAGCAAAGGGCAGCATGTAAGCCTGGATTCACCTCTTTCAGATGAGGATGAGGGTTCCCTTATGGACACTTTAGTTAATCAAAATGCGGAACAATCGGACAGAAGGTTATACCACTCCCAATCTTTAAAAACGGAGATTAACCGGTCACTTCAGATGCTAACAGAAAGACAGAAAATGATGCTTTGTTGTTATTATGGAATAGGTTTAGATCATCCCTTAAGTCTTGATGATATTAGCCAGCGTTTCGATGTGACACCGGAAAGAGTGAGGCAAATAAAGGACAAAGCTCTTTCCCGCCTGCGGGAAAGCCAGAATTATAATGTGTTAAGAAGTTTTCTTGGAGCATAAGACCGATTGGGGTCGCAACCAAAATCATAACTGTATATCCTTTTCATTCTCATTTAAAGAATGAGAGGCCTGCTGACAAGCTATTATTGAGAAACATGGAAATTCTTAATTATTCATGTCATCATAGGTTGCCGTGTTTCCCATAAAAGGATCACGCAAGATTTTCGGAGGTATCGAAAATCTTTTCGAGAATCATTTTACGGTATTCGAATATTTTTTCTATTTTCTTTCTTACCAGGAGTGAATGTGCAATTCTTCCGGCTACTCCAAATGGTAATTGATACTTCACTTCATCCTTCATCAATACACCATTCCTGTACTCGGTAAAATAATGTTTATGCTCCCATAATTTATAAGGTCCTTTTATTTGCTTATCGATAAAATATTTTAGATTTTTCATCTTTTCAATTCGTGTTTGCCAATTTAACGGGATGCCAAACAGCGGAGTCACTTTGTAATCTATCAGCATTCCTTCAAATATTTCTTCATTTTTCCCTTCGGTAAGAATTTTAAAGTTGAGTTCAGGGGGCGTTATCAATGGCAGGTTGCGGGGCGACGAAAAAAAACTCCATGCTTTGCTGATATCAACCGGCAAAAATTGAGAAGTTGAAAAGTGAAATGTGTTCATAATTCTTTTTGAATCGGTGGATATATTGATATGATTTGGTTATTGTATTGGAGTAAACTGTGCCGGATCTTCCAAAAATGATAAAATGATTTTTTTTAGATCCTGGTCCGTCAATGAGTCTATCGAATTTTTTATAAAAATTCTGTCTTCATTTATTGCATGGTGATACCCCAGGAATTTGGGTGCTTGTGTTTGAACTGTAAACCGGATAAACCTGAGTTCCAGGGTTTTACTATCCTTCTGAATTGATCTTTCTAACAGCCTTCTGCCGTTTGAAAAATAGCTGAGTTTATTAATTGGATTAAAAGCGTACCTGGCCATCATCATTTTTGCGCCAGCTTTATATCCGGCAAGCAAAGGATTGTTATTTTCATCGAAAGAGTTGAGCGAAAAAAGAAGTTTTTGGCAGGCTTTTTCATTTCTTGCGGCTTCCTGGTACATCTTTCTTACGGCCACCAAATCAGGTTCCATTGTGCCGTTATTAAAAGGGATCACTAACCATAGAAGAAAAAGGGATTTAATCATACCAATCTTAATTTGTAATAAAACATACTGTTCACCATTAAGGCAAGTTTTTGTCCATTAGTGATCCTTATCCTTTTGGTGAGTAAATTTTTAGCCGGAAGACTTTTGATTTTCCTGAAAAGGGACCGGTAGTAAACATAAGCCAGGTAAACGCCTCCTTTAGAGGAGGAAGGCAATTTTTTTATGCCTGCCAATGCTTCTTTAAAATCATTTTCAATATCATTTTCTATCTCCTTTTTAGCCAGGTTTGTGAAGTGAGTTATATCCACATTAGGGAAATAAGTCCGGCCAAGGCTGTGGTAATCTGCCTTTAAATCTCTCAGAAAATTTACCTTCTGAAAGGCGGCACCTAATTTCATTGCATAGGGTTTTAATTGTTCAAATAGTTGCATATTACCCTCTGTAAAAACATGAAGGCACATAAGACCAACAACTTCTGCCGAGCCTAATATATATTCCTCATATTTTTCTTTTGAATATTCTATTTTTTGAAGGTCCATCTCCATACTCTGTAAAAAAGCTTCGATAAGGACAGGGTTTATATTGTATTGGTGAACCACATGCTGAAAGGAATTTAACACAGGATTTAATGAAATACGGTTTTCAATGGCTTCATATGTCTCTTGTTTAAATTTTTCTAATAAATATTTCCGGTCATAATCATGAAAGCTATCTACAATTTCATCGGCAAAGCGAACATATCCATAAATAGAATAAATTGGATTTTGCAATTTTTTCTTAAGAAAATAAATGCCAATAGAGAAGCTGGTGCTGTAGTATTGGGTGGTCATCTTACTGCATTTTACCGACAGTTTATCAAATAGTGACTTCATGCTTTTTTCGGTTTAGATGTTTTAATAATTGTCCCGCTGCTACTTTACCTGATATTATAGCGGGAGGTACTCCTGGTCCGGGCACAGTAAGCTGACCTGCATAGAAAAGATTATTGACCTTTTTATTTCTAATGCTGGGTTTTAAAATGGCCGTCTGCATCAGGGTATTGGCAAGCCCATATGCGTTTCCTTTATAAGAATTGTAATCCGTGATAAAGTCGCTTACGCAATAACTTTTTTTATAATCCACATGGGCTGCCAGTTTTTCGCCAGAATGTTTCTCCAGCCGTTCCATCATTAGGCAGAAATAATGTTCACGGAGTGTTTCATTGTCTTTCAATCCCGGTGCAATGGGCATCAGGAGAAAAAGATTTTCATGGCCTGCGGGTGCCACGGCACTATCCGATTTAGAAGGGCAGCATGCATAAAATAAAGGGCGGGAAGGCCATTGGGGGCTTTTATAAATTTCTTTGGAATGTTCAGTAAGGTCTTCTTCAAAAAACAAAGTATGATGAATTAAGGATTTTATTTTCTTTTTGATGCCAAGGAAATAGATAAGGCAGGAGGGTGCAAATGTTTTTTTCTCCCAATATTTCTCATTATAATTTCTATAGGCTTGTGGTAATAATTTTTCTTCTACGTGATGATAATCGGCAGAAGCGATTATGGCTTCGCAGTCAATTCGTTCACCGTTTACAATAATGGCGGTAGCCTCCTTGTTTTCGATCTCAATTTTTTCCACCGCCGAGTTTAAATGGAAAGTGGTGCCGTTGGCTTTCGCTAGTAGTATCATTGCTTCAATTACTTTCCCGAAGCCACCTTTCGGATACCAGGTTCCTGATTTCAGACCCGCATAGTTCATCAGGCTATATAGTGCGGGAGTTTCCTCCGGCATAGCGCCAAGAAATAAAATGGGAAATTCCATCAGTGCAATCAGTTTTGGATGTGTGAAATATTTTCTGACATGCCGGCTGAATGATGAAAATACCTGGAGACGCAAAATACCTTTCAACAAGTCTTTATCAGCAAATTCCCGTAGGGAAAGACCGGGTTTATAAACCAGGTTCTCTATTCCAGTCCTGTATTTATATTCCGCTTCTTTCATAAACTTTTTAAGTTGTAATGCACTACCGCGTTCTACCGATTCAAATATTTTACACAATCCATCAAAATCAGCAGGGATACGCATCACCTCCTTGTTTTTGAATATCATTTCAAAAGAAGGATTTAATAATTCCAGGTCATAAAAATCTGCAACTGAATATCCAAAATCATTGAAGAATCGCTCAAACACATCTGGCATCCAATACCAGCTTGGACCCATATCAAACACATAACCATTATCTGTTTTAAACTGCCTGGCCCTTCCGCCGCAGGAATTGTTTTTTTCATATACATGGACTTCATGCCCGGCTGCAGAAAGATAGGCTGCTGCACTGAGCCCTGAAAAGCCTGAACCTATTACTGCGATCTTTGACATTTTTTACTGTTAATATTTATCGAATTATATATAAACAAAAATCAGGTTAAAATTCTTTCCAACTCCGCCGGCGATTTTATCCAATTCATTCCTTTGCCGATATTTAATTTACTTAGCAAATCCGGGTTACCAGAGAGATGAATGGATAGGTACTTAAAATTTTTTCTAAGGACTGCGAGATATTTTCCCGAATCTTCTGGTATATTATTATGTATCAAAAAAAACAACAAATGCGACGGCGAGGTTTTTTTTACGGTAGTTTCAATTGAGTCATAAGGAACATTAGCACCCAGGTAAATTACTTTTTTGCCCGCAGAACGGATTAAGTAACTCGCAAATAAAAGACCTATTTCATGAAATTCATTTTCCGGCAAAAATAAAAGCCAGGACTCCTTATCTGTCTTTGCTGTCGGCAGCGAATCAATAGCGGAGAACAATTTTTGCCGGATGACATTACTTATAAAATGCTCTGCTGCGGGTGGAATATTGTTCGCCGACCACAACATTCCAATACGGACCAATACGGGCGAAATTACACGGGTATATGTATGTTTAATTCCAAAGCGTAACAGGCAGGCAGAAAATATTTTTTCAAAAAGAAGTTCATCAAAGTCTATCCCCGCTGCAATAAGCTGCGCAATAAAATATTCGTCATTTTCATTTGCTGCGGATCGTATTTCATTTTGATTCCGGAGTAGTGAAAATAATTTTTCATCCGTCATGGAACATAGTTCTGATATTTTATATTTCCCGTTCATCAGGCTAACTATATTCAGCAACCTTCTCAATTGTATATTATCATAATACCGGGTATTACCCTCGGACC
>JBPPMM010000470.1:0-17482 GCA_051306075.1 Chitinophagaceae bacterium
ATTGCTTGTTTTAACCGCCGGTAAAAATTATCCGGAGGTACCAATTGCTCCAGCGTAATCGTATAGAGCATCTTGGGTTGAAGTTGTTTTTTGCCTTGCATGACCTTAAGTTACTATTGACAATGACCCTAAAACAAATATCTTTATGAACAAGATGTTAGTTGTGCAACAGGCACATAGGGTTTTGTGCAAGTGGGGCTTGACGGAATAACAATCACCAGCATTAATCAGCACCAGTACCGGGCTTGACGTTATTAATTGAGCTATGAATTATTTCTTTAAGCTGCAGTTTTTCAATTTAACTTCGGTTTGGGCGGGACGTTAATAAATGCCCTGCCATCGCAAATACTCGTAACGTTGTATGTCACCCTATAAGAAAGTCTTGCATTATTGAAACACCTAAGACTCTGCTTAAAGATTTCTCGAAATTTTTTACACATGCTAGCTTGCAAAGCCCCTTAAAAGCCAATTAATCAGAGTGGTAGAACTGTAAAAAGCATTTTGTTACTACAAAGGTTGTAAATATCAATTATTGCTACATTTGTAGTAAAAAAAAAACAATGGGAGAATTTGAAGAGTTGATACTTCTAATCGTAGCCATAATGAATGGCAAGGCTTATGGTATCGGCATCATCGAAGAGCTGGAAAAGCGAACGGGCAGGTCGGCAGCAATAGGTGCGGTACAAACTGTACTCAAACGGATGGAAGACAAAGGCTGGGTAACATCACAGTTTGGCGAAGCTACCAAAGAGCGTGGCGGTAAACGCAAACGCTACTACACAATTACTGCCAAAGGTAAAAAAATAGTGGCTGAAAACAGAGAAAAACGTAACAGTCTCTGGGAAGCCATGCTAAAACTTGGATTAAATTATGGATCAGTTTGAAAAACAACCACCAAGTTGGGCGATGACATTGTTACGCATCATTGTTCACCCTGAGTTTCAGGAAGAAATTGAAGGCGATGTGCTGGAAAAATATCAGAATGACTTGCAAAAATACGGACTGAAAATTGCCCGAAGGCGATTGTATGCTGAACTGTTTTCAATTGCAAAACCCAATCTTATTTTTAATGTAAACCGTAATACAATGAAACCAAGAAACTGGCTACTACTTTTACTCCTACTTCTTTTAGTTGCAGTAGCTTCTGTTGCACCGTTCTTACCGGGTTCAAGTAACAATTTTTCTCATGGCATTTCTCAATTCGCTCAAACGATAGGTTATATTGGTTTGCCTTTTGTGCCCTTTGGGTTGGTTTGGCTTATCATCGAAATGCGAAACAAAAACGGTCAACAACTCAACCGTTGGACCAACGGGTATTATCCATCGTGGTTGGCACTGATTCCTGTTTTTCTGTTTTTGCCATTAAAAATAACAATAACCATTCTCAAAGGCCAAACATTCAGCATCTTGCCTTTTACAATCATTATTTCAGTAGCGGCCTTTTTCATTTATCGTATCCAAAAACTAAAAAAGAAGACCGACTATAAGTTCAATCCCGCCCCTTTATATATTGTTTTGATTCCTGTTATTGCTTTGCTCACGTCCAAATTTGCGGTGGAAAAAGCAGCAGATTTTACCCGTGAAAAAGCTATCGTAAAGACTGAACCCCTTATTGCAGCAATTGAAAAATACAAAACCGAGAACGGCGAATACCCCGAAAATTTAGAATCCTTAAAAGGAAAGTATATGCAAGAGATTCCAAAACTAAATATCATGGGCACGAGAGCCTATCAATATGAGAAACGAAACAGATCTTTCCAACTCACTTTTGAGCGACTCTGGCACTGGTACGCTACCGAAGTGGTGGTTTACAATAAATTGGGGCAAAAAGGCATAAAAGGCAATTATGGAAATTACCCTACTAATCATACTAATTGGTGGTATTATTTGGCCGATTGAGAAGTGATATCTGTTGGAAAACAGATTTGCTCAAGACGAAGGGCGAACATACAACTTGGGTTTTCTGCTATGCTGGCCGACGGAAAACAATGAGCTGCAAACCGCCATCATCTTCAGTTCCATCTGGACATTAAAAATTCAGCTGTAATTGCTATCTTCAACTTCAGTTTTTTAAATTGGGCATTTGTTCCGGGCTGACCGAACACCGAATATAAGCACAGCAGAAAGCCCTGTTCGTCAGACTGTGAAAAAACTCTTCTTCGCTGTAAAACAATCCGTACAATTTCATTGCAGAAGCAGCATTGCTTATTTAAGCAATCTTTATAAATTACAATCTGTATAGTTTTAAAAAACGTGATGGCTTATTCTGGCTGCAAATGATTTTAATAAAGGCTTTTTTAAATGCGCAGATTACTTTGCAGTAATCTGGTTGCCAGTTTCGGATGTGTTGCCGCATTTTTTCAAAGCCTAATATATTTTTTGTTCGCATAAAATTGTAACAGAACATAATCAGATTCATTTCTCCATTTACTTTTTGTAACCCTTTTAGCAAGGTATGCGTATAGCTCCAATGTCTTTTTATTGTACCAAAGGGATGTTCGCAGATTGCCTGTCTTCGTTTGTAATAGTGTGGATTTTGTTTGATGTTATTATCATTCATGTCAACGGCATCCTGGTATTCGCTGCGGTGAATGATGCGTTTAGGAAGTTTGGTGCATTGATTCTTTAAAGCACAGGTTTTACAGGCATCGGTCCGGTAAGTTTTAAAACGATAACTCGTTTCATTTGCCTCTCCTTTTTTATCGTGCCAGGTACCCAGTGATGTTAGCACTGCTCCTGCAGGGCAGGTGTAACTGTCTGTTGTTTTATCGTAGCTGAAATTTTCTGATAAAAATTCATGGGCAATATGTTTTACCGATGGTTGTTCTTTATACGCTACATGTGCTATCATATTTTCCTGCTGGCACTGCTGCAACTCTGCTCCCGTATGGTAACCTTTATCGGCCAGCACCATCAGCTTATCTTCTTTTTGCATTTGTAAATTTTGCCTGGCTGTGTGGCAGCATTGTACAATGCCTTACCATCATTGATGTTGGTGGCCTGGGTATGCACTATCAAATTATGTTTGTCATCTACTGCGTTCTGCGTGTTGTACGCTACTTCCACAATGTTCTTTACTATAATGATGCTGCGGCTATCGGCATCGGTGGTGCTTATTTGTTTGTCACTGGTCTTGTTTAATTGCGCTTGTAGTGTATCGTATTTTATAGTACGTTCTTTTAGTTTGGCAAGACCTTCGGTTATCTTTTCTTTTTTTAGGTGCAGCTCTTTTTTATCACCAGTTTGTTCCTGCTTGTCGAGTTCATCCAGCTCTTGTAAATATTTTTCCGTCTTATCTTGTATAAACTGCTGGTGCTTGTCTATCTTTTTTTGATTGTAATTATTCTTTTTACTGTTCACTGCTTTAAACTTGCTGCCGTCTATTCCTATTGTTGTTTTGCCCAGCAAACCGGCATCGCTTAAAAACAGAACATAGAGCTTAAACATGCTTTGCAGCGGGTGGTCATGCAGCTTTCTGAAATCCGAAATGCTGTGATAATTGGGCTGAAGATTTTTCAACAGCCATTGCAGTTCTATATTGCGGCTGCTGCGTATTTTATTGAGGTACCCATATAAATACAGTTTTAAAAGTACCCCGGGTGCATACGGCGGACGGCCTTCGCTTTTATGTATGATTTTACTGAATCCTAATTTTTCTAAATCCAGCTTCTCAATAAAAGCATCAATCAGACGTACTGCATTATCTGTACTTACCTGTTCTTCCAGTGTACTGAAATAACTTTGATGGCGATTGGTTCCTTCAATATAGTTTTGCATACTCCTTTTACTCAAAAATCATACAGCATTTGTGTTCATTCACATTGTGTGTATATTTATAGAGCGGCACCGAGTTTTTTCACAAACTGTCGTTAGCAGCAACCCAACCAGCACGACGTTATCAAAACTTAGATGTCATATTGTCAATAGCTCTTTTAAGTGCAACAATTTCATTTTTTAATTCAGTTACATCTTTTGCACCGGCAACGGGTGTATCCTTTTCCTCCGCATCTCTTCCGATAAAAAAGCTAGCTAAAGTAGCAGTGACGTAACCAAATATCGCATAGCCAAATATTGCTATAAGAAAGGCAAGTCCTCTGCCTTCAGGCGTTGACGGAGAGTATTCACTTCCTGCAGTAATAACCCTCATAGCTGTCCACCATAATGCCATACCATAACTGTTAAACCCCGGATAAGCTTTCTCAATGGCATACATACCCGCAGCACCCGCAAATGTAACCACAAGAGTCAATAGAAAAACGTAGCCAAAAGCTCTTCGTCTCATAGTAGCCGAAAGACTCTTCATACTACGATTAATGGAAGAAACAACTCTAACTAACCGAATGCCTCTTAGACCTCTGACCAAACGTACAAACCGGAAAATGCGAAATACTCTTAGCGCAGGAATAATTAGTGAGATAGCAGTAAGCCAATTTTTTTTAAGAAAAATTAGTTTACCAGGTGCAAGAATAAATTTGACTATAAAGTCCAGAATAAAAACAATCCAGATGGTAAGGCTCAAATAGTCTAATGGCTTGGACAATCCCCATATTAATTCTACTATAAGTAATACAAGCCATACAAAACCTAAAAAAATCATTGGACCTTCGAGCAATCTGTCTATGGATACAAGAAGTTTCTTTCTTTCATTTATAAATTGTGCTTTCATCAGGTTTCTTTTTTTACAACAATAAAAAAAGGACAACCTATCTTGCCTACGGGTTGCCAACACACCAAAAGTACGCACATTATAAAGTCCTCGACGCCTAACGCCATGCCTACTTCCAAAAGTGAGTGAATTCTCTTACGGTTACCGTCAGAATTTTAGTTAGGGTTATATTAAACTAAACGCACCTGAAGAAGGGTATGCTGCTACCCGTGCATAGCTGTCAATGCTGGCGGACGGAAGTACAATCAACATCATGTCGCTAACCATCTTTAGTCATAGGCTTGACCGAATACTAAAACCGCCTGCGCATTTTTGCTACGCTCATGATGGCGCAAACTAATTTGGTAGTCACAATAAAATTTACATTCTTTATTCAGCAGTAGCACCGGGCGGACACAGCAACAAATCCCAGCACTGCAGCTATGCTTTTCGGTACGCCATTTTACCGGACACTCTACAAATCGCAATGCATAAAGAACTTTGGTACTTTCTAATTAGTGGACAAGCCGACGATAGAACAGGATTGTTCGGAAATTTTTATGTTTATGGAATTCATTTAGGCGACGCCTCGACAAAAGCTTTTCAAGCATTTGAGAATGAGAATTATTATAACCCGAACTTGGTTGAAGCTTCAAAGCTGGACAACTTTGAAGAAATTGACAGACACAGCGAACTAGTTAAACTTTCAGAAGTCGTTTACATGCGACAAACAACACACTCATTTCCATTTGCAGACACCGACAAAGAATTCATCCCTCCTATTGGTATTGTTAAAAGCGTGGACGATGGAGAATATGAATATGCATTAATCAAAGAAAACTTTGTTGCCTACGGACAGAATGAAAATGGCATTTTTGAATTTGAATTGGTCGTTGCTAAACCAGACTTGATTAATGTGTTTTTAAAAGCTATTAGTTTTTTACCGACAGTGGACGGTTTTTGGGTTTATATAAAAAACTTTTGGGACAATGATAAAACAGAACTTTGGGTAGCAAAGCATTTTACGGACAAAAAAATTGTTATCGAATTTTTAAAGACACAACAAAATAATACAAGTGAAAATGGTTATTTAGATTTAGTAGTTCATTCGCTTGAGGGTGAGACAAATCTTATACTTGACCAACATAAGACCATAAAATTGCATACTAAAGAGGAGAAAGTTTTTAAAGAGTTCATTGGACAAATCATTGAATTAGGATACGAGCAGACAAGAGAGTTTTACAGCTTGGAGTATGTCTTTCATCATTGGCACTATAGACCAGCAAACAGTTTGACAAGAACTGATTTTAAAAAGATGCTAGTGCAAAACAACTTCGAAATGATAGATAGTTGGGAGGAATAAAAACGGCGTACAACATGAACTGTGTAAAAAACCAAACAATTTTCTTGTTTTTTTATGGTTTTGGTGAGCAGTAATTAGGCTGATACAAGCTGTTGGTATTTATCCCGATAGTTATCGGGACAAATACCTGTTTTAATAATTTGTTGCAGACTGCTATTAATGCCTGATTCCCGGTTTTTCCCTTTGCTCTTAAGCGGTCATACAATTTTTTACAGGCCTTGTTTGTTTTCATCGCATTCATGCTGCACATGTATAATACATCCCGTAAGTTTTTACCGCCTCGTTTATAGATCCTGGGCTTGCCCTGGATACTGCTGCCACTGCTATACTGCGTAGGGGCCAGACCGGCAAAACTGATTAACTGGCGGTGATTCTTTGTATGCTTAAAGCCTTGTGTAAATACGATAAGCATCGCTGCTGCTCTTTTACCGATCCCTTTGATGCTGCTTACGTTTTTCAATTGTTCGGGCTGCCATTGTATCAGCAACAACTGAAGCTTTTGTTCAAGTTGTTTGATCTCTTTTGTTCCAGGAAACGGGTTTCATTATTCAGATACAAACTATTTGTTGCTTGCCATTTTGATTGAACAACTAACCAATAAGCCGCTTCAACAGGTTTATAGAGAGAATATAATTATCCCCCTTGGACTTAATGATACCTATCTTGAATTTTATGAGTTGCCGGGGCAAATAAAGCCGGTCGTTTATCCATATTACGGTGTTTATTCTTTAGAAATCATAAATACATCTTTTGACTGGGGCGGCGGTGGGTTGACCTCAACTATGAATGACCTAGATATATTTATCCGCAGTTTGATTAAAGGAATGTTATTTAAAAAACCAGAAAGCCTGAAACTAATTATACAGTCTCAAAACATACATTCCGTAAAGGGCAACACAAGTCGCTTGATTCAATATGGATCAGGTATTCAGAAAAGGGATTTTGTGGGTTATTCATTTGTCGGACACAACAGTGCCTATGGGTCCATGTTGTTTTATGAGCCGGAAAAAGATATCAGCATCATATTTTCGCTAAACCAGTCTACCACAGTGCCGAAGGCGGAATGGTTAATGAAAAAAATTATTCTTCAGTTTCAAAAAGGAAACCTTTCTCTAGAATAAAATAACTAATAACAAAACGTCTGCTAACACCGAATGGCCAATAGTGAACTTGACATTGAAACTATTATAAGAGTTAATTTTATTGTACTTCAGTTTCAGGGCTGGACGAATCCCGAAAGAAATCGGGACAGGTGCCACCCAGCCTTAGTTCTTACTATTTAACTTTATTAAAAAGCCAGGCAGCGGCTCCGGGCTTCCACACAGCATTGGAAAAATGCCTGCCGAAATAAATGGGAAAAGTCTGAAACTGAAAACGGTGACTGGCATAGTAACAATCATTTCCATCTTGCTAATTAGCTTCAGATTCTAAAATATCATCCGGAAATAAGCTGACAATAAATACACATCCGCTGACTTAAATTTTTTTATGAAAAAGTTGCTCAGGTTACCCTGAATTCACCCAGTATTGATAATTTAGCCTGGCAGAACTTTCTTTTTACTTTTATTAATTTAGAGTCAAGGGCCTGAACCTTAGGAGGTTTTGAATTCGAAAATGTGTCCGTTACGTAATTGGCAAACCTTTTGGTTAGTAAGCATCAAAAATGACAGCACAATTTTAAGAACCGAATTTTTTACTAAATGAATCAACTCACTCATAGACTTTTATTGGCAGATGATGATATGGATGATTGCGTTTTTTTTAAGGATGCCCTTGAAGGTTTACCTGTTGCTGCCACCTTAATAACGGTTAATGATGGAGTAAAACTGATGAATCTTTTAACAGGCCTGGCCGACAAACTTCCTGACATTCTTTTCATGGATTTAAATATGCCGCGTAAAACAGGCTATGAATGTTTATTAGAAATAAAAATGAATTCGCATTTAAAGCATTTGCCCGTTATTATTTTCTCTACCTCCCTTAATTCAGAGGTGGTGGACTTACTTTATGAAAAAGGCGCCCATTATTACATCAGGAAACCAGGGGAATTTTCGATGTTGAAAAAAGTAATTTACAAAGCTCTTACTATGATTGGTAAGGAGAAAGCAAAACGTCCAGCCAAAGAAAAATTTATGCTTCAACCCTGAGGTGCTATTCCGGTACCTTTCTTTAAGTTGTACGATAATGGGTTTCCCGAAGCAAAATCTTTAAAGCAAATCTCAATTTAGTGAGCTGATTTTTCGACTTCTTCTATGCCTCATGAAAACCCTTGAATGGCGAAGTAACAGAAAGTAAAATTCTTCCTGTTTACACTCCTCCTTTGCAAATGTAACTGTCATTTAAATTTTTACATTTGTAACATGAACGAAGCCCCGCTCAAACTTTTACTTGCCGATGACGATCAGGACGATTGCGTTTTTTTTTCGGAAGCCTTATCAGAATTGCCTGTTTCAACTACTCTCGCCACAGCAAATGATGGGGTGGAACTGATGGATCTGTTATCATCCAGATTGGAGAATCTGCCTGATATTATTTTTCTTGACCTGAACATGCCACGGAAAACAGGCTTTGACTGCCTGTTGGAAATTAAAGGTTCCGACAAATTGAGAAACATCCCTGTTATTATATTCTCTACCTCTTACAACCCCGAAATTGCATCGTCTTTATATAAAAACGGCGCCAATTATTATATCCGCAAACCATCAGGATTTCCAGCATTAAAAAAAGTTATTCACCAGGTTCTGCTTATGGCAGCTCAAGACAACCTGGTTCAACCCTCAATAGATTCTTTTTTAATTCAACCCCGGTAAAATTTTGAAATGAAAGGAAAAAACGCTTCGTACAATTTTCTATCTGGTGGTGGAGAAATGGGTGAACTGATAAGAGCAAAAGATTGGAGCAAAACCCCTTTGGGCGATCCTGATGGCTGGCCCCAGAGTTTACGAACAATGGTGTCTGTCATGCTTGATAATCCGTTTGGGATGTATATCGCATGGGGTCAAGAATATACACAAATTTATAATGATGGTTATCGGCCTATTTTAGGCGCTACAAAGCATCCCCGGGCAATAGGAATAAGTACCCGGGAAACTTTTTCTGAAATATGGCATATCATAGACTCTATGTTTGAAGGTGTAATGAATGGCGTACCTGTGAGTTTTCCTGATTTCATGCTGCCACTTAATAGAAATGGCTTTATTGAAAACTGATACTTCGATTTTGCATATAGCCCCATTAGAATGGAGAATGGAGAAGTGGGAGGCGTATTAGTAACTGTAATTGAAAATACCAATAAAAAAAGAGCAGAGGATGAGTTAAAAGAAAGCGAACAAAGGTTTAAGACAATGGCAGACAACATTCCTAACCTGGCCTGGATGGCAAATTCAGAGGGATGGATATATTGGTATAATAAAAAATGGTATGAATATACCGGTACCGCTCCGGAACAAATGGAAGGCTGGGGCTGGCAATCGGTGCACGACCCAAAAGAGTTACCGCACGTAATAGACAAATGGAAAAACTCAATTTCCACAGGAGAGCCATTTGATATGGTTTTTCCCCTGAAAGGTTTTGATGGAAATTTTCGGCAATTTCTTACCCGGGTTTTACCTGTAAGAGATGATAAATGCGAAATTATTCAATGGTTTGGAACCAATACTGACATCACATTACAAAAGGAAACAGAAGAAGCCTTAAAAGAAAGTAATAGTGAGTTGGAATTTGTAATTGAGGCTGCCCAATTGGGCACTTTCGACTATAATCCCCTTACCAATAAATTTTCAGCAAATGCAAGGTTAAAAGAGTGGTTTGGATTACCTCCCGGTGAACATATCGACCTTACTGATGCTATTATTGCAATTGCAGAAAATGACAAACTAAAAGTGACAAACGCTATTCAAAGGGCTTTGGAATACTCATCAGGTGGTAAATATGATGTTGATTATACAATTATAAATCCGGTAACTAAAAAAGAAGTGATTGTACATGCCAAAGGAAGGGCCTGGTTCAATGACGACATGATTGCTTATCGCTTAAATGGAACACTGGAAGATGTGACCGAGCAAACCAAAGCAAGAAGAAAAACTGAACAAAGTGATCAACACTTCCGCAATATGGTCTTAGAGGCTCCCATTGGCATTTGTATTATGGATGCGGATACAACGGTAAGTGAAATTGTAAATGAACGTTTCATTGAAATAGCCGGCAAACCTATTGAAAACATTCTGGGCAAGAAATATTGGGATACTTTTAGTGAAGCCAGGGTTTATTATGAAACGGCTCTAAGCGATGTAATAAAAACCGGTGTTCCCTATTACGCCAATGAAGTAGGTGTCATGTTGATCCGTCACGGTAAGGAAGAAACAATATTTGTAACATTTGTATATGCCCCTGTAAAGAATGAAGAAGGAAAAGTTTCCAAAGTTGCCGTGTGGGTGGTTGACAATACTATGCAGGTAAAGGCTCGTCAAAAAATTGCAGAAAGTGAAAATAATTTAAAGCTGATGATTCTCCAGGCGCCCGTTGCCATTGCTATTCTGAGGGGAGATAATTACGTAGTTGAAATTGCCAATAAATACGCTTTAGAGCTCTGGAGAAGAACAGAAGAACAGGTATTAAATAAGTCTGCTTTTGATTCCATGCCTGAATTGTTGACCCAGGGGATAAAAGAATTACTTAATGATGTGCGGAATACCGGCAATCGCTTTTCAACAGCTGAACTCCCTGTTCAATTTTTTAAAAATGGAACAATGGAAACGGTATATGTAAATTTTTCATATGAACCGCTTTATGATGCCGAAAAAAAAATCAATGGCATCATGGCTATTGGCTTTGATGTATCACCCCAGGTAATAGCCCGCCAAAAAATTGAAGAAAGCGAACAGAGTATCCGCACGTTGGTTGAAAATGCACCTTTCCCTATTGGTGTTTATACCGGCAAGGAAATGCGTATTACATTGGCCAATCAATCCATATTGGATGTATGGGGCAAGGGAAATGATGTTATTGGAAAATTATACACCGATATTTTACCTGAGTTGGAAAATCAGCAGATTTTTGAGCAGGTAAACGCAGTATTTTCAATAGGAATACCATTTCATGCCACAAACCAAAAAGTTGATCTGCTAAAAAATGGAAAACTGAAATCGTATTATTTTAACTACAGTTTTACACCCTTATTTGATGCCTCCGGCAATGTGTATGGCGTAATGAATACTGCAGCAGAAGTTACCGAACTGCATGAAGCTAAACAGAAAGTAGAAGAGAGTGAAAAACGATTCCGGGATTCTGTACAACAGGCGCCGTTGGGCATTGCCATTTTCAGAGGGCCTGATTTTATTGTGGAACAGGCAAATGATACCTATTTATTGATTGTAGATAAAAAACCTAACGAGTTTATCGGGCTTTCTATTTTTGAAGCATTGCCGGAAGTTAAAGACCTGGTAGGCCCACTATTTAATGAAGTAGTAAATACCGGGGTACCGTTTTATGGAAACGAATTTCCCGCTACATTAAAACGCATGGAAAAACCTGATCCGGCTTTTTTCAATTTTGTTTATCATCCGTTAAAAGAAGAGGATGGTTCTATTACCGGCATCATGGTAGTAGCAACAGAAGTAACAGAAACAGTAAAGGCAAAGCATTTATTGGAAGAAAGTGAAAAGCATTTCCGTAACATGGTTAAGCAATCACCCATACCCATGACCATACTAAGAGGCAAGGATTATATTATTGAATCGGCAAATACGGTGATGTTTGAAAATGTATGGCGTAAGAAAGAAGCTGATGTAATTGGCGGATCAATTTTAGAAGTTTTTCCGGAACTGAAACAACAAAAATATCCGGAGCTGCTGGATAAGGTATTTACTTCGGGCAAATCGCACACCGAAAAAGAATCGCTTGCCTATGTGCAGGGGGATGATGGTATGCAGAAATTTTATCTCGATTTTGAATATGCTGCTTTGTTTGAACCGGATGGAAAAGTGTCGGGCATTATGATAACGGTAAATGATGTAACAGATAAAGTGGAGGCACGCAAAAACGTGGAAGATGCTGAAGAACGGTCCCGATTAGCAGCCGAAGCTACTGAACTTGCAACCTGGGCATTAGATCTTGAAACCCGCGAAATGATCCACTCTCCCCGCATGGCAGAGATCTATGGACATAACCTATCCAAAAAATTAACTCATGCCGAGATCCGCAGTCATATCCTTGCCGATGACCTGGCAAATATAGTAGAGAAGGCTTTTGAGAAAGCTTTGAAAACCGGGGTTTATTTTTTTGAAGCACGCCTGAAAAAAACTGATCATTCGATTCGCTGGATAAGACTACAGGGTAAAACTATTTACAACGAAAAGAAAGAACCCGTAAAACTGGTAGGAACCCTTCGGGATATAACTGAAGAAAAACAATTGCAGCAGGTATTACAGGAAAGTGAAGCGAAATTCCGTCTCCTCGCTGATTCTCTTCCACAGCAGGTTTGGACTGCAGATCCCCAGGGTCATATTAATTATTATAACCAAACAGTATTCAGTTATTCAGGACTTACCCCGGAACAGCTTAATAAAGATGGATGGATACAAATTGTACATCCTGAAGACAGGGAATCCAATATCAATGCCTGGATGGAATCGGTATCAACAGGCAAAGATTTTTTATTTGAGCACCGCTTCCGCAGGTATGACGGTGAATATCGCTGGCAGCTCAGCCGGGCTATTGCTCAAAGAGATTCGAATGGCAATATTCAAATGTGGGTGGGCGCAAGTACCGACATACAAGAGCAAAAAATATTTACAAACGAACTTGAACGGCAGGTGTTGGACAGAACAAAGGAACTAAACGAAAAAAACAGTGACCTGGAAAAAATGAATAAGGAATTACAATCCTTTGCCTACATATCAAGCCATGATCTGCAGGAGCCATTGAGCAAGATTCAAACCTTCGCCTCACAGATCCAGGAGAGTGAATCACAAAATTTATCGGAATTTGTAAGAGATAAATTTCAAAGAATGCAAAGCTCTGCAAAAAGAATGCAGACCCTGATTGAAGACTTGCTTGCCTACTCCCGGACAAATAATGAGGAGAAAAAATTTGAAGTGCAGCTCCTGCAAAAAATTATGAAAAAAGTACAGGAAACCCTCAAGGAAGAACTGGAAAATAAAAAAACAATACTGGAAACGGGAACTATGTGTGACGTAAAAATTATTCCTTTCCAGTTTCACCAATTACTTTACAATCTTATAAATAATTCTTTAAAATTTTCAAGCCAGGACAGAATTCCAAAAATCACAGTATACTGCGAAGAAGCCAAAGGTGAGAAATTCAGGAACGTTAGACTTAATCCCGATAAACTATATAGTCACATTCGCCTGGCTGATAATGGTATTGGATTTGAACAACAATACAGTAAAAAAATATTTGAGCTGTTTCAACGACTGCATGGAAAAGAAAAATATAACGGAACGGGCATCGGGCTTGCTATAGTAAAAAAAATAGTGGAAAATCACAATGGCGTTATCACAGCCAGTGGTGAATCGGACAATGGTGCAATATTTGATATTTATTTACCGGCTGATTAAGCCTGGGCAATTCATATCCCTGTACTTCATATTTACCCCAAATGAAACAAAGGGGATTGCTCATAACCTATCATGAAACCTTTTCTTGTCAGGAATTCTGAATAATTCCGACTTAATAACAAACTGGCAAGTTTCACCTATGATTCTAACTGCACAAGGTTAGCTTTTCTATGCAATGCATCAGCATAGTAAAATAATACATCAGTTGGTTTTGACTTGCCACTGTTTTTTGGATATCAGTGGGGCAGATTATTCCCATATATGAAACAGGCAAATAATTTTAACGATGAAGTAATAACCCTTTAAACCAGCCGGTTTTTGGTATCGATATTGTTTTTATACTTATTGATTTCAAGCCAGAAAAGATGCTAATACGCCTGCCATATGAACTTAATATGTGAACCAATGTTATCTTGTGAAAATACCAAAGCTTTCTTTTTCAGGCAGCGGCAACAATTTTTTATTACAAAAATGTGGCTGCTAACCCATCTGGTTATGTGATAAGGCCGTAATTAATGATTAAACAGAGCACGGTAAGCTTTGCATAAAAATATTTTAGTGCTTGTCATGGACAATGTTTCAGGCCGCTTCCTTTATATCCAAACTTATAAAATCCTGTATTTTCCTGTTGCCTCTTTATTATTCAAGACGTCTGAGAACCGAATCTTTTAAATTAAACCAATATGACAGAACATTATTACAATGCTAAAGACCTTTCAAAGTTTGGTAATGTGGCGGATTTTCAGAAAAACCTTGGCGATAAATTTTTTTCTTACTATGGAGAAGTTTTTAAAGACAGTGAATTAACTGCAAGAGAAAAATCCCTGATCGCACTGGCTGTTGCTCACGCAGTGCAATGCCCTTACTGTATCGATGCCTATAGCAGCGATGCTTTTGAAAAGGGCTGGAGCGAAGCACAAATGATGGAAGCGGTACATGTGGCCTGCGCTATTCGCGGCGGAGCTTCCCTGGTGCATGGAGTACAGATGATGAACAAAGTGAAAGAAATTGCGATGTAATTATTATGAAATCATTAAAGGCTCAACATAGTTTACTTGCCGACGCCCATGAGCAAATTGAAATTATAGAACATGGACAATCGGGCCAATTTGCCCTGGTTCCCTTCCAAGCAAAATTGGGACAGTCCGGTTTATATCCCCTTCGGCCTGCTCAAATAGAAATATTCCAGGTGAATATTGGCAAGATGTGTAACCAGGCTTGCAGGCATTGCCATGTAGATGCGGGACCAGACCGTAAGGAAATCATGACCAGGGACACTATGCAGCTGTGCCTTGATGTATTGCGAACTAACCCTCATTTTAAAACAGTAGATATCACGGGAGGGGCGCCGGAATTAAATCCGCATTTCCGGTGGTTCGTTGAAAAAATTCATGAATTAGAAAGGCATATTATTGTTCGGTGTAATCTCACGATCATCATGGCCAATAAAAAATACACTGACCTGCCTGCGTTTTATAAAAAACACGGAGTAGAGGTTGTTTCCTCTCTTCCGTTTTATAGCCAGGACAGAACGGACAGGCAGCGGGGTAATGGCGTATTTGAAGACAGCATCAAAGCATTGCAAATGCTGAATGAAGAAGGTTATGGTAAGGAAGAAACCGGGCTCATTCTAAATCTTGTTTATAATCCTGCGGGAGCTTTTTTACCACCTTCACAGGAGGCTTTGCAAAAAGAATATAAGCTGGAATTACAATCCCGGTTTGGCGTTTTTTTCAACGATTTGTTTGTAATTACTAATATGCCCATCAACCGGTATCTTGATTATTTGCTCACAAGTGGCAATTATGAAAACTATATGGAAAAATTAGTAACCGCATATAACCCTGTTGCTGCGGCAAATGTCATGTGCCGCAATACGATCTCAGTTGGTTGGGATGGTTTCTTGTACGATTGCGATTTTAACCAGATGCTTGAGCTTAAAGTCAAGGGAAACAATAATCATATCCGGGAATTTAATAACCGGGAATTGAATAGAAGGGAAATCATTATCGGGCAACATTGTTTTGGTTGCACTGCCGGATCAGGCAGCAGCTGTGGAGGTGCCGTAACTTAAAATAAAATTTATCATGAATTCTTCTTATTTAGAAACTACAAAAAACGTTTACAAGGGAGCAGCAGAAAATCCACAAGTGGGCCTGTGTTGCACTACCACCCCAATATGGCAATTACCCGGACTGAAAATTCCGGAAAGGATGCTAAAAATGAATTACGGATGTGGCAGTACTGTTAATCCCAGGGACCTGGTTAATAACCCCAGGATTTTGTATGTAGGTGTAGGTGGGGGAATGGAATTATTGCAGTTTTCATATTTCAGCAGGCAAAAAGAAGGAGTGACAGGCGTGGATGTAGTTGATGAAATGCTGGGAGCAAGCAAAGAAAACTTTTTAGAAGCTGAAAAGCAAAACCCCTGGTTCCGTTCTGAATTCATAAAATTAGTTAAAGGCGATGCATTGCGTTTACCTGTTGAAGATAACAGCATGGACGTGGCAGCGCAAAATTGCCTTTTCAATATTTTTAAACATGAAGATTTAAAAAAAGCTTTACAGGAAATGTACCGTGTATTAAAACCGCGTGGAAGACTGGTATTATCCGACCCCATTTGCGAACAGAACATTCCTGAACATTTAAGAGAAGACGAAAGGTTAAGAGCATTATGCCTGAGCGGCTCTATACCTTTAAATGAATATATCAAAATGATAACCGACGCTGGCTTTGGAACGGTAGAAATAAGAGCGAAGCGGCCATACAGAATTTTAGATCCCTGGAAGTATGATACAAATGAATTAATCTTTATCGAAAGTGCAGAAGTTTGTGCTATTAAAGATCCTGTTCCCGCGGATGGCCCTTGTGTCTTTACTGGAAAAACAGCCATTTATTATGGCGCTGAAGAATACTATGATGATGGAAAAGGACATGTGTTGATACCTGATCAGCCATTAGCTGTCTGTGACAAAACAGCCAGCACCTTAGCGGCATCAGGAAGAAAGGATATTTTTATTTCCGATAGCAGCTTTTTCTATGATGGGGGTGGCTGCTGCTAATTACTTTAATTATGGAACTTTTATATAAAGCAAAAAAATTTCTGGAAGAATCCGGCATTAAAGATCCTGATACGGGTGTGGTATTAGGAACAGGTTTGCATCAACTGGTGAGCGAGGTAGAAGTGAAGCTCAGCATTCCTTATGCCAGCATTCCCGGCTTTCCTGTTTCTACTGTGGAATTTCACAAAGGCCAGCTGATATATGGAACGATAGGCAAGAAAAAAGTACTCATCATGCAGGGGCGTTTTCATGCTTATGAAGGCTATACCATGCAGCAGATCGTTTTTCCTTTGCGGGTTATGAAGCTTTTAGGTGTTAAAGAACTTTTTTTATCCAATGCGGCCGGAGGTATTAATCTGAATTTCAAAAAGGGAGACCTGGTGCTGGTTGATGATCATATCAATCTCCAATATAGCAATCCGTTAAGCGGAAAAAATTTAGACGAACTAGGTTCGCGGTTTCCGGACATGAGCGAACCTTATAACCAGAAAATGAAAAGCCAACTGCAGCAAAAAGCTATTGACCTGGGTATACAATTGCAAAAAGGAGTATATGCGGCCGTTAACGGACCGAATCTTGAAACAAAAGCTGAATACCGGTACTTAAAAATTATCGGCGCTGATATGGTTGGTATGTCAACTGTTCCCGAAGTCATTGCAGCTAATCACATGCAACTGCCTTGTGTGGCCGTTTCTGTTATAACTGATGAATGTGATCCGGACAACCTGAAGCCTGTAAATATTGCGGAAATTATTGAGGTTGCCGGCAAAGCAGATGCAAAACTTAGCAGGCTATTTTTTGAAACTATAAAAGAATGAGTGATGAAAAAGGCGCT
>JBPPMM010000504.1:0-5607 GCA_051306075.1 Chitinophagaceae bacterium
GGTTAAAAAATCTTCCACGAATCCATACGTGAGCACATTACCGGCGCCTGCAAAACCCGTTCGGAAAAAGCTGGAATAATTTTCATTATTATCCGCCATTAAAATAGAAATATCGGTAGTGCCTTTGCCACAATCGATCACCAGCGCCATTTCACCGTTTGACAACCGGACATCCGCAGTATTAGTTTGCTGATAACCCATAAATGCAGCATCACTTTCTGAAATGGTCTCATATTCGATATATAAAGTCTCCGAAGGGATATGCAGTGATTCAAGAAGATTTTCAGTTTGATTGCGCAGTTCACCCAGCAATTCAAATACATCATGTTGCGTATATATATTCGGAACCAGCAGGGTAACGATTATACCACCCCGCTGAAAATCGGGTTTAGTGCTTATCATCAATTTTAATATTCTCAATAATATGGCACTTACTAATTCTTTTTTGTGCGATCGGATACTATAATCTTCGGTATAATTATCGATCACGAGTTGCAGGCTTTTTTCAATGCCCAGTTTGAGATTGGGTATGATCTCGTATTGGTCACGAAATGTAAATTGCGTAGCAGCTACTTCCTGGCGGGTAATAAATAACCTGACTTCATCATGTAACCAATCACCGGTAAAATTGAAAGGAAATTTCTCCCTTTCCTTTTTGGTAATATTTTTCTTAACTGCATAAAATGAACGATACAATAAGGGCTGCCCGGGTTCATGGTTCAAAAAATCTTCCCGTTTCCAGTTTTTGGATTTATCTCCCCTGTTTAATTGGCTGATTACGTTTTCCAACAGATCATACTGTACTATGCTCGATTGAGGACCACAGTTTTTATAACCCACCTGGCTCGCTTCACTACCAAAATCAATTACTACCCGATGACTTTCTTTACAAGGGACAATCGAGAATTGAAACTTTCCCGACCATGTTTCGGTATCACCCTGGGCCAAGGTTACATAAATGTGAACAGGATATACCTGCACCTTATGCTTATAATAATGTACCGTAATTCTTTTTTGTATGGCTGAATAATCAAGACGAATTCCGGACTCTTCGTCATTAAAAGTGGTGACCGAAAATTCATTTGCCTTCGTAATCAGTAATTCAAAATCATTACCTTTTTTTAACATGGAGATATGGCATTCCCTTAACAGAATATCCTGCTTGTCGGAAGGCGCCATCTGGTTCAGCACTATCTTAGCAGGATCTTCAATAGTGATCAACGGAGTCATCACCCTGTCATCAGCGTAGGCTACGAAATTAAATTCTGTTTCTTCCCTGTTTCCGGTAGAAGAATCATGGTCAAGCTTTGCAACAAAATAACGATCGCTTCGGATAAGTAAAGGCAGATAATAGAGAGCCATAATTTTTTCCTTTTAAAAATGATAAGATTGCAACGTCCTTCGTTGCCACTTTAACAACCCTCCATCTTCCCTCTTTTAAAGAATTTCAAAATTGATACATTGAACTTAGAATTCTTATAAACCTTGAATAGAAGGACGTTTTTGATACAGCATTTCGCCTTCATCACTATGCTTGTTCTATTCCTTACAAAACCACCTGTCATTCAGATTGCCATAATTGCTTTCTTTGTCAAACGAATAACAGAAATTAAATGACCTGGCCTTTATATAAAGGAAGGATACAGAAAGGCTATCACCCCGGTATTCATTTTTCAGAATTCTGTTCGACAGCGCCGAATAACCTATATTGTTTAAATGGAAAGTATCCGTTTTGTGAATGGCATCATTTTGCCAGTCCTTTAATTCTACTACCACGTTATCAATTTGATAACCGGTAGAATTATCGACAGAGAGTTCTATGTTTTTGTATTTAATTCCCGCTGCGCCGGAATCACGGTCACACTTTATTTGAAGCATTATCCTGTCTGGCCAGTTGTTGCGTATGCGGAGATTAGTGAGTGTTGTTTTATCCAGTTTTTGTCCTCGTAAAGTTTCAACTACCCCTATTAATGAATCAACACTCATAACCGGAACGTTTGCAGGTCGCTCAGCGGTTATTTGCAGGGGGGCAAGGCTTGTCCATTTTACCCTGGTAAAATTATAAACAAGGAAAATGGCCAACCCGGTTGCCAGTGAGAAAAATAATTTTACTGCACCCGCATATTTAGCTTTTGATCTGGGGGCAATGGTCACCGGCATTATTTTTTCAGCAGGCTTAACTATATTTTTTTGAGGAATGATCTTTGGCGTGGATCGTTTGCTGAATTCTGTATAAGGAATCCATTCGCAGGTATTAGCAATCCATATCCTGGCTTTTGCGGTATCGCCGCATAATTTTATTAACGTATGTAACTCTTCCTTTGACTGCACCTCCCTTACCACATTCGTTCCATCTGTGAACAAATATTTTTCCATCAGGGAAATTATTGTGTTGGTTTATAAAGAGTAGATAGCAGTCAAATAATGGTGTTTAATTGGTGAGGTGAAAAATAATTTCCTGGTAAAAGATATGGTCCTAAAACTCCGGCATCATCAACAAAATTGTGTTACAACATTTTTTTATGATTTCATATGCAATTCAAAAGACACTGAGTTTATTTGTTTAAAATTTCACAGTGCCTGCATACTAAAAATTAAATTCCCGATTCCGCTTAACTTTGGCCCATGCTAACTATATCAAAAAGAGGAGAACAAATGCCTGCCTCCCCCATTCGGAGATTGGTTCCGTATGCGGAATCAGCAAAAATGAAAGGAATAAAAGTGTATCATCTCAACATAGGTCAGCCAGATATAGAAACGCCACCTGCCATTTTGGATGCCGTTCGCAATACTAAAATGAAGGTGCTGGAGTATAGTCATAGTGCGGGTAATGAAAGCTATCGTCGCAAGCTGGCCGGGTATTATAAGAAAGTAGGTATTGAAATCAGCTTTGATCAGATTATGATCACCACTGGTGGAAGTGAAGCGATTCAGTTTGGATTTTTTACCTGTCTTAATCCCGGGGACGAAGTCATTATTCCCGAACCATTTTATGCAAATTATAATGGCTTTGCTTGTGCAGCCGGAGTTAAGGTTGTTCCGGTTACTTCCTATATTGAAAATAGTTTTGCATTGCCTCCAATTGAGGATTTTGAAAAATTGATTTCATCTAAAACGAAAGCGATCGTCATTTGCAATCCTAATAACCCAACCGGATATTTATATAGCCGCCAGGAGATGGAAAAGATAAAAGACCTCTGCATCAGGTACGATCTTTATCTGTTCAGCGATGAAGCTTATCGTGAATTTTGTTACCCTCCTGATGGTGAGCACAGCGGCGCAGAATACGTAAGTGCTATGCATCTTAAAGGACTGGAGCAACATGTAGTATTGATGGACACGATCAGTAAAAGATACAGTGCCTGCGGTGCAAGGATCGGCGCATTGGTTACCAGGAACAAATCGGTTTATAATGCAGCAATGAAATTTGCACAGGCAAGGCTTAGTCCTCCGGGTCTTGCACAAATCATGGGGGAAGCGGCAATAGATCTCCCGGATCATTATTTTGATGCACCAAGGGCAGAATATCTTTCACGCCGAAATTTATTAGTGCAGAGGCTAAATGCCATGCAGGGAGTATTTTGTCCCAATCCCGGTGGTGCCTTCTATGCAATCGCCCGTTTGCCCATAGACGATTCCGATAAATTTTGCCAGTGGTTGCTGGAGGAATTTTCCTATAATAACCAAACCGTGATGCTGGCTCCGGCCACTGGTTTTTATGGTACAAATGGTTTGGGTAAAAATGAAGTTCGCCTGGCTTATGTATTAAACCTGGAATCCATCGATGCGGCCATGGATTGTCTTGAAAGAGCATTGGAAGAATATCCGGGCAGGGTAACCAATATGGTTAAGAGTGAATCAATGGAAAAATAATTTACTACCTGACCCGGAGCGGAAACATTTTCTTTATTTGTTTTACACTTTTATCTAACTTCAACTTACGCCACCAACGATTGCCCACCCGGCTAAAAAATCAAGAACAAGAACGAATAAATAAAAAAAACTGTTTATGAAAGATCAATTTTTATTGATTGCAGCAATACTGCTATTGGCTATCTCTGGCTATTCACAACAAACGGTAGCGGGAAAAATAACGGATAATAATGGTGCTCCTCTTGCCGATGTATCAATCAAAGTAAAAGGAACTAACCGCGGAGTACAAACAAATTCAACGGGTGATTTCAGTATACAAGCCGGTTCCGGGGATGAATTGGAAATATCTATTATTGGTTATAAGAGCCAAACCGTAAAAGTAGGATCCGCATCTTCTTTGTCCATTAGCCTGGATTCTGAAATTACTGAACTCGGTGAAATTGTTTTTGTGGGAACAAGGGGAAGTGGTAGAGCAAAAACAGAAACGCCGGTGCCTGTAGATATTATTCGTATCAACCAGATCGGCTTAGCTACAGCCAAAATGGATTTGACTTCCGTATTAAATATGGCAGCTCCCTCCTTTAATTATAACAAACAAAGCGGAGCCGACGGAGCTGACCATATTGATGTGGGCACACTCAGGGGCCTTGGACCCGACCATACCCTTGTACTAATCAATGGGAAAAGAAGACACCCGACAGCCTTTGTTGGTTTGTTCGGCACCCGCGGCCGTGCAAATTCAGGAGTTGATATGAATGGATTTCCTGAAGCTTCAGTTGACAGAATTGAAATTTTGAGAGATGGAGCTTCCGCTCAATACGGTTCTGACGCTATTGCCGGCGTAATAAATATCATATTAAAAAAGGACATAAATCACTGGACGGTCAATGCCGGGTGGAGTGGCTATTATGATACTAAATTCAACACCGAAAAATTCAATGCAGGCAATCAATACTATTCCGGTAACAAAATAGATGGTAATACATTCACCCTTTCCGCCAACAATGGTTTTTCAATTGGAAAGAACGGCGGTTTTATCAATGTATCATTGGATTTTCTGACACAGGGAAAAACTTACAGGCAGGCAGACACCACCAGCCCGTTTACTAATAAAAACTCATTGGTGTACATAAACACTGGTCGCCGTGGCTTTGGAGATGCATCCCTTAATACGGCAGGCGCTATGTATAATATGGAAATACCATCGGGAACAAATGGCAAAACTACTTTTTATTCTTTCGGGGGATATAATTATAAAGCATCGGATGCCTTTGCTTATACCCGGAATTTAAGTGCCCGACCTGACCGCTACCCCGCCGACCTCAATTACGATCCTATCCTGGTACCATCGATTATGAGAACAGCTACGGATGGTGAAGTTTATTATAACCCGCATATTCTAACTCATATTACCGATGTTTCATTTGCAGCAGGAATAAGAGGAACTGCGGGAAAAGATTGGAACTGGGATTTAAGTAACAATACCGGTTATAATGATTTTCATTATTACGGTGATAAAACATTCAACGCATCTATCATCGGTCAATCAACACCCAATCATTTTGATGATGGAGGATTTAATTTTTTGCAGAATACAACCAATCTTGATTTCAGCAAATCCTTCGCTGATATTGCTGCCGGTTTGAATTTAGGACTGGGCGCAGAATTCAGATTTGAGAATTACAAGATTTATAGCGGTGAAGAACGCTCATATAAAAATTACGACCCAACCGG
>JBPPMM010000534.1:0-3104 GCA_051306075.1 Chitinophagaceae bacterium
GAACCGATGGACAATTTATTCTGTTGATTCTTTAAAAAAACAATTTTAAGATTGAATTATAATATTATCATTGTAAAACATTTCAATAGCAACCCTATCAACTAAGATGAAGAACAATTATCAAACTACCCCCCTCCAATTAATTAAAAAAATAATATTCAGCATTTGGTTTTCATTAATAGGCTATGCTTGTTGCAGCCAGGTAAGTTTTGGAGTTAAATCGGGAATTAATATAGCTACTACCAAAGATCTAATTGCCTACCCAAAAAACAGGGTAGGATGGTATGCAGGTGCGTTTTCTAAAATCCCAATACATAAAAAATTATTTTTACAACCTGAATTTCTTTATTCTACGAAAGGCCATAAATCCTATAATCAAATTGGTGACTCGAAATTAATCACAAGATTCAATTATTTAAATGTACCAATATTATTAGGATACAAAATTGATCATAAAACATCTCTTTTTTTTGGGCCTGAATTAGGTTATCTGACATCTGCCCATCTGCTTGTTTCTGATATTGAGAACTTGAATGTCTCAAAAAACTATCCTCCCAAGTTTGATGTGGGTTTAGCAGTCGGCCTTAACTATAAAATTATAAAAAATATTGGTGCTGAAGTACGTTACAATTATGGATTTAATACTTTGTATAGTATTGATGCAGTCGGCAATCGTTATAGTGAAAATAAAGGGGGTAATCGTGTTTTTACAATTGGTGTCAATTATGTGTTTTTTAATAATCCTAATTTTTAAAAAAATTAAATTGAAAAAAATTTACTTAGTTTTTGTCCTTTTCTTGATTAGTTATGTGTCATTTGCAGATAACGAATCCATTTGCGTTCTTTCTAATAGTACCCCATCTGGTGAAATTTGTAGTCCTACAAATTTGGGACCCATTAATCCTTGCGGAACATTATTTTTTAAAGTTAAAGGAGACCTGCCCGCTAGTTATGCCATGGTTGCGAAGTATGAATGGTTTGTGAATGGGGTATCCGTTAGAACTACAACCGATCCAAGTGATCCTATTTTACAATGGGTAATTATTTCCAGGCCTACAAATGTTTATTGTAAGGTTACATATAAAAAAACCGATGGTACTCTTTCAGCACCTTATACGTCAACCACATTTACTCCAACTATAAAGGACTTAAATTTTCTGGACATTACTACATCTACCCCGCCACCCAATTATGGTTGCACAACCAGTACAGTTAGTTATAGTTTAAATACCTATACCTGCACCAGTTTTTGCGATTATACTTACAATGTAGGTCAATATAATATTACCTGGCAACCCCCGGCAGGATGGGTTCAAACAAGCATTTCGGCTAATGGTAATGATGTTTCATTTACACCGGATGCTGCTTCAGCAGGACCCTTGATTGCGACAATCCATTTAACGTGTGGATATACAGATACAAGAACTTTTAATACAAGCCGTGTAGCCGAGGCTCCGGCATTTACCACGTCCTCAGTTAAGTCCTGCACTTCGTCTGCTAATATGTCAATCAATTCAACTTGTGGTGCTTCCAATTATTCATACACAATTGCGGGGAATCCAGGGGTGACATTTACCAGCAATGGTCTGCAAACTTTGACCACGCCCAGCACCACGATAAATATTTCTATAGCGGGTGGTTCGTCGATTAATACTATAAAGGCTAAAGCAAACTATCCAAATAATATTTCAAGTACAGATGCAAGTGCAACATTAACCGCAGGTTCTCCTCAACCAGGCCCGATCAATGTCCTTTTAGCTGATCCATATACTGGTAAAATTCAAGTTGAGGTGGATGTAATACCAGAAGCAACTGATTATAGATGGTATAAAAATGGAGTGCTACAAACTATTTACCATGGAACTTTTGCTCAGATTCCTATCACCAAAAATCTGTGCGATGTTAGCTATAGTATTTCGGTAAAAGCTACCACTTGTAGCACCTCAGCACTAACTTATAAAGATGTATATATTCCTCCATGTGGCAGTTATTATATGGTCTCTCCAAACCCGGCTTCTACCGGTATAACTGTTTCAACTGATGAAGGCAAAACTCAAACTACAGAGAATAAAACTTTTGATGAAGTGAGAATTTATGATTTTGAGGGAACACTTAAAAAATATCAACCATTCAACAAAGTAAAAACTGCAAGTATTAACACATCGGGATTGTCAACCGGAACTTATATTATTGAAATTGTAAATGGCAGTTATAAGGAGAGGCATCAATTAATTATTCAAAAATAAATTTGCCAAAATGAATGTTCAAGAGCCTTGCCGAAGGCAAGGCTCTTGTTGTTTATCAGCTTTAACATGGAGCTTGACGAAGTGCATTGTGGCTCTTCGCCAGGCTCATGTCTTTTTTAAGCGAGACTTGCATCCATTGTAATGGCAATATTCGAATTCAATGATTTGCTTATAGGACAACTGGCTTTCGCTTCTGTAGCGCATTCTTCAAATTTAGCTGCATCTATCCCGGGTACTTTGGCTTTTACTTCCAGGTGACTTTCTGTAATTACTCCCTCGCCCAGCGTTATGGTGCATTTTGTGTCAATATTTTCCGCGGTAAATCCGGCAGCCTGTAAAACAAAACTCAGTTTCATGGAAAAACAACCGGCATGTGCCGCAGCAACCAATTCCTCAGGATTAGTACCGATGCCTTCTTCAAACCGGCTTTTGTAGGAATACTGCGCATCCTTTATAACACCTGATTGCGTAGAATTTGTTCCGGTTCCTTCTTTTCCATTTCCTTTCCAATTTGCGGTAGCGTAACGTTTCATAAATAAAAATTTTAAGTGTTTAAAGTTTACTGTTCTTAGAAATTATCATTTGCCGTAGCTCACATACCAATTTGCTCTTCTTATTTTTCCAATTCGTCATCGAGCTCAGCCAGTCGTTTTTCCGGCTCATTATACTCAATGATGAAATTATTTTTGCCTTCACCGGTGATGATCTTCATGAACTTTAGTTGTATTAATTCAAGTAATGATAAAAACAGGAAGATGGCGTGAACCCTGTTTTCAGCGCTTTCAAATATTTTTTCAAAGGACAGCGTTTTTTCAGTTTGTACCAATGAAAGCATATTCTGCCGGCTGGTCTCCATAG
>JBPPMM010000540.1:0-14412 GCA_051306075.1 Chitinophagaceae bacterium
TGGGTATTTATTCTGATCCTAAGCTCCTGGAATGGTTCGTGAAGGAATACCCGAAACATACCGACGCTAAACTGGACATGGGAAAAAGCTGTATCCGCTTCAAAAAGCCCGAAAAGATCCCTTTTAAATTGTTTGGTGAGCTGATGAGCAAAATGACCGTGAAGGATTGGATCGGGATGTACGAGTCGGTGCTAAAGAAGTCTAAAACCAAAAAATAGAGCGGCCCCCGGAGCCGCATCCAAGAGTAAACGCCAGATTGCCTTCCTTGATGTACAGATCATTTGAATGGCCGTTCCCGTCATAATGTATCCTGGAAATGTTGTATTTTTTATCGAATCCTTTTTGGTGTTTTTGCATACACACAACAAAGGCCGCTTACAGGTTTCGAAGACCGACAGAAGTATAAATGATCCTGAAACTAAATATGGAACTGGTACACAAAAAAATAACAGTTTAAAATAATTTATTTTGCCTGCTGTTCTTTAATGTACTCAGCCACTTCAAGCATGGGAGCTATCCAAATATCTTTTTGATTCCTGCTTAAATACTCCAGGAAATTCCGATGCTCGGGAACAGCCACATTTAATGCATTGCCTCCACCCACTCCATGAAATAAAATAACGAGCAGCGAATTTGTTTCCCTGGCTTTTTTTACCCACTCAATCATTTGCCCGGCCGTTTCTCCATTGACCATATAGCAGTCTACATTGTACAGGTCAACCTCATTTATTTTATGCATTTGATTTCTTACGGCTCTTGCCGCCACAAAATCATTTTTCATGGCAAGTATAAATGAGGAGTCGCCGATCTTCATATCACCGCAGGTAAAGGCAAAGGTTCTTTTTGTTTTTCCATCCAGCGCCTGTAAAAACAAATTGGTCATTCTTGTTTCATCCAGCATTCTTTGCACGGTGTATTTGGTTAAATCATATTCCGGTTTTACCCATCCCCTTCCGGGGCCGCCGTCGCAGGGATGATAAAGCGTATGGTTTCCCAGTTCATACCCTTTTGTTGCCAGGTTTTTCCAGTCATTCATTCTTGCCTGCATAGATGTTGAAAATGCCGTCAGGTAAAAGGTAGCTTTCAATCCCAGTGAATCCAATACGGGAACGGCATTATCCAAGTGCTGATCGATCGCATCATCATAGGTGAGTACCACAGCACATTTTTTACCTTTCCATGGTTGAGCGGATTGTGCAAAAACAAATGACATGGTCATGAGGCTGATGAATAAAATAAAATATCTTTTTTTCATGCTTTTAAAGTTGTTCATTTTTTTGGGAGTGCATTAAAATTATTACTGTGCCACTGTGCTTTCAAACGTAATAATTTGCAGGCACAGGCCAGCAAAATTATAAAACCGGGATCTTCGTTATGTTCTCCATCCTGCTGCTGCAAACTATTCATTTTTACTTTGTAATCCTGAACATTAATTTTATTCTTTCACTTTTAAGGTTTATAAAACAAATGTTTTAGTTTGTCAAATCACTACCTGCTCTGAACCAGTCAAAATCAAAAAATCCTCCTGTTTCTTTGGTTGCATAATTAAACAGGCAGAATTTATTACTGGTAAAAACTAAAGAGTCATTTGATTTTGGTGAAAAATCGGGATTAAGTTCTGCGATGGAAATTTTTCCATAGCCATGTGTTACATAAATCTTTTCATCTGCGTCGAAGAACAGCCCCGGGTCATAAAACCTTTTGGCAATTTTTTAATTTCCCATGGGCCTTCAGCTTTTGTGGCCCAGGAAATAAACCCCCCTTCATCCAACGTAATAAACAGTAAATAAAACTTCTCTTTATGATACTTTATACTTGTGTCCCATTGACCATGAGCATACCGGCTGCAGCTATCAGGATCATAGCATTTGCTGAAGCCGAATTGTGGAACTGCATTACTGCCATATTCCCAGTTTACATGATCTTTTGATTTCAGCACCGTTACTCCCGGAAAAATAAACATGGTAGTGGTTACCCTATAATAGGTATCATCCACACAAATCACATCAGGATCGGGAAAATCAGCAGGAATGACGGGGTTGGTATAGGTGCCATCACCGGTGTCACTATGATATTTCTGTGCCATTGCATTTAATGACAAAAAAATGTAATGATTAAAATTGTTCCGGCAGCATTTTTTTTCATCCCTGTTTCTGTTATGAAAAAACGGATAATAAATTTTTCGTTTCACCTTCTTTTCTTACTTGCTTTATTATGAGTGTATCTAATGATTGCTTATCGCTGCTCATCATCGCCCATAACATCATATCCCCGCCACTTGTATTCTTTTGCAAGGCTCGTTGCAGCAGGCCAGGCAATCTGGTGTTGACTGCTTGCCACCCACTTTCGGCGATTTTCTTCAGAATCAAAAGATATCTGGATCTGATAATTATAGCTGGTTGGTTCGGCCTGTATTTCTTTTGAAACATTTTCCGGATAAAGGCGCAGCAGCTTAGAACTAAGATATCCTTGCTGCACCGTCATAGCCGGTACATAAATGGAATAATACATTTTTTCAAAAGCTTCAGCATTTTCTTTTGAAACTATAAAATCCATTTGCAAAACCACTGCTTTTGGTTTTGACAGTGGCTTTTCAATGATCCGGTTCTTTTGGTTAGAAGCTGTTATGCCTATTACCAATAATTCAAGGTCTTCTTTACCATCATTGTTTAGTGTCAGCTTTTCTCCTAAAGATCCAAAAAAAGAATCATCAGACTTGATAGTTGCATTCTCATTATTCAAGGTAATTTTTCCTGAGCCTTTTATCACATAATAAACTTCTTCTACAGCTTCCAGTAAATGAAGCCCGGACGAGCCACCAGCAGGAATTATCATATGGTCAACATGACTCCAGTTAGTTCGAAAAACTTCTGGTCCAAGAACCCGGCGGGAGAGTATCTCTTTACCAGGATAAGCAGGATTATTAGGTTTGAGTGTATTCCGCTCCAATTGTCCTGATACAAATACCGGAACAGGATCAATGTTGGCACCCACACGGGTATCACCTAGATCAAAAGCATCACCTTTTGCTTTAATGGTGCTTACCGCAAAGTTGAGCCAGCGTACAGGTTCTCCCGTTGAATTATAAATAGCATGTGCTTCACCCTGTTTGCAGGGAACTACCACCGGGGCTTTTAACCGTGATGTGCGGCCATTAACAGTAAACTCCGCTTCACCGTTCAGCAATACATACATTTCTTCAATGCTGTGATGAAAATGATGCCCAATGCCTCCTTTTGCATGAATCTTTCCAGCATGTAGGTAAAGAAAATTGGTTGCCAATTTATTCCGGCCAATCATTTCTGTAAATTCCATTTGTCCTGCCCCAGCATGCACCGCGGATAACAACCGGTATTGAAAAGGATCATTATGCGTGATGCGTTCTTTGATTGGTTGGGCAATACCAGTTATTGTTATGGCTGTCAGGAAAATGGCAAAAAATCTTTTCATGATACTGAGATGATTTAGTTGTCAATTAAAAAATTCTGTTTTATACCTTTAATTATTTACGATCCGGTAGGGCATACAATACATAACCTTTTGGCAAAGCTCCGGACTTACCAGAATGATCATAGCTGTCTGCTGTGAAATTCGAGGTGGCATTGATCACCAGGTATTGTTTCCCGTTAACAATAAACATCGATGGTTGAGCATTCGTTTCATGACCCAGGGTAGTTTCCCATAAAAGGTTGCCATTGTCTGAGTCAAATGCATAAACCTTACCGCCTTTGGCGGTGGCAAATACCAATCCTGTTGACGTAACCACCATTCCTTTTCTTTGTATGCCACCCGGAGCGCCTTTGGTTTTATCTCCTTTTACAAAAAGAGAATCTTCGCCGATTGGTTTTCTCCATTTGATAATTCCTTTATTCAGGTCATAGGCAACAATAGAAGACCAGGGTGGCGATAATATACCCGGCCAGTCAAGACCATAATCGGTAGTATATCGACCGGCAGGATGGGCAACGCCTTCAGGATATTTCATCATCGGGGCATTCCTTTCAGCATCCGGCTTAATTGGGGCTCCGCCAGATGCCACTACGGGTCCACCAGGTTTTATTGTTGTATCAGCTCTTCTTCCAAAATTCATCCTGGCAGGATTACCGCCAAGATACCGGTATAAAGCTGTCAAGCCTTGATCATTGACATGTATAAAGCCCGGCATTTGTCTACGCCCATTAATTACAATACTTTTAAATTCATCAAAAAATATCCGCTGTCCTGCATTTACCAAGGAAGGTCCAACGGCGCCAACCATATTTTCGCCATGACAGGTTTTACAGGTAGTGGCATACAGCGTTTTTGCTTTGGTAATATCATTTTCCGACAAATCAATTTTCTGTGGTACATCCTTTTCAAGTTTGTAAATGGATGCATATTCCTGGGTCAGCAGATATACCATTCCTTTTTCCGGATCAGCAGCGGTATTGCCATAGTTGGCACCACCCAGCGCACCGGGCATCATAATGGTTTCATATTTATCGGAAGGAGGAACGAATAAACCTGACCGGGCAGTTTCAAGTCGTTTGTGCCAATGTTTTTTTATACTATCGGGGAAGTAAGGATTGAGAGTTTCTTTTGTTACTTCATGCCTGGTAAAGCCTGGCAATGCAGGTATTGGCTGTGTAGGCCATGATATTTCACCGGGCATTTCACTGGCAGGAAAAGGTTTTTCTTCAATTGGAAAAACCGGTTCACCGGTTACCCTGTCAAATACAAACATGAAACCATGTTTGGTAGCCACAGCCACTGCGTCAATCTTTTTGCTGTTGTGATTGACTGATATTAATTGCGGTGCAGCGGCAAGATCATAATCCCAAAGATCGTGGTGCACGGTTTGGAAATGCCACAAGCGTTTACCGGTTTGGGCATCGAGTGCAACGAGGCTATTGCCAAACAGGTTGCTGCCAATACGATCGGCACCATAATAATCGTAGGTTGGAGATCCCAGTGGTAAATAAGCGATGCCTTTTTCAGGATCTATGGTAATTTCACTCCAGACATTCACACCACCCACGTATTTATAAGCATCCTTCGGCCAGGTATCATAACCAAACTCTCCGGGATGAGGGATGGTATGGAATGTCCATTCTAATTTGCCTGTAACAACATTATAAGCCCTTATATGCCCTGGTGGCGAGAAGTAATTTTCACCGGGAGAAGATCCAACAATTACCAGGTCATCATATAGAACACCGGGCATCATGGACTGCATTCTCCGGATGGATGATGGATCACGATTCAAACCCAACCGCAAATCAACATACCCCTTATCACCAAAAGTCATGATGGATTTCCCTGTCAGAGCATCGATAGCCTGTAATGAATTATTTAGCGTAAAAATCAGCCGCTTATCTTTTTTGTTTTTACTTGCCCAGTAATTGATGCCCCTGCGGGTGATGCCCTGCAAATTAGCATGTATCCAAATTTCTTTACCGGTAAGCACATTTACAGCTATCAAAGAAAAGTTCTTGCCCAAAACGTACATGATGGTATCTGCAACAAGAGGACTAAAAAAGTATGACTGGCTATCCCCGGAAGGGTACATCCATGCCACTTCCAGCTGGTTCACATTTTCTTTGGTGATCTGTATAGCTTCAAAATATTTTGATTGATCAGGACCACCGCCGTATTGTGTCCAGGTTGTATACCTAGCAGTAGTAGAGTCGTTATTACAACTTAAATAAGCAAATAGGAAAGCAAGTATTATTAAAGCATGGATAATTTTGGTTATCATTTATTTATAATTCATACGGCTTGTATAAAAATAAGAATGTTCGCTGATATATTTTATCGACTATGACCGGGCTGGTTGCATTTATTTAAAAAGTAATTGTGCAAAATTAAACAGGTTATTTCTCCATACAGGCCAGGTATGCCCCCCGGGATATTCTGAATACGTATATTTTATTTTCAGCTCATCCAGTTTGCCCAGCATAATCTGCCCGTTCTTCCAGGCAATATCATCTTTGCCACCTTCTGAAATCCAGAATGATTTCAAATTATTATTTACCATTGTTGCATTCTCTTTAAGAAATGCATATTGCTTTCCGCTTATGTCGTCCATCATGGGAACAAACCAACCGGAACTGAAAACGCCGAGATAAGAAAATTTATCTGTGTTATTAATGCCTGTATAAAGAGTATGTATGCCACCAAGCGATAAGCCCGCCAGTGCACGGCTGTTGGCATCCGTTAGTGTGCGGTAATTTTCTTCAACAAAAGGAATAATGGCTTCTTTCATTTCCCGTTCAAATAATTTCATAGAGCTTTCAATGCCACCGGCACTAAAACCACCTGCACCAATGTTTGCATCGGGCATTACGATCAGCATTTGTTTTGCTTTGCCTGCGGCGATAAGGTTATCCAGTATCAAATCTGTTTTCCCCTGTGTGGCCCAGCCAGTTTCATCTTCTCCACCACCATGTAAAATGTAGAGTACAGGATATTTTTCATCCTCAGCAGAATCGTATGCAGGCGGTGTATAAATATAAAACTGTCTCCAGGAACGGGTTACCGGTGAATAATATTTTTTAATCCTGATATCACCATGCGGTACATTCCGCAAGGCGTAATAGGCGCCGCCACTGAAGGGAATTTCAATGCCGCTGGCCATACGGCCCATGCCGTAATAAGACTGACTTGCAGGGTCGGCCAATGCGACACCATCTATCAGCAAAGAATAATAATGAAAACCTTCGCTGATGGAATCGGTGGTTACTTTCCAAAACCCGTCTGCATCTTTTACCAAATCATATTTCTTACCCAAATCAATTTGTACTTTTTTAGCGTCGGGTGCTTTTATGTTAAAGATAACACGGCTATCTGCAGTGATTTGAGGATATGGTGCATTACGGATATTGGAGGGTGCAGGTGCACCAGCTACAGGGTATTTTGAAAAAGTTGATTCATCAACCGGTTTAAAAATTAATTGAGAGAACATGAACAAACCACTCTTCCATATTTTAAAATCATGAAAGCCCGGTTCAATAAAATAAATATGGGGGATATTATTTTGCTGCAGGTAATCATGTGTTCTTTTACTAAAGCTGATAAGACCATCGCTAGCGCCGCAAGAGATAAATAATAATTTTATTTTTTCTTTTGCTGCATTTACGTCTGGTACCAATTCCTGCGGTGTTTTTGTATTTGGTGCAGATGAAAAACCGCCAATCCATGCAAATTTATCGAGATTGCCTAAACCGAAATTTAGAGATTGACCACCACCCATTGACAGCCCTGCTATGGCACGATGCTCTTTATCTGCAATTACAGGATATTTTTTTTCGATGAAAGGAATGAGGTCGTTCAGCAAATCTTTTTCAAAAGTGGCGAATGCTGCCTGTTTATCTGGCGCCATTATATTACCGATTGCCCGGTCATCTTTCATCGCTCTTCCGTTTGGCATTACCACAATCATAGGTTCTAATTTTCCAGCGGCATATAGGTTATCCAGTATCACTTCCGGATGCCCTCCGTTTAACCATTCTTTTTCATCGCCGCCAATGCCGTGAAGCAGGTATAAAACAGGATACTTGTTCTTTTTTGAAAATTCCGGCGGGGTGTAAATGATAGCTCTTCGGTTTGACCCAACAGTTTTTGATGCATAAGTGACCGAATCAATATTACCGTGTAAAATATTTGTACGCAAAGAATCAAAACCTCTCGGGGCTTGCATTGTACTACTTTGCGAAGAGGCAGCAAGAATAAGTAGCGACAGATTAGTAAAGAGAAGAATAGATTGTTTCATAAATTATTTTTGAATTATTATAAACATCAAATATTATATTGGACTTAAAATAAGTACTTGTCCCTGCTTTGTCGGTATATCATAAACAAAAGTCTCTTTTAGTTTTAGTGTCGGAATCGTAGCTTTAGATGATATAACTGGTGCCGGGGTTTTTTCTGTTTGATAATATGGATTTTTGTTTTCACCATCTGCTTTCTTCAATGTACTGCCATCTACCAGTTTAAGCTCATTGGGAACTCTTAAGCGAAGATTACCACCAATTGCAGATTTGATAACTACTTTCACAAGTTTTGCATCTTTCCATTCCATAGCAACAATTTCAAAACCACCTCTTGCCCTCAATCCTGTAATACTACCAGTCCGCCAAACATCCGGCAAAGCAGGAAGCAAATGAATAGTCTCATCTGCGCTTTGCATCAGCATTTCTGTAATTCCGGAAGTACAACCAAAATTTCCATCAATCTGGAACGGGGGATGTGCATCAAAAAGATTGTTATATGTGCCGCCCCCGCCTTCATTGGTACCAACAGGCGTCAATTGATTTTGAATTAATTTATACGCATGATTGCCATCCAGTAATCTTGCCCACCAATTCACCTTCCATCCCATACTCCAGCCGGTAGATACATCACCACGATGAAGCAATGTAGTTTTCGCTGCAGTATATAATTCCGGAGTGCGGTAAGCTGATATCTGATTGGATGGAAACAAACCATACAAATGAGAAATGTGCCGGTGATTATCCTTTGGATCATCTATATCATCCAGCCATTCCTGTAATTGACCATGCTGACCAATATGCATTGGTGGTAAAAGTTTGCGCATTTGTTTCAATGTGTCAACAAAAGCTTTGTCTTTATTTAAAATTTCTCCAGCTTGTATTGCTGAGCTGAATACATCAGAAATAATTTGGTTTGTCATGGTTGTTCCTGCGTCAAGCGAAGAACCCTGATGTGCTTTCGGCGCATTTTCAGGAGACATATCGGGATTAATAACCAACCAATGATATTTTGGATGTTCGATTAAGAAATCGGCATAGAAAAGAGCTGCCCCTTTTAATACAGGATATACTGATGCCAGAAAAGTTTTGTTACCATTGTATAAGTAATGTTCCCAGAGATGCTGACTTGTCCATCCACCACCATTGATCCATGCTCCCCAGAATGCGCCATCGACAGCACCTGTAGCACGCCAGATGTCTGTATTGTGATGAGCCATCCATCCTCTTGCTCCATACATATCTTTTGCCGTTAGCTGTCCTGTTACAGACAGATCTTTTACCATTTGCAGAAATGGTTCGTGTAATTCTGCCAGGTTTGTTTTTTCGGCTGGCCAATAATTCATTTCGGCATTTATGTTAATAGTATACTTGCTGTCCCAGGGTGGTTTTATTTTATTATTCCAGATGCCCTGAAGATTAGCCGGCTGACCGCCGGGTTGTGATGATGAGATAAGCAGGTAACGTCCAAATTGATAATACAGAGTAACAAATTGCGGATCGTTGGTTGAATTAAAATTCTTTAACCTTTCATCAGTCGGAAGTTTAGCAGCATCAGTAGTTTCAAGATCAAGCTTTACCCTGTTAAAATATTTTTGATATGCAGCAATGTGAGCTTTTAAAATCTCTGCAAAAGATTTTAAAGTTGCTTTATTCAGGTAAGCTTTTGCTCTTTCATTTTCATTTCCGCTGATATCATGATAATTATTAAAATTTGTCGCTATTGAAATATAGATGGTGACTTCATCTGCATCATTCACAACAATAGACGTATCCGTTGATGTTAAGGAGCCGCCCTGAGGTTTGATTTGAACAATACCATTATACCTGATCATTCCCTTGACAGATTCATGATCTATAGTTGTTCCGGAAAAAGATAGCTGTTTAGCGGCTGATATGTTAATTTCAAATTTCGGTAAAGGAGATGAATAAAAAGCTGTGAAAGAAATACACCGGGGCTTGTTTGCTGTTAAATGTATTACAATGACCCGATCAGGAAAAGATGCCAGTACTTCTCTTGTGTAAATAACATCACCAACTGTATAAGAAGTTTTTGCTACAGCCCTTTCAATATCCAATTCACGATGATAGTTTCTACTATTTTCATGACCCTTAAAAGCCAGGTGGAGATTGCCTGCCGGTTCAAACATTTGACCTTGTGATTTTTTACTAAGTATTATCCGGTTTGCCATCTGCTCTGCTTCATTTTGTCTGCCCTCAAATATTAGTTTTCTTATTTCAGGTAAAGAATCCAATGCCACTGGATTGTCATTTCGGTTGGGACCACCACTCCATAAAGTATGTTCATTCAATTGGATAATTTCTGTTTCAATATTTCCATAAACCATTGCACCCAATCTTCCATTTCCGATTGGCAAAGCATTTTCCCAGGTTGTTCCTGATGGTTTATTGTACCATAATTTCAAGCCTGAATTATTTTGAGACATGCCGGCACACGACATGAATAAAAAAATAAATACAGAGAACTTTCTCATAGATTAATTACAAAATGTTTTAAAAAATAAATGCTGCCTTTCTCACTTGTATACCTGCTATGTTTTAGAATGTGCTGCAACAATGATCACCGAAGCAGTACAGATATCTTTTTTATTTAAAAATCAAACCCGCAAATTGTTGCAGATCTCTTCTCCATGTAAGCCATTCATGGGCTGTACCCGGCGATTCGTAATAAACATGTTTAATTCCTTGTTAATCCAGCATTGCCCGAAATGCACCAACAGAGCCGGGGAATGGTTTAGGTTCTTTTGTTCCCAAGCCAAGAAATAGTACTTTAATCTTTTTGTTGATGCTTAGACCATCTTTAAACTTTCCATCCAGGAAAACTGTGGGAGCTACTGCATCTCCACTGGGATAATTCGGGGTGCCACTAAACCCCCCGATATACGAGAACTTATCGGGATGATTCATAATGATCCGAATGGTTTGATTGGCGCCCATGGAAAGCCCGGCTATTGCTCTGTAATTCCGATCATTTTTGGTGCGGAACTTTGCATCAATCATCGGAATAATTTCCTGTATCATCACATCTTCAAACACTGAGAAAGGGCGGGTTTTATTATCTGCAACTGGATTGTCCTGCGGTTTTGTAGCATACCCGTTATCCATTACAATGATCATGGGTACGGCTTTTCTTTCAGCAATCAGGTTATCCAGTATCAGGTTTGCTTTTCCCTGCGCTGACCATCCTGTTTCATCTTCAAAACTTCCATGCTGAAGATAAAGCACCGGGTAAAGTTCTTTGGTGTTAGTAAAATAATCAGGAGGTGTATATACAAAGCAACGCCTCCATGCATTAGTCAATTTTGAGAAATAAATATTTTCGCTAACAAGACCATGAGACACATTTTTCAAGGCAAAAAAATCCTGGTCTCTGGCAGGAACTTCAATTCCACTTCCACTGCGACCGGCACCATAGAAATGAAGACTTCCCGGATCAGGAACCGAAACCCCATCGATATTAAGTTGATAATAATGAAAGCCTTCATCCTGCGGTAGCGATTCTCCGGTCCATACACCTTTTTCATCCTTCGTTAAGTCATACTTTTTTCCACCAAGATCCAGTTGAACTTTTATGGCCTGGGGTGCAAGGATGCTTGCCCGTACCCGCCCCTCATTATTTACCTGCGGATATTGTTTTCCCGGTTGGTTAGTGACTGCCGGTTTATAATCTTCGGTTTGTGCAAGGCATGTTGCTGTAAAAAAAGTAGCGAATAATATAAAAACAATATTCCTGAACTTCATTTGTGATGGCTTTTTTAATTTTTAAATAATAGCGGAGCCATTTGATAAAGACTACGGCGCCAGGTTTGAAATTCATGCGCTGTACCCGGAGATACATAAGTAGCTACTTTAAAACCAGCTGTTTTTAAATCAGCTTCAACTTTGGGAAGACCTTCAGCACCACGAGTCTCTTTTGCTCCATAGCTTATAAAAATATAATTCGGTTTCATTTTGCCATCTAGTTCTGCTGGTGTATAATTACCACCGCTTAATAATCCCCAATAACCGAAAACTTCAGGCTTGGCTAATGTTATAGTGTGTGTTTCAAATCCACCCATTGAAAGTCCTGCCATTGCCCGATTATTTCTGTTAGCTATAGTGCGGAAATGTGAATCAACATAAGGTATTAACTCATCAAGCAAAACAGTCTGAAAAGCTCCGACACCAGTAGGTTCTCCTGCAGTGACACCAGTAGCTACAACGCCAGCTGCACCCATACCTCCACCAGGAGGAGGAGTACGACGATTTACACTATCTCCCGGAGGAGGACCGGCGGGACGACGTCCTATCGGAGCACCGGTATTAGTCATACCATAAGTCATTACAACGATAAAAGGTTTTATTCTGCCTCCAGCAATCATATTATCCATGATCAGGTTAGTCTTGCCTTGAATACCCCATGAAGTTTCATTTTCACCCCAACCATGTTGCAGGTATAATACAGGGTATTTAGTATTTCCTTTTTCATACCCTGGAGGTGTGTAAACAACTGCCATCTTTTGTAGGTTCGTGCTTTTTGAAGGGAAGATGATCTGCTGCATATTTCCATGAGGAACATCTTTAAGCGCATAAAAATCCTGGTCTTTAGCAAATATTTCAATACCGCTTTCCCAACGTTGTGATCCATAAAAAAATCCTGTTCCGGGGTCATTGAACGTTGCGCCGTCTATGTTAACGCGATAATAGTGAAACCCTTCATCCATTGGTCCTGCGGTGGTGCCAATAAAATAGCCACTATCAGCTTTCATTAGTTTTGTTCCTCCCTGACCACCAAGGCCAAGGCTTACCCTCACACTATCAGCATTGGGTGCATGTATTCTAAATCTCGCATATCCCTGGGAGTTAACCTGTGGATATTGCTGAAATGGCTGGTTAAAAGTAGAGGGTTTAAAATCTTCTAATATGGTAGACTGTGTTGTTTGACTAAAACAAATAAAACTTACCAGTGTAATTGCTAAAGCAATTGTTACAGATTTAGTATTCATTTTTTGATTATTGTGTTTTTTTATAATTAAAAAATTTCCCGGCCCAGGGAATAAAGAATTTAAAATTCGGTGCATCGGTATGTCCGCCATCATGCTGCCGCCAGGCCAGTTCACCATCCAGCATATCTGTCAGCATGGGCGGCATTATTTCGGTTACATAATTATTTGAAACACCAATATCTTTTGCACCTAATAATTTAAATACAGATCCTGCTGCCACGGTGGCCATATAACTACCCTGCTGATCCAGCCATTTGGCATCGCCTTTTTCCGGAATGCCATAACTGACGAATGTAAACCGGGGAGCACAAAGAGCAATCAGTTCATGTGAATCAACGGGCAGATCACAACCCGTTTTTTTTCCAAACGATGATTCCTCAGTTCCATACTTTAAATAGTTTCCGGCCATCCAATGAAACTCTCCGCTGCCGGTCAGACTTTCAACCGCCTCACCAAATACACGACGATGCAGCGTAGTGCCACCTTTACCCGAAGAGCCAATCAATCCAACTGCAAAACGGGGTTCAAAGGCTAGCGTCACCAAAGCTGCTTTACCATATCTTGATACACCTTCGATACCAACTTTTTTTGCATCCACCAACGCATCTGTTTCCAGGTAATCTAATCCGCAGGCAGCGCCCCAGGCCCATGCCCGCAAAGCACCCCAATCATCCGGCTTGCGGGGCTGTCCTTTATTGACCAAGCCAATAATACCTCTTGTCAATCCAGCACCATTGTCTGCCTGTATGCTGCCGGGTTCAATAGTACAATAGCCCCAGCCTGCTGCCAGCAACTGCTCCGTTGGTGATGGATCGCCTGCCGGTGGCTGTGCAAAGAAATTAGGTCCTGGCAATCTTGTAACCGGTGTATACGCAGGATAGCGATCAAAAATGTCTTTCATGGAAGGATCGTTTTTTATCATCATCTCCTTAAAAGCATCATTGAGTTTTTCCATATCATCCGGTGAGGGTTGCGCCGGTGAAGGAAAAGAAGGACGGCCAAACATCATCAACACGGGTACGGGTCCTTTTACATTGGTGGGTACTACCAGAATCATATTAATATCTACATTGATCAATGGATATTCGCTGTTATCAACATGTCCTACCAATTGTTTAGCAATCGCCGGTATGCGGCCCACAAATTCCCTGTCGGTGATCTTTACTGTCCAGGTTACCTTCGGAATTTTTTTTGGAAGACGGCCATACACTTCTCTTTCAAAATCCTCTACAATTTCAGGACGGCGTTGCTTCCACCACATGTCTGCCGTGGTTACTTTTTTGCCGGCTTTCGTCGTCAAAGCATCCGGCAATTGCGGACAAGGATTGGCTAATGTTTCATCATAGCTGGCATGGTTGGGAGCGGACTCATTACCACTGGGACCCGGTCTTAATTTTTTTATGCCCAATTGCTGCATCATGTTTTCATGATCTTGCTGTGCCGTATACGTAACGGGCTTTGGATATTTGCTGCTGTCAATGCTTATGCCTTGTGCAACTATCTTTTGGGTGAGAATTATCAATAACAAAAAAGTCAGATACTTATTCATTTGAGAAGTTATTTGTTTAGAAACTGTATAAAATTATTTTTGAACCATACAAGGCATACAAGCCATATAAGAATTTAATCAGGCAGCCTGGCAAAATACTCATTTACCA
>JBPPMM010000546.1:0-5134 GCA_051306075.1 Chitinophagaceae bacterium
GGTTAAATAAAGGATTTGTATTCAGAACGGGGGCTTCACAAACAAGTGCTGTATTCTCTATACGCAACAATTCGCAAGGCGGAGGAGGAAATGACTGGGCCATGGATGATATTGCTGTTGCAACCTGCCTGCCCACTATGAGTTATTCGCCCACGATTAATCCAAATGTTTGCGAAAGCAATTCGATAGAAATTGCAGACACAATCAGCTCCTATTTTAAAAATTACACAACCTTCAAGTGGCAGCGAAGCGTTAATAGTGGAAGTAACTGGACGGATTTAACGGGTGTTACCACCTTACCGGATACGAACTACTATATAACAAAGTATACCGTTCCGCCAGCCAACACTACACTAGCAGACAGTGGTGATCTATACAGGGTGGTGGTTGCCACCACTGCGGCTAACCTGACTGACCCTAATTGTAATATCTCGGATGGAGTTACCATAACCTTAAGTGTTATTAATTGCAATCCGATTCTTGATGTTACCCTTATCTCCTTTAATGGTAAACTCGTCGATTCTAAAGGCAATCTATCGTGGAGTACATCTGGAGAAGACTCACCAATAACCTTTATTGTTGAAAGAAGTCCAGATGGAATTAATTTTTCAGCTGCAGGTGAATTATCCAGCTATAACAACCGGAATAATATAAACCATTATTCTTTTATTGACCCTAACGCTGTCAATGAAAAGGTATGGTACAGAATAATTTTAAAAACTATAGATGGAAAGAAAAAACATTCTTCAATTATCCATTTAAAGAATAGCCTACCTGATTTTGAACTCAGTAATTTTATAAATCCTTTTAGCGACAGGCTTTCATTTAGCCTTACTATGCTGAGCAATTCCGTTATCTCTTATGATTTGATTGACATGTCAGGCAAATCAGTATTATCTGGTAAACAAATCGTATATAGCGGTACTAATAGTATAACGCTGGAAAATACTCAGTCTCTTCAATCAGGCATATACATTCTGAAAGTGTTTAATAAAGACAGAATCATTACCAAACGAGTAGTGAAAAGAAACTAAAATTTTTATACCCATATTTTAGCGGGGGTGTCATGAAGACATCCCCGTTTGTTATTAAAGCAGTAATTTCACGTCTCTCAATTTTAAACAATTATGCATCCTAACAATAAACCTCTTATCGGTATTTCCTGTGGCGACCTGAATGGGATTGGTATTGAACTTATCATCAAAACCTTTTCTGACAACCGCATATTGGATCAATGCACTCCCCTTATTTATGCATCCAATAAGGCTATCAATTTTTACCGGAAATCAGTGGCCGATACCAATTTTAATTATCAGAATACAAAAGACTATACCCGGCTCAATAATAAACAGGTTAATGTTTTTAATTGCTGGGAAGAAGAAGTGGCAATAACTCCGGGACAGTTAAGTGAAGCCGCCGGAAAGTATGCCGTATTATCTTTACAAACAGCGGTGGCTGCATTGAAACAAAATCAAATTGACGGTTTGTTAACGGCCCCGGTTCATAAAAAAAACATACAGACTCCGGAATTCAATTTTACCGGACATACTCCCTACCTGAAGCATATTTTTGAAGCAAAGGATGTAGTGATGATGTTGTATGCCGGAAATTTCAGGGTAGCCCTTCTTACCGAACATATTCCTGTAAGTGAAATTGCTACCCATATTACGAAAGAAGCCATATTAAGCAAGCTTGGAATTATACATAAAAGTCTGCAAAAAGATTTCGGCATTGATAAACCCCGCATCGCTGTATTGGGATTAAACCCGCATGCCGGTGACGAGGGCTTGATAGGTACCGAAGAAGAAACCATCATTAAACCGGCAATCAAAGAGGCAAAGAATCATAATATGCTGGTGGTTGGCCCTTTTAGCGCCGATGCTTTTTTTGCAAGAAATAATCAGCAGAAATTTGATGTGGTATTAGCCATGTATCATGACCAGGGCCTGATTCCATTTAAAGCCCTGGCCAATGGCGAAGGGGTAAATTATACTGCCGGCTTACCTGCCGTCAGAACATCTCCTGATCATGGCGTAGCCTTTGATATTGCAGGAAAAGATAAGGCGGATCCCTCCTCTTTTATAACTGCGTTATTTGAATGTATTAATATTATTAACCACCGCAGAGAATACGAAGAAAACAGGAAAAATCCTGTTCGCAAAATAACATCAGAAGCTTTTGCAAGAATGGAAGACGAAGAAATAAAAGAAAGCTAAATGGTTTGGACCACTTCGCTTTCTTTTGTACAACTTACCTGGCTTTTATAAATTTAGCCTGCTTCATTTCATCTTTATTTTGTACAGATATGAAATAAATACCCGAGTTCCAGTTGGGCAGATTTTGGATATAAATTATATTATGGCCTTTGTTTACATCTTCCTTAAAGCTTTGTAATAATCTGCCGGCTATATCTCTTATCTGAATAGTGATGCGATCTTTATTTGCAGATGAATACGACAATGAAAAATTACTGATAACCGGGTTTGGAATCACTTTTAATGTACTCATCTCCCCACCCGACAGCGTTTTAACAACTACCGAATACTTAACAATAGAACCATGTTCAACAATTTTAAGCCTGTAAAAATTATTGCCGGGGAAAAAACTTGCGTCACCAAATTCATAAAGATTTGATCCGGCTGTATTGCGGGCATCCTGCCGGTTTATAGGCGAATAATTAATGCCGTCTGAACTCCGTTCTAATTCAAAATAATCAATATTTGATTCCAGGTCTGTTGTCCATTTTACAAGGTTGGCCGAACCATTTTGGGTCACACTGAATTTATGAAGGAAGATGGGCAATGAGGTAGTGCAGTTTGGATATATCTGGGAAGAATCAACAGTAGAAAGCCCCGCTTCATCTGTTACTTTTAATTTGATAAGCCAGTGATAATTCTCTCCTGTGCAACCTATGCGGGAAATAACCGCAGAAGTTTCCGGGTTCGGGTCCGTAGGCTCAGGATGAGAATGATTATTATGAATCAGGATGGTTTGCCATTCATACACCAACTGACCTGCATTATGTTCATCATCTGAAACGTCAGCAGTAAGCAGATATGTACTATCTCCTGCCACTTTGTATTTTGAATTATTTACCGGACTGGTAATATTTACAACCGGCGGGGTATTGTTGACAGAAATAATGAACTGTTCTGTTGCAGATGCACCTCCATTATCCGTTACCGTTAATTTTACAACAAACTTTTTCGGGCCTTTTGTTGTAGTAAATGTGTGATCAGGAGTTCTTGAAGAACTTAGATTATTGGGATCGGTTGGATCATCAAAATTCCATGCATAGGAAACAATCGTTCCATCGGGATCATATGAATCATTGCCATCAAAATAAACTTGTAAAGAAGTTGCAGGGCTAAAATAATTATCCGCCTTTATTTTAGAAACCGGAGGAATGTTTCCTCCAAAGTATAGTTTTTTTACTGCTGATGAACCAGGGGAACCATTGCCAACCGTTATATAAACAATAGAACCGTCTACCGGGTTTTCAGTAAGGCAAACTATGGAACCTATATTGGATGCAAAATCATCCACTCGTGTCACCTTATCTGTATTTTCAATGGTAACTTTCTTAATCCATTTCTCACCGTAATCAGCCATCAGGTAGGTGTTCTTATAACCCGGAGGGAAAGTATTGCCGGCCCCTGTATACCAAATACCTCCAATACTGCTATTACCATTAAAAACCTGGCCTGTTACATTGGAGGCCGGAGTACCAATTGTAGCAACGGAAGCATTTCCGGTACCATTAAATGTGCCTACCCTGGCATTGGCATTAGGGGGTGAATAATCTGTATTTGCATGGATCCAATCTAATGCCGGCCTTGCATGGATGTAACGAATATCCGAACCTATCAGTGTAGATGAACATGGATAATAAATGCTGGCATCTTTCGCAGCATTATCCTGCCTGATCAGTTCGTTGAACCGAACATATTGCCGGCCACCGCAATTGATTCCGGCGGGAATAGGCACTTCCTTATTTTCAGTGTTGATGGATACGTAGGTCTCCGGGTTGTGGCCTTCAAATAATGGCCAGCCAAAGTTCATTCCCGGTTGTTTTGCCACATTGAATTCTTCCCATGTTCCAAAACCAACATCACCAATTAAAACATCACCAATATGACCTTCAGATGGATTATTAGAACCCTGTCCTGGTTTTATAGAAATACGAAATGGATTGCGCAAACCCAATGCCCATATTCTGGATTTAGCAGAACGGGGTGCAGAAGCTTCGAAAAAGGGATTACTGCTGATACCATCACCCGTTTCGGGATCCAGCCTGAGCAGTTTACCATTTAAAGATGTAAGCATCTGGGAACGAAATGCTCCAACATTTTCATCAGGTCTTATGATGCCGTCATTCAGTGCCTGAACATAAAATGAATTTCCACCCGGGCCTATATCATTTCCTAAAAAACTGGCCCCGTCACCCATGGAAGCCAGCAGGGTTCCGTCGGAAGCAAATACCAGGCTGCCTGTACCGTGGGACAAATGGAGAATAGGTACTCCTGTTTCTTTTGTTTCCCCTAATAAAATTTTCCGGCTTGAAGGAACGGCTACCAGATTGCCCCCACTGGTAGTTGTGCTATATCTCGTAATCCTTCCTATTGTTGCGGCATTATATTGGTTCGTATTCGGATTATAGGAGGGGGTGCCGAATCTCAGCAAGTGATGGCGGTCTACTACATAAGAAACGTAAATATTTCCATTACTTTCAAATTGGGGATCTAAAGCAAAACCCAGTAACCCGAAATCATTATAATTTCCAACCTCCTCCTCGATATTCAACACAGCAGTTGATTGTTTTACATAATCACCTGCAAAATTTTTATTGCATACAAATAATTTTCCTGCTTTTTCCCAAACGAAAAGTTTGTCTCCTGATTTAGAAAATACGGCTCCTACAGGTTGCACCCAATTAACAGATGTAGTAGCATTGGTAATAATAAAGCCTGCCGGTACAGTTTGGGAATTTGAAAGCACCGATAAAAAAACCAAACTGAAAAGAAGTACAAATTTTTTCATTTACAAAAGTTTAAGCCAAACAATGTGACATTATCGCCACGGGTAATTATGAATTACCAATAGAGAGTCAAAACCTTACAGGTACCTTGCAGAG
>JBPPMM010000555.1:0-3876 GCA_051306075.1 Chitinophagaceae bacterium
CCGGAATTTTTTCACCACTTGACGGAATAGCCCGCTTTGCCATTTCTCCTGTAAAATCCCAGTCTATTTTGGAATTATCCTTCATCATTTCATTTGTTTTAATAATACTACCTAAGGATGCCATAGCAGCCAGTTGCAGCATTGATCGCCTGCTTATTTTTAATACATGACTCATGATTTTTTTGTTATCGTAATAAAACAATTTGGTTTTTGCCAGCCAGTAAGGATAGAACTAAGCTCATTTACACCATGCGGAAATATTCACCTACATAATATCATTTTCAAATATATATCATGCAGGATGCCAAATCCTATTTTATGTATCCTTATATCTGACTGATGTATGAATCAGGTATTGTTTTCTCCTGGTTTTGCATAGACTGATCTTTTCCTGAACCCGGATGGAGTCATTTGCGTAAACTTCCTGAAGGCTGTATTGAATGCTGACAGGGTGTTGAATCCCGTTTCAAATGCAATGGCTGAAATTTTATGTGTGTTATAGTCAGGAGAATTCAGCAACTCCCGGGCGAACCGGATGCGATAGCTATTTATATAATCAGGGAAATTCATCATTGTTCTTTGATTGATGGTCTGCGAAAGCAAATTTGGGGAAACCTTCAATTGTTTTGCAAGGTTGGGTAACGAAAGCTTAACATCCTTATATGGCATGCTCATTTCCATTATCTTCTCCAGTTTTACATGACATTGCTCAATTTCCGTTGCCGTAAAAGAAGAAGTTTTGTATCGGCCCTCCTGGTAAAAAATATTATTTTGCTTAAGCCCGAGGTAACTCATAAAATAAACAATAAAGGAAAAAATAACCGGTGCAGTTATATAAGAAACCAATCCTGAAAAAAAATTAGCAGCATAAGCCAGCCATACTAAGGTCACCCCGGCTGTAAGACTTATAATCCATTTTTGCCGGACGGGGCTGATCGATGGTAAATTTTTTTTCACAAAATGAATACAAAAAGGAATATAGGCCCCCATTATCAAAAGAGAAAAAGTATATCCATTTTGCTTAAGCCAGAAATCCGGACCAAGGAAGGGACTAAATAAAATAACCAGGCTGGAAGGCAATAAATGAATGCCATCTTTATGCCACTGGAAACGGCGGCCTTCCACCAGGAAAACATTCAGATAAAACCACAATAATGGGAAAATAGCCAGGTGAGCTGCATACCCGGTATTTTCAAAAAGGCGGGGAATGGAATGGCCTTCTGCAAAATAATAACTGACTGATTTCGCCATGCGAAGGGAAAAAGCCAGCAACAAAAAACCCAGTATCCAGTTGGCCGTCCTATTTCCTTTATTAATTGTAAAAAGATATACCCCGAAAAAAGCACTTTGAAGGATGCCGACACTGCTGGTAACTAATAATATTTCAAAAGGAATCTTCACGCTAAAAAGTAAAGTTAGTGTGCTTCTTTTTTTAAATAATCAGTTTTTACATGTCATAAACTGCTAAAATGATAAGTGGTATCAACCTTCCCATTTATCTCCAATAATTTTCAGTTTAGAATTCATTACATGGATTATTTCCCGAAAATTAAGCATATGGAAAGGAAATAAATCAAATGATAAGCGGGGCATATCCTGGTATATATGGATAATTAAAAATTTCCGAAAATTCCAATTCCTGATTGAATCGTTGAACGGCAAGTGAACTAAGCTGATCCCGCCCTGGCCCGGGTAAATTATTCCGAAAAACAATCTTTACTTTTTTTAATTAATATTCAAGACAATGAAACAGTTTATACTTTATACTATCCTTTTTACAATTTCGGGTTTAAATACATTCGGACAGATACATCCCCTAACCCTGGAACCTGATGGCGATAATAAAAAGGCAACTATATCAGAACAAATTGGAATTGTAAAAATTGGAATTGCTTACAGCCGCCCCGGCGTTAAAGGCCGAGAGGGAAAGTTATGGAATACCGCATTTGCACATTACGGATTTGTTGACCAGGGCCATGGCACCAGCACAGCTGCACCATGGAGAGCTGGTGCCAATGAAAACACTACTTTCTCTTTTTCCCATCCTGTCAGGATTGAAGGGAAAGACCTGGCGGCTGGTACTTATGGCTTTTTTATCAGTCTTGGTGAAAAGGAAAGCACACTGATCTTTTCAAAAATAAATAACTCGTGGGGAAGTTTTTATTATGACTCTACCGAAGATGCATTAAGGGTAACAGTAAAAAACCAGGTATCGGATCAATTAGTTGAGTGGCTCAAGTATGAATTTACTGAGGAGACAAAAAATTCCGCTATTATTTCTCTATCATGGGAAAAACGCAAAATCCCTTTTAAAGTGGAAGCAGATATTGAAAAATTACAAATAGCCTCATTCCAAAGTGAATTGCGAACCACAAGGCCTTACTACGATTTTATAAGCGCCGTTAATTATTGCATTAAAAACAATACAGAACTTGAGCTGGCATTAACCTGGATAGACAGGGCTACCTACTTCCGTGTAATGGGAGAAAAAAATTTCAGAACATTATCTACAAAAGCAGCCTTGCTGAGAAAAATGAACAGGAATGAAGAAGCAAAAAAAATAATGCAGGAAGCCATTCCTCTCGGTTCGATGAATGAAATACACCAGTATGGCAGGATATTATTAAGCCTGAAACAGCCGGAAGAAGCCATGAAGATCTTTACAATGAATTTTAAAAAGTACCCTGATGTTTACACAACCAATATAGGAATGGGCAGAGGCTATTCAGCAACAGGAGATTTTCCCAAAGCCATACGCTATATGAAGGCGGCCTTAAAGCAAGTGCCGGATGCTACGACGGAAATGAGAACCAGGGAAATGATAAATTTACTGGAGAAAGAAAAAGATGTGAATCGGTGATTCACCGGGAAAACTTTTCAACTCCTCACAGATAAAAAATCTGAATGCTACTCAATTAATAAACCACAATTTTTGTATGACGATTATTACCAGTTGAATTCGTCTTCGGCATATGCAATCTTAAAATGCCGGCCTTGTATTCAGCACAGGTAAATTCAGTATCCGCATTAAGAGGTAATATAATATGCCGGTCAAAACATTCATAATTGAACTCGTGAATTTGAAAACTTTCATTTTCTCTTGTCGCATTTTCCTTATGCAGTACCTGTATTGATAAAATATTAGCATCCGATTGCACGAGAAAATCTTCCCTTCTCACTCCGGGAATTGCCATTTCTACTTTATATACATCCATTAGCTCGGTAACATTAACAGGAGGAAAAAGCATTTTGCCTTCATGGGGTTGCCTCAATTCCTTTTCAACTTCTTCCTTCTTTAATAAAGGCACATAATTGCCCGGGTATATGGAGGGATAGATTTCATTTTGAAGTTCTCTTTTCATATTTCAATTTTTTATTGGATTAGCATTACACCATAAACAAGTAACCAGGACAATGAGTGGACAATGATAGTGCCACGATTAGAATTGTGGTTATTAATAAATTTTGTTAACTTCTATTTTTAAATGCCCGGGCGAAATCCTTTTTAACCTTCTGAGATGTTCTTTATTTATTTCCTGGAACAACTCAAATTATCATAAATTTTTTCAGACCTTAATAAAAAGAACGAGAGTGAAATAAAATGGTGAAATATTTTATATCTGTCATAGAAAAATATCTAAACTTCATTAAAAATCATATAAGAACAACCGTTCACATTCATAATTTTTTTTGTGAAAATCTTATGTCAACCGGAAAAATAAATTTTATTCAGGAGGCACAAGAGATTTCTTACAACCCGGCATGATCAAAAACCTGCTCATTAAAATACCAGTAGCGACAACGAAACGGCATTGAGAAAACCAGATAAAGTAGCGTTGTTGTTCATGTAGACCATTTCAAAGCCACCATAATTAT
>JBPPMM010000600.1:0-7768 GCA_051306075.1 Chitinophagaceae bacterium
ATGAAAATACTGGCAATAGATCAAATCGAGGTATCCGTCATTGACAATGTCTCCGATCCATGGCGTTGAAAAGATATTTTTAAATCCCTTCGCCTGGTCAATGGTATCGATTGATTTTTTAGCAAAATCAATAGCGATTAACTTATTCTCAATAACCTTCGGAGATTTCAACGAATAACCCAAAGAACAATCAAAATTATTAATACTTATTATCACTTCATCACGGCCATCATCGTTCAGATCATAAACAACCGGGGATGAAAATCCTGTGCAGCCTAAAGAATCCATATAGACGATATTCCCATTTTTGCCATCAATCAAAACTTCCACTGAGCCTGCACTGTTAGGCCATACTCCTTTGCTAATAAATGTGAAAAAATCAGGTATGTCGTCATCTGTAAAGTACCCTGGCGCCAAACTGTTACTGCATTCGGTGCCCGGAAAGGTCCTGCTCCATAAAAGATGCTGGTCTTTTCCGTCAATCGCAACTACTTTGCTTCCATGAGTGATTGCTATTATATCAATATATCCATCCTTATTAATATCTGCTAATGTAGGAGGAGCAATAAATCCATGTCCTTTTTCAGTAGCAATAATTTTTGCAGAAGAAATTTGTCTTGCTACAAGCTGTTTAATTGTTGTGAGGTAAAGTTTACCGTCCATTGTTTCTCCACCTGTACCAAACAAAAGAAACACTTCGTTGCTTCCGGGTTGGGAAAAACATAATGGCGTCATATATGATTCTTTGCCGTCGGGCATCGTGTCAGCTGCTATCACATTTCCGGTTTTTGAATCGAAAAGCATAAGCACGCCGGGAAAGCGATCTACTTCTGAATCAGGTTTAGCCAGCGGGTTTCCCCCGTTAATCGTAAGCAAATCTTCCACAGCATCATTATTTTGATCCGGAACTAATACGGAATTATTGAAATTGAAACGGGCATATTGAAGGATGGGATCGGTTGCATACTTCTCGTGGTTATAATCCCAAATTAGGGCACCTGATCTGCCATCAATTGCTTTTAACTGGGGCGACCGGCCACCGATTAAAATATCTTTAACCTTGTCGCCATTTATGTCGCAAAAGGTGGCTGATCCAAACACCTGGTCGATAGAGGCTTGCTTCCACAAAAGATTTCCTGACTTACCATCAAACGCAAGGATGCCCATATCCGTTTCCTGGTATTCATTTTTTCCCGCGCCTATAACGATATCCAGTATGCCGTCATTATTAAGATCAGCTGCACGTGGAGAAGACAGAGACCCGATGACAGGAAGATCATTATTCCAAATCACCTCGCTTCTGTTTTTTGATCCGGTAGAAGAGCAGCCTGCAAATAATACTATAGATAAAATTGCCGGCAATACTGTAGGAAAAATAAATCCGATTTCAGTAAGAGTTGTAAATAATGAACAAAATCGTATTTTAATTTTCATAGGAAAAACAAGTGTATTGGTTCATATTTATTATTCCGAATGAATTAAATAAAAGTTGGTATATGACATCTTATTTACTTTTTCTGATTATTCAAAAGCGCTGAAATTGATTTCCACTTCAAATCTTTATTTGCATGGTATTCAGAAGTTCGGGAGATAACGAACTTCCCTATTTCTTCACCTTCCTTTACCCCGTGTTTAATAGCATCCCGAAAATGAATTCCTCCGTATAGCCTTGATATAGCTGCTTCTTTAGACGCCACATTAAAGGAATTGAATTTTCTAACCGGGAGACCAAACTCAACCTCCGAATCATCAATAAAAGTAAAATGATCACCAAAGAGATGAGTGAGAATTCCTGCAGCTGTAGTTGATATTACACTATGCCCGGATGTGTATTCAGGAAAGGGCGGAGTTTGAAGAATGGGAGACCAATTACGGTCAACTAGTTTTTTTATTGCGGTTACAGGCCTTACCCGGTTATACTTATATTTTATGTTCCAGCATGAAATGAAAGCATCGGCGAGCCCTATTGAAACTAATGCATGTGCATACGCTGTTTTTGATAAACTTAATTTTTCCTTTGTGCAAGCAATGCCGGTAATTCCTATCCAATGACCACCGGGAGATATTTTTTTTATTCCAAATTCAAGATGACCCAATTGTTGCAGGGCAAAAGGATTGCAGTCCCAGAACATGGCAATAGCCGCCTGCTCCGGTGATAAATTTTTACCCAGCTCATATACTTCCATCATTTCTTTATAAAATAAAGAATGGGTAGCAGTATCATATTTATTAGGAGGAGCACCTTCAAATTGGGAAATTGAATCCAGCAAAAATGGGCGAAGCCTATTCCAGTTGGGCTCTATAGCTGAAATAAATCCTGGCGCCGTGGGCTGCCAGAATTCATCACCTGTTGATGGCGTAAAACGCCTGTACCCGCTGAGCCGGGTAAAGCCATCGGCATTTGCATATTGAAGAACCTGATCAACCACCTCATCAGTAAGTTTGGCTGTTGCATTTATTTTTTCAGAGGAAAGCTTTCTTTTTTTTGCAACAAGTAGTAAAGAGTCAATGTTTTTACCAACCAGGTAACCCGAAGGAAGTAGCCTGGTTGCAGATTTATATAAAACAAGGATGACCGCCAGCTGCGCATCACTTTTATTAATAAGTTTATCATCAATTGTTAAAGGATTCATACCCTTTACTATTCCGGCAAAGCGGGGTTGATGCTTATCAAATAATGAAATGGTTTCATTGGCTGCCAGGGTGATATAGGCGTAATACCTGGAAGCGGCAACAGGTGAGGTAACATCGGTTACCATTACATCCGTAGCATATTTCAGTGCTCTTACATAATCAGGTGCAGTGAACAATGGGCGGGTCTGGCTATACCCCGCTTGTATTTCAATGAGTGCAATAATAAAAATGAATACTTTCTTCATAGTTACAAAATTCAATATGCATAAATTACAGGAGCCTGGTTATTCACTGTGAAGATCACAAGATCGCCATTCTTTCCGTTTAATTTAATCAGGTCTCTTGTACTGCCAGGTACGGAAAGTCCTGATTTAAGTTGAGGGACGTATTCAAAATGGCCATTACCATCGCCTTTTAACAGCACACCATAACCCGCATCTGTTTTGCCTATTTTTATCCTTGCATGATCTGTATTACCTGCGAGCAGGATATCCTGTTTCCCGTCGTGGTCAAAATCTCCGGTGCTGATAGCATAAACCGGGAAGAAATTCGCTTGTACCGGTAGTTTCTTCGCATTAAATACACCTCTATTGTTTTCAAAATATGTCGTTTCAAAATGATTAACTGATAATTTTTTTGAGGATGACAATTGTATGGGTGTAAGTATGTCCTCAATTGTTGCATTAGAATAAGAATCATAGGTAGGAAAGCGTTGCCGCAGGCTTACTATCTGGTCCGTCAGCTCATCACGACTGGCCATAGGATAAGATTTGCCCTGGATAAAATAACATATTAATGGATCTACAGAACCATTATTATCAAAATCATTATAATATATGGTAGCAGGTTCTGATTGGCTCACTTTTATCGGGCTGTTCAATCCCCAGTTTCCTGCAATAAGATCCAGATCCCCATCCCCATCCATATCTGCAAGCTGCAAACGGTTCCACCAGCCTTCTAGCCTTTCAGGAAAATAAATATCAGACTGATCAGTCAACATTCCATTCTTATTCAATAATAAATGCAACTTCATCCATTCACCACAAACAACCAGGTCTTTGAATCCATCATTATTTATATCCAACCACACTGCATCCGTTATCATTCCCAGGGAATCTAATGATTTTCTCATAGCTTCAGGCGCATTTGTAAATGTTCCCTTTCCATCATTAACTAATAATAAACTATTGGGTGATTCCGGATATCTGCCAGGTATCACCCGGCTTCCAATAAAAAGATCTTCATCTCCGTCATTATCTATATCTGCTGCTCTTACGCATGAACCACTCTGCCCTTCTGCCGGTAATGATTGATTGCTTTTATAAAATTTCCCGTTTGTATTGATATATAAACGATCCTGCAACTCTTTATCGCCCTGGTTAAAATTAAATCCTCCGCATACAACATACAGATCCTGGTCTCCGTCGTTGTCAGCATCAAAAAAAAGCGCATCAACATCTTCCGCCAAAGCATCATTCATAAAATCAGGTTGCTGGCTAACAATAAATTTTCCATCTTTTTGCTGAATAAACAACTGCCCCTGCTGGCCCTGTGCCCCGCAAATAAATATATCTTCCAGTCCGTCATTATTAATATCCGCTTTAGCAGTTCTGGGACCATTATATGATATCATATTCGGCATCAGCGGTTGCACTTTAAAGTCGTTTGCCTCAGGCGAAACATGCACGAATGGCAAGGATTTAGTTGAAGGAGAAAAAACTGATCTGCTATTTGCGGTAATAACAGCCAGTTTCTGATCTGTTTGATAGCTGACCGTAGTAAGGCTATTTGATTTTACATTTTTTAATGTTTTTTTCAAACCGTCGGGCCACCGTATTACTACAGAATCAATTTGTGAAGAAGGTAAGCCTGTTTGGATAGGAATTTGCATAGAGCTCTGGTATCCATGCACAGGATAATTTTCCAGATGCACAGCTCCTTTTGGAGTATATATGTTTACTACGGCGCCAATCGCATGACTATTTTTTCCATTTCCTTTTAAGTCTAATTTTATCCAATTACCGCCTTGCCCGTTTTCCACAAGCATATTACGGAATATTTCAGCGGGAGCATTTAAATGATTAACCACCAGGTCAAGGTCGCCATCATTATCAAGATCTGCATAAGCCGCTCCGTTTGAAAGCGTTTGCTTATCAAATCCGGCTGTAACTGAAACATCAGAAAACCGGAGATCACCATTATTTATATATAAGTAGTCATGAACCGGGGTAATGGGTATGCTCTGTAGCATTCTGAACATGTTATCACTTCCTTCGCCCCGCAAATATTTTAATCTTTCATTGGCATAAAATTTAACAAAGTCGCGATTGGTCATATCTCTTCCATATCCATTTGTAATAAAAAGATCTTTGAAGCCATCATTATTAAAATCTGCCAGGAGCGAACCCCAACTCCAGTCGGTACAATACACGCCGCTCAGCTGGCCTATTTCACTAAATGTGCCATTGCCATTGTTAAGCTGCAACATATTTCTCATCAGCTGATGATAAAAGCCATTGCCAACCTGGTTATTATACAATTCATAATTATCAGGCATATAAAGTAATTTCTGCCTTTTGTTATCTTCAGGCAGCATGTCGAGGGTGAATACATCGGGCCACCCATCATTATTAATATCAGCTATATCGCAGCCCATGGAGAAATTTGAAAGATGACCCAGCGACTCTTTTATTTTTTCTGAAAAAGTGCCATCGCGGTTATTTATATACATGTAATCCTCTTCTACATAATCGTTCGTTATGTAAAGATCGGGCCACCCATCGTTGTTCAGGTCACTTACAGAAACTCCGAGACCGTAGCCAAGTGGATTGGAAATAATTCCTGATTGAAGGGTGACATCGGTAAAAATGGAATTGTCGTTCCTGTAAAGACGATCACCAGCATCAACATCCACCATTTTTTTTACAAATGATGCATCGAAATTTCTGAAGTTTTTATCGTTATGATTAATTACAAAAAGATCCAGGTCATTATCCCGGTCATAATCAAAAAATACGGCCTGGGTAGAATAGCCTGAATCAGCAACTCCCATTCCTGCACCTTTTTCGGTAAAAGTTAAATCGCCATTATTTATGAATAATTCATTGGTTCTTTGTTCTCTTTCCAGGGGGCCGGAATAGCACAAATAAATATCGGGCCAGCCATCTCCATTTACATCCGCAATACTTACTCCGGTTTTCCAGCCTACTTTTCCACCTACCCCGGCTTTCCGGGTTATATCTTCAAATTGAAAGTTCCCTTTATTCATGTAAAGTCTGGCGGGCTGCATATTGCCGGAAAAATAAATATCGGTTAACCCATCATTATTAAAATCGCCTAAACCTACCCCCCCCCCATTATAGAAATATTCGTAGGTAATAATATTTAATCCCGGCGACTCTTTAATCATGTTTGCAAAATTGATCCCGGTTTCAATCTCAGGTACGGATTTGAACATAACAGGCGGAGGCGGCTGTGTAAAAGCCGGCAAGGATGAAATAATTATAAATAGCAGGTATAGAATTTTTTTCTTCATAATGGCAAATAAACAATCAGGTGCTGCATTTTGGTTAGTGGTAATTCAGCCAATTTTTTAATTTAGGATTTATAGTTAGTCCCACCAAACCCCGGCAATGAAAATATCATATTTGTTTGATAATGGCTTGAGAATTATTTATAGTCTTACGAGTTTTTGCTGCTGGATTTTTTTGATACTAACTTTTATGAATTCAATTGAGGTATTTTCATTTTGTTGATCCTCTGCGAGTTTCACCCCTGGTTATTTATTTGATGGCCGCTTTTAATTTTTCAATGTACTCCCTGGATTGTTGCTTATAAACCGCTACCCGGTGAGTACGAACAAGATCTGGAACTTTTTTATCTTCATTTGCTACGTTTAGTGTTATTTTTTCGGAAGGAAGTTCCGGCATATGACAGTCAATGCAATTGTTGCTCAGAATTAAACCATTTGATGGTTTTACTGTGCAGCCGTGCTGTTCGGTCTTATTATGACAATCCATACAGCGTTGTGAAAATATTTTTGGTTTGTTAAATTCATTCTCATGCACATTATGGCAGGAAGAACAGTCCATTTGTGCCGTCATGACAAAACACTTGCTTGAGGTCAATAATCCATATTGGTTGCCATGTACATCCAGCGTGGAAGTGCTATCCTTGTTGTACCGGACAGAAGAAAAATCATCCAGTTTATCCCCCGCCATAAAACGGAATGCAGGTTGTATAGGATCCCTGAATCCTGAGTGGCATAAGGCACATGCATCCAGCCTTATCTGCCGGTCCATTGTTTTTGTGTTAATAATAAACCGGCCTTTTTTTTCATTAGGTTCTTTCTGATGAAAGGCTACATGCTCCGCTGCCGGTCCATGACATCTTTCACAATCAATTCCATATATCATTTTGGATTTATCATAGGTTGATATATTGTCTTTATCTTCCAGAACTTCTGCGTAGGTGCCATGACATTCCAGGCATTGGGCAGGAATGATCCTGTCAAATTTTATAAAATTGGTTGGGTATCCCGGGCTGTTGCACCAACTATTTAACGGTGTATAATACGAAACGGGCAACTGGTACAATTTATCTTCGTTCCAGAATAAATAAGTCTGCCCCTTCCTGCCTGAACCGATCACTACATCAAAAGGTTCACTTTGCATTTCGATGCCGTTAATAAGTGCTGTCTGGAAAAAACCTTCCTCTTTTTGTTGCAGGGCAACCTCCATCCATTTATTATAAACGAATTTGTTTTTACCTGGCGCAAAACTTCCTTTGATAAATTCTCTGCTAGCAGGCCGGGAATCCAGGTAATGCGCTGTTTGTATATGATTCTTATAAATTTCGTTATGGCAGGAAGCACAGGAAGCAGACCCGGCATATTTTTTTTCCTGGTTGGCTGGTTTTTTTTGAACATAGGCATCACTTAATGATGCGGACATAACATTACCTATGTAAACCATAATTGAAATAAGCAGGATCACAAGGGGTTGCCTCTTTATTTTTTTGAAATAGGTAAACATAAAATCAGGCAATTGGGCGCAACGGAATTTTTTTTAAAAAGTAAAAGAAAATTGCTGTATTAAAATTACAAAAACTTATTGGCAGGTCACTGATTAAAGGT
>JBPPMM010000613.1:0-10184 GCA_051306075.1 Chitinophagaceae bacterium
AAGAGGTTATTTTGTGAATACAGTTGGAATCAATGAGGATATGATTAGAAGATATGTAAAGTATCAGGAAGAAGAAGAGCGCAAGGAGGAAACTAACCAACGGGGCTTCGACTTCGATCTTTAGGATTTAACCTTTGGCTTCATCCATAAATCCACCTGCTTTGCAGGTGGTAGTTTAATTTCTAAATCAGAAATTCTGATCTTAAACTGACTGATTTGAAAGATGTTCAAACTTTCCGAAACCAAATACAAACATACACTCCACCGGGTTAATCCAAACTATCTTCAATTGGTTTTGATTGTAATTCCTGTACCGGTAAAGATTCAAGCGCATCATAAATAAGGTTCATTCTTTTTTGACCTTGCTTATCCACCACCGTTCCTTCTTTTAATAAATAAAGACAGGGGTTAGTTCTGGCAGCGGTGCGGATAGCTGTATAGTCACATACAAATACAGGAATACTGGCAAAGGAAGTTGTGCCAAAATGACTAATAGCTTCCTCTCTCCTGCTGCTAACTGCATAAACAGGAATGTTTTTAGATTTTGCTTTTTCATAAACTTTAGAAAACTCATCTTTCCAGGCAGAAAAAGGAGTGCTGAAATCTTCACAAAACAGAATAACCGCATATGGGTGCGATAAAACAATTGATGTTGAATCCTGGTCGGTACTGCCTGTAAGAGCAAACCCTTTTATCGGTGGCTCAGCATTTCCTTTCCTGATCAGTTTATCGGTGCGGCTAACGTAATTATATGTGTCAAGATCGGCCGGAAGTTCAGCTGGTGCAAATTCATATTGGCTGCCGGCTTTTTCATATACAAACCGGATGGCAAAACTATCAGGCAGGGCGCCGGCCGGTATCTTCATTTTTTCCGTTATGTTATTCCCTTTTTTATATGGCAGACAATCTACTGGTGGCAGATAGGTTAATGCATACCATTGTATCCCGAAACTTAAAACAGATAAAAGACCCATGAGTATGGCACCGGTCTTTGCCTTAAAAATGGGTGATATTTTATTTCGATGCCAGAAAATAAACCCGATTAAAATGGTAAGAGCCACATCTTTTAAAAATGATGTTTTAGAGGTAATGGGTATACAATCTCCAAAACATCCGCAATTGGTAGGTTTGCCTGTAACGAATGTATAGCCTGTAAGAAAAGTAAAGAATAGGATAAGCAACAACAATAACCAACTGAATAACCTGATGCGCCAGCCTAGTAACAAAGCAAATCCAGCTATAATTTCAAAGGCATTCATCAGAATAGAAAAAGTCAGGGTCCAGGAATCAAACCTTGACATCCCCCATAATTCAAAAAATTCCTGCATTTTATAACTAAGGCCATGCGGGTCGTTTGCCTTCACTAAACCAGAAAATATAAAAAGCAATCCAACGATGATTCTTGAAATATTGACAGATATCTTCATGTTAAAGATTATTGATTTATCCTTATAACTGTATTTCAAATATAATGAGCAATTGTTTGCTACAGAATTGTGGTAAAAAAGCATTCCTGTCCTGCAGCATCCCGTTATTTGATTATATAAATTATTGACTCCTTATCTTAGCTTCAAAAATAAAGAAACAAAGTTTAATGTTCACGTTGAATTGCAATGGACGTTTATTGGTGATTGATAAACCTTTGATAATGGGTATTATTAATATAACCCCTGATTCTTTTTATAAAGCAAGCAGGCAGCGATCTGTTGATGCCATATTAAACAGAGCTGAAAAAATGATCCGTGACGGAGCCGCGATATTGGATTTAGGAGGCCAGAGTACCAGGCCAGGAAGTTCAATAGTACATGCCGATGAAGAACTAAAAAGAGTATTGCCGGGTATTGAGGCAATCAACAAGAATTTTCCAGAAATTTTCATTTCAGTTGATACTTATTATGCAGCGGTTGCACTGGAAGCAGTAAAAGCAGGAGCTGCTTTGATTAATGACGTGAGTGCTGGTAAAATGGATAAAAATATGATACCGGTGGTTGCCTCCTTACATGTTCCTTATGTCCTGATGCATATGCAGGGTAAACCTCAGGATATGCAGCAATCGCCCAATTACCAGGATGTCACCAAAGAAGTGCTTGATTTTTTTATTACAGGTATTGGTGAATTGCAAAGATCCGGAATCAGGGATATTATTATAGATCCGGGATTTGGATTTGGAAAAACTATTGCTCACAATTTTGAATTACTTAGGAATCTCCCGGTATTCAAGATCACACAGAAGCCTCTGCTATTGGGGATTTCCCGAAAATCAACTATATACAAAACTTTAAATACCACAGCCGATGATGCATTAAATGGAACAACTGTATTGAACACGATTGGATTGTTGAACGGTGCATCAATAATTCGTGTACATGATGTGAAAGAAGCAAAGGAAGCGATCAAACTGGTAAGCACTTATTTACAATAGCCAACTTAAGACCTTGCCTCTATTAAAAAAGCACTCCCGGAATGGGAATGCTTTTTTTCACTAAGACGTTTAATCAGGCCTCAATGTTTGTCTTGGGGTAATTCAAAGGAACCGGACCACTATTTTAGTACGGTGATTTCAATGATGACGGGTTTCAAAGGGTTATGATTTGGATTTTGGACTAAAAACGGGGGCCTTTGCTTTGTCCGTTAAAAAAACTGTCTCGCCCTGGCGAGACAGTGTAAAGGTGCAATATTATTTTCATCCGGCAATCATCATGCCATTGAGGTTAATTAATTTCTTTGTTGCGGAACGGGTGATTGTTCCTGAGCAGGCATATCATCAGAAACTTTTAGCATCTCCACATCGAATATCAGTGCTTCAAAAGGCTTGAATGGTGATCCTTGTGGAGGATTTTTTCCATAAGCTCTGAATCCGGGAATATATAATGTGCCTTTACCACCTTCTCTGAATGCTTCTAATCCTTCATCCCATCCGCTGATTACTTTTCCTTGCCCCAATTGGAAAGTAAATGAATTAGTTTGAAATAAACTGTCTGTAGCCAGCACTCTTCCGGCATATTTTACTGTAACATACTTACCAGAATCGGCCTGTGGTCCTGTGCCTTGTTTCTGTATAGTTACAAAAGTTCCTTTTCCGGTTTTTTGCGCATCGATATTTTTGCTCTTCAACCATGCTTCCATTTCCTGTACTCCCTTTGCGGCTTGTCCTGACTTTTCCATTTCCAATTCGTCTTTTAACTTTTGCTCCTTCATTTCCTTTTCCATCTGCGCCATTTGTTCTTCCTGCTCTTTCATTTGTCTCGGCCGGTCTTTATCTCCCTCAATAGTTGCATCGGCCTGGTATGAGCTATCATTTTTAAAAATCTCAGTGATCTTAAATGTGGTGATCAGTCTGTCACCCTTTTTCATAAAAGGAGGGAGTTCTTGCATCAACCCTTTTTTTAGGAGAGAATCAGTGATGACTACTGTAACCACGCTGTCACCCTTTCTTAATAAATGGAATATCTCTGCCGGGTTATAGGAGTTATTAGGACTACTGACAACCTGCGCATAGACCGGCATTTTACCAAAATTGGATTGCAAAAGAGAATCATTTAATTTTTGGGTAAAATTTAGTTTGAGCCACTCTCCCTCTTTTACCACGGAATCTTTGCTGTTGGAAGAGATAATTTTATAAAGCATACCGCTTTTTGCTTTTTGATAGCTCACATTATTGCAGGAAACTGCCATTGCAAATATGGCTAATAACGTCACGGAATAATTAACCTTTTTCATCATTAATTTTTATTGTATTTTTTTTGATTGAATTCTGTCAGGCTATTCGGCAAACAGAGTATGTTTATTTTAATTGTAAAATAATTGTTCTTTATACTATCAAATTAAAATTTATCTGTTGCTGGTTTAAATTATTGCAATAAGGATTTATTCTGCTTTAACGCTTCTTTGAATTTTTGAACGGTAATATCCAGTGAGTCACTGCTTTTGCCACCCGAAGCATTAAAATGGCCACCCCCTTCAAAATATTGACGGGCAAAAGCATTACAATCAAAATCTCCTTTACTCCGGAAACTCCATTTTCTTTCTTCATCACGGTCTATTACCAGGCCTACTAATTTAATACCCTGGATCGTTTGGGGAAAGTTGACAAGTCCTTCCGTATCTCCTGTTTTAATATAGTATTTAAGAAGATCATTTTTGGGGATCGCTATTAATACAGTATTATATTCATACAATACTTCCATGCGATGCATTAATACATGCCCTGTAAACCTCAGCTTATTTTCCAAAAAATTATCAAATAAATTTTCATGAACTTTTGAATGTTGAAGGCCCCTTGATTTCAGATCTGCAACCAGGGTATGAACACCCGAATGTGCAGACGGAAAACGAAAGGACCCGGTATCAGAAACTACACCGGCATAGATACATTCTCCTATTGCTTCATTGATCCTTTCCTGGTGACCTGATGCCACTATCAGATCATAAACCATTTCGCAGGTAGAACTCTTCGACATATCACTAATTCCATAATCAAAAGAAGGAGCATCCGGTTCCCGGTGGTGATCGATTAAGATTTTGATACAGGTAATAGCCTTCAGTTTACCAGCAAGATTTCTTGTGCGATGGAAGATATTAAAATCAAGACAAAAGAGCCATTCTGCTTCGTCCAGTATTTTCTCCGCTTTTGTTTTATTGGCATCGTAATCTATTACTTCATTGCAGCCGGGCATCCAGTTTAACCATTTAGCCCAGTTGGTAGGAGAAATGACGGTAACAGAATGACCAAGTTGTTTAAGAAAATGTGCAAGACCCAAAGAAGACCCCATGGCATCAGCATCAGGTTTTTGATGCATTGTGATAACTATTTTGCGGGGTTCTGCTAATTGTGGGAATATATCCTGAATAGGTTTCATAAAACGGTTGCGAAGGTAGGGAAATGAGTTAATATGAAGGCTACTAATAACAATCAGGGCTGGCAGAAATGTATACTCAAAATCGATTCTCTTCAATTTGGTTGAGCCTTAACTACAATTACAATGAAACTATACCAGAATATCCCGGATGCAAAATGGCCCCATACCACATTGACCATTATCTTTGCGCCCCAAAAACAATTGTAATAATGAATAACAGAACATTCACCATGATCAAGCCGGACGCTATGAAAAATGGTCATGCCGGTGCAATAATTGACCGGTTCATTAAGGAAGGCTATAGAATAGTGGCGTTAAAAGTTACCAGGCTGAGTGCAGAAAAAGCAGGGGAGTTTTATGCAGTGCATAAGGAAAGGCCATTTTATGGCGAATTGGTTTCGTTTATGAGCAGTGGCCCTATAACCGCAGCTATCCTTGAAAAAGAAAATGCAGTAAGCAGCTTTCGGACGCTTATCGGTGCTACAAATCCGGCCCAGGCTGATGAAGGAACTATTCGTAAGTTATATGCTACTTCTCTTGGTGAAAATGCTGTGCATGGCAGTGACAGCGACGAAAATGCAAAAATTGAAGGTGATTTCTTTTTTTCTGTTTTGGAAAGAGTGTAAGCTCAACTTTTAAGCGAATTAATGCTTGGTTTTGTACCCTGACTGTCTGGGATCAGCATGATCGGGCAATATTAGTTGATCTGGCTGTTCTCAATTAAATCAATCACAAGGTAATTTCGTGGAATAAAGAACATAGAAAAGCCCCCAAGTTATAACTCTGGGGGCTATTTTTTCTAAGATATTTTATAGAATTGGACTCTGTTAGTTTCCTAAAGGATTATATGCGTTTATTAATTTTAGTTTTGGTTGCTAATCTTATAAGCTTTAAGTCTACAAGACTGCGTTAATTAATTAACGTCTGGCTGTTTCAAAATTTTCAGTTACCGGTTCTTTAACTATCTCAGAACTGGCTTTTTCAACTTTTGAATAAGAAGCCAGAGTTACTGCAGTTACTGTTGTAAAAAAGGCAACCGATACAAGAGAAACACAAACAAGCGCAATTGGATAGACAAGCTTTTTCATTTGTTTGAATTTCCCGTTTTGCAGTCAAAATTGTGCCAAACAGGCAAATTGGGAAATTTTTCTACAATTTTTCCTTATTTAGACACAATAAATTGTTTGAAATCATTCTCTCGAGTTAATTTGGAGGACATGTCAGTAAAATATGGTATCATCTTCTATAAAAAAGCAAACACATCCCTTTCGCAGTTAAAAGGTTGGTTGGTAGCCAGGAGTACAATTTATTTTCTTTGCATTTCCCAGTCCTTTCTTCCAAGGCCGGCAAAGACATGGCGTTCGCTGTGATATGATGACCGGACGAGTGGCCCGCTTTCAACATAGTCGAGTCCTATAGTATAGCCAATATCCCTGTATTCAGAAAATTCATCCGGATGAACAAAACGCTGTACGGGTAAATGTCTTTGGGTAGGTTGCAAGTATTGTCCTATGGTAACCACATCGCAGCCGTTGTCTTTAAGATCCTGAATAGTTTGAATAACTTCTTCCTTTTTTTCTCCGAGGCCGAGCATTATTCCACTTTTAGTTCTTCTGCCTCCTTCTTTCAAAATCCGTATAACTTCCATGCTTCGCCAGTATTTAGCCTGGATTCGCACCTGCCTTGTCAATCGTTCCACCGTTTCAATATTATGAGATATTACCTCAGGTGCTGCCACGATTATTCTTTCTATATCTTCCTTTTTTCCCTTAAAATCGGGGATCAATGTTTCCAGTGTAGTTTCAGGATTAAGGGATTTAACAGCACGGATGGTGTTTTGCCAGATAATTGAACCACCATCTTTTAGCTCATCCCGATCTACAGAAGTTATGACAGCATGTTTTACTTTCATCAGGTGTATGGCTTCTGCTACCCGTTGCGGCTCATCCCAATCCAACGGTTCAGGCCGGCCAGTTGCCACGGCACAAAAACCGCAACTTCTGGTACAAGTGTTTCCCAGAATCATAAAGGTAGCCGTGCCGGCGCCCCAACACTCTCCCATATTAGGGCAGTTTCCGCTTTCACAAATAGTGTGAAGTTTATGCGTGTCTACCAGGTTGCGAACATGCTTATAACTTTCTCCTATAGGCAATTTCACCCGGAGCCAATCCGGCTTTTTAACTCTCTTAGTTTGTTCACTTATGCCGGACAAAACAGGAAGCTCAATCATAATGCAAAAATACGTGGAAACCGGAAGATTTTTTGTGTGGGTTAAATCATGGGCTTTGATCAGGGATTATCCTATATTAAAAGCTAATTTATCATTTATAAAAATTACTTACGTCGTCCAAAAAGAAAAGCTATATAGCCCTGGAAGAAAATTCTTTTGTCATTCTGTAAGGCCATGATTTGGATTTTTGAGGCATAGGCTTCAACGCTCATACCAATTTCCAATGCTTGCACAGACTCATTGTATCGACCAAAATCAAAACGCATAGCCACTTTACCGAAGGCACCGGGTTTTATTTTTATTTCACTCCAACCTGTTCCAAATCCTCCGCCAGAAATTATGGCACTTTGATCCAGGAATAAGGTGGTATCATCCCCTGTGTATTTGATTGCTCTTTCTCCTTCAACCGGATCCTCAACGTTCAGGTAGTATGGGCGAAGCAAACCGATTGAAACTCCCGCATTATAAAGGCCGGTTACGGCCACACCGTTTTTATTTCCTTTTTGGCCAAAAATGATTTGCTGACCGAACCCAAGGGTAACAGGATAAAAATTATTTACCTTTCCATACACATAGGGATTGCCGAATATGAAACTTCCTCCCAATAATTTTTCTTCCTTATTATCTTTTATTTCGGTAATGTCAATCCGGTAGATATTTGTTTTACGGTTGCTTTTCATTTTTCCCAATTCATAAAAAGCTCCATATCCATTTGTTCTCAACTGTAAACCAAATATGCTTTGCTTTTGGTAAATCAACACGCCTTCTTCTGCCTGGCGTACCATTTCATTTATCTTTTGGCGTTTTGCTTCCCGTTTTTCCCTTTTTTCTTCACGTTTATCCTGAGCTAATGCGGACATTGCCATTGAGATAATCAAGATAATCAAGCTAAGTTTCTTCACTGTTCTAAGAGGTTTAAAGAGAAAAAGAGATCAACTAAAATCCATGACAAAAGATACTTCCTCTCCTTTAATTAATTTAATATGAATAAATTTCCAAGAGTTAATAAACGAACAAACAAAGAAAAAATAAACATTAAACCTCATTTCTCTATCTGTCTTCGCTCTCAGTAATAACGTAAATTTAGGGCAAAAATTGAAATGACATCAACAGTTGTTTATAAAGGTGATCTGAGAACCATTTGTACCCATCTGAAAAGTGCCTCAGAATTTGAAACAGACGCCCCGGTAGATAATAACGGGAAGGGAGCGAGATTCTCCCCCACCGACCTCATGGCCACCAGCCTGGCTACCTGCATGCTTACAGTAATGGGTATTAAAGCCCGATCTATGGGTTTTGATCTCCCTGATTTGAAAGTAGATGTTTTAAAAATTATGAAGGCCGATCCGAGAAGAGTAACTGAAATAGAATTAACATTTCATATCCCGGTCACTTTAAAAGATCTGGATGAAAAAACAAGAACAATATTGCAATATACCGCAAATACTTGCCCTGTTATGAAAAGCATTCATCCGGATATTAAAGTTAAAGTAGATTGGGGAGCCTGGAATTAAAGCGGATGTTTTGCTTGTGTTTTTTCTTATTAGTTAACCTTTCGCAAAAATTAATTTTTAAGAATATTATTTCCGATGCTGCAATCCAGGCATTTCTTATTTATACAATATTCATTCTTCAACTCAATTAAAGCCTGGGAATCCCACGCATTTTTGTTTTCAATATTTAATTGAATAAATCCTTTTGTGATAAGGTTCTTTTCCGCTGCTGTTTCTTCAAGGCATCGCAGCGCTTTATCTTTGTATTTACCTTCCTTCTGATAACTTCCATAAGTAAATAGCACCGGAGCCACTGTATTAATTATTATGTTGTCAATCATTGATACCCCGGTTTTTTTTACTTTAAAGTTTGATGATTCATCGAACTGGTAATGGTAATGCCAGTAGTCATTTGCAGTTACCTCAAATAGCGTTCTTATTTCTAAAGTTGTTTCAGCCTCTTTTATTTTAGAAAAAAGATGAGCAGAATCATGCACTAACATAGCAAGTTCGGCAAGGCGAATAGCCGGAAAGTTTTCAGGGCGCATTCGAAGAGAAAAAAGAGGCAGAAGGATCGGTTTTATATTGTATTTGCTTTGGAAAAAAGTATACTCCTTTCTTAACAAATTAGGGTAATGCTCTTCAAAATCCTCTTTTAGTAACCCGGCCTGGCCTAATAATAAAGCCTCCAGTTGGTGAATCTGGCTTTTATGTTTTGCCAGAATATGAAGTGGTATGGAACGGGCAACGGATTCAAAGGCATCCGCATTTACTTTCATCCCAAAATTTCTGGCAAGCAACCACCAAAATGTTTCCTCCCAGTGATAATTATTTTGTTTCAGGTATTCTTCAACGATAACTGACTTTCGAAGCAAACGCTCTGCCAGCAGGCGTGTTTTCCAGCTTTGCCAGGTAATGTCGGGAACAGCATGAATATTTTTTTCACATGGAATGAATGCAGTTGACTGCATTAAATCTTCATATTTCGACAATAACATTTTTGAAACCCGGGTTGAAAGTTCCAGAACAGGTACTGGTTCCTGGCTTCCATCATCTTCCCAAACAACATGTAAGATTACATTGCTATAATTTTTATCAAGCTGATGCTTGTGTTTCTGCCAGTCGGATGTTTTAATGTGTATTTCAATCGTTCCCGCCCAGGTAGTATTCCCGATTATGACTTTAGCATTCAAAAAGTCAGGCCCCTGGTTATTATTTAACTGGCCGGGAAAAATGACTTGTATATCCTCTCCTTCAGAAGTATTGAGATGGCCTTTGTTAAAATACTGAAATTGCCAGATGAACTGTAATAACCGTTCGGTCATTTTATAAAATTTGACTTAAACGAAATTCATTATTTGCAATACTAAATATTAGATCATTCTTAAATTCTCGGTCATTTGCCCATCGTTATATCAATCCATTAATGTCCGCAATTCCTTTACTACCCTACTAACGGGTAATCCCATTACATTATAAAAATCACCTTGCACTGATTTTATTCCAACTACGCCGATCCATTCCTGAATGGCATATGCCCCTGCTTTGTCAAATGGTTTATATTTATCAATATAAAATTCGATCTGGTCTGGGGTCAATTCA
>JBPPMM010000626.1:0-2524 GCA_051306075.1 Chitinophagaceae bacterium
ATGTGTATAAGAGACAGACCAGTAGCAGAAGATTGCGTGCACTAAAACCAACTACTATGCCAACAAGTTTTTTTGTGGAAAACATAATTCTCCTGATTAATTACAGGAATTATGGGATTTGGCTAATTAACATTCTCTTTTGTATCTTCCATTCAAATTGATTGTAATGGCCATTCAACCCTGGCGAACCGGAAAAGTAATAAGAATAGAAAATGAAACGTATAACACACGCCGCTACTGGATAGAAGTTCCTGAACTTAGCTCTTTTGATTTTGAACCCGGACAGTTTGTGACACTAGATCTCCCCATTCATGAAAAGCCCAATAAGCGCTGGCGTAGTTATTCTATTGCCAGCTGGCCTGATAGCACAAACGTTTTTGAGCTGGTCATAGTGTTGCTGGAAGACGGAGCAGGTACACCCTGGATATTTAATAATATAACAGTTGGTAGTGAATTCACTTTTCGGGGGCCACAAGGCGTTTTTGTTTTACATGAAGAGAATTTGCAGAAAGATCTTTTTCTTGTTTGTACAGGCACCGGCATCGCACCATTCAGAAGCATGGTACATCACATTGGGAGAAACAATATTCCGCACCAGCATATTTATATCATCTTCGGAGTTCGATCCCAAAAAGATCTCTTATATCATGAAGAACTCAGCAGCTTTGAACTGGAAAATTTTCATTACATGCCTACGCTGTCAAGAGAAGAATGGAATGGAAAAACCGGTTATGTGCATGCTATTTATGAGGAACATTGTAAAGACAGGCAAAATGCCGGCTTTTTTCTTTGCGGCTGGAAAAACATGATTGATGAAGCCAAGCAACGCATCCTGGCTATGGGGTACGACAGAAAATCTATCCACCAGGAATTATATGGCTGAGAGAAAGCTTTTCTAATCGTTGAAAAGCAGCAACCCAATTATGAAACTTGTATTCTACCTTTTATTGATATTGAATATAAATAGGTCTCGGTGTATAATGAAGCAACTCTGAAGGACTATACATTCCACCAGCCTTTGGGGTGTTATCGTTTTTATAGAAAATTTTAAACCCGGTAAACTGCACCGGCTCCCTGAATATATACCGTAAGTAGGATGATCTTTTCAGCGTTTTATCACCAAAGCCATCCATGTCCATTACCACCTGCACCTCAGGTAATTTTTTTATTTTTTCATACCCGGTTACCATACCCTGGGTAAACCGATGTATAACGAGTACTTTGGGAGGAAGATTATTTTTACGAACTATATCAGCCAAAATATCAATAGCGTCATTAATATCTGATGCCGAAAAAGTACCAATTTTAGAACCCGGCACTTCGCCATTCTTCATTGAAAATTCAGGATCAATGCCGAGATGGACATTCGGTAATTTTAAATAAGTTTCCAAAGCAGATACTTCATCTTTCACCGTGCTATGGCCTACCTGGATATCTACAAAAACAAGCGCATTTATTCTTTTTGCATAACTCATTACGGTATCTATTTGATGAAAAGGCATACGCAGCCTGTGTTTCCTATCTTTTCCCGGCGAGCCCTGAGCCGTGGTAGCAACATAATGCAGGGCCGGAATAGCCGGCACATCAGGATCTGCCGCATTCCATTCCGCCACCACGGACTGCAACTTTTCAAGCATACTGTCCCTGGGTATTTCACCCAATATGCCCATCCTTTTAGAATATAAATTTCCATAATAGGCAACAATTCTGTTGTAAGGTAACAATGCACCCGCTAAAGGATAGGGCGTAGCTACCGGCCACTTACCCGTAGTATCATAATTGCTTAAGGTCAGCATTTTCCTGTTATAATCAGCCGTGTCAACACCATCAAAAGATTTATATAAACCGGGAGAAACAAGCTGCTTTACGATTGTATCTTCTTTTTCTGGTACTGCTTCTGCTTTGACAGCATCTTTACAACCTGTAGTAAAAAGTAATACCAACGGGGTAACTGCAGCGATAACACAAAAAACCACTATTTTTTTCATAAGTATTAATTCTGGTTTAATAAAAGTACAAACCCATATCGTTTTCCAATAAGTACAAACCAGTTAAGCAAAAATCTGCTAATTAAACGGCATTACCGCTTATGTATTTGGTAATAAGTATAATTTTTTTTTTGCCGGTTCCGATTTGATAAAAATATACGTTCTTACCTGTATAAATAAGGGGACATAGAAGCAAAAAATCATTTAGAATCTTCCGCAAAACAGGATATAATTTCGCGGATTAATAAATTGTCGCCGGAGACGCAACGGAAATGGGGCAAAATGGATGCAGCACAAATGCTGGTGCATTGCCAGATGCCCCTGGGTGTTGCTTAGGAAAGCATAAAATAAATGGAAGTTTTCTTTTAAAAAGGATAGGACCCTTTTTTAAAATGACTTTATTTCGATGACAAGCCCTGTAAACAAAAATTGCCAACAGATAAGTCATTCCGAATTTCAGGAACAAAAGAATTTGAAAAGAAGAGAGAACCTTATACAAATGATACATTCATTTTCAGAGGATACCATTCCTGATA
>JBPPMM010000647.1:0-3872 GCA_051306075.1 Chitinophagaceae bacterium
GGACATAAGGTTTACACAACATTTGAACCAACGGATAGCCCCATCGGCGCCATCATCCGGAAAATATTCAATCATAAAATGGATGGCGACCACAAAACCATTGCTGCTCTTTTTTTAGCAGATCGCCTGGATCATATTCTAAATAAAACAAATGGCCTTCTAAAAAAAATGGAGGAAGGATTTACCGTAATATCGGACCGGTATTATTTTTCATCCTATGCCTACCATGGAACGCATATGTCGCTGGATTGGGTGATAGAAGCAAACTCCTTATGCGCTGACCTGTTGCGGCCCGATATAAATGTGTACATAGACATTAGTCCGGAGACCGGGATGAAGCGCCTCAATAAGGGAAGAAGTTCTATTGAATTATATGAAACCAATGAAAACCTCACCCGGGTAAAAGAAAAATACCTGGAAGCATTTGACCAATTAAAAAATAAAGAAAACATTTTTATTACGGATGGTAACCGCCCTCCGGAATTAATTGCAGCTGATATCCGGAATAAGATTTCTTCCATGTTTGAAAAGATCAGTCTATAGAAATTTTTCTTAAGTATAAATCTCCATGAATATGGAGAGACTGATTTTACATGTCGTTTTATAATTATCTTCTTTGGTTGTCTGGCCGGTAAAACGGAACTTAAAAATGGATATTAAAGTAATAGCATTTGATGCGGATGATACCTTATGGGTAAATGAACCTTATTTCCAGGAAACGGAGCGGAAGTTTTGTGAACTGCTGGAAGATTATTTGCCCCATCATTCCGTATCTAAGGAATTATTTAAAACGGAAATTCAAAACCTGTCCCTATATGGCTATGGTGTAAAAGGTTTTATTCTTTCCATGGTTGAAACGGCTATACGGATTTCTGGCAAAACCGTTAATATAGATATCATAGAAAAAGCTATACAATATGGAAAAGATTTGCTGGAAAAGCCCATCGAAATTCTGGATGGTGTAGAAGAAGTATTGCAATATCTTTCTCCCCATTACAAGTTAGTTGTTGCCACCAAAGGTGACCTGCTTGACCAGGAAAGAAAGTTGAAGAAATCCGGTCTTGAACATTATTTTCATCATATTGAGATCATGAGTGATAAGCAGGAGACTGATTATAAAAAACTGATCAAGCACCTGGATATAAAACCAGAACATTTTTTAATGCTCGGCAATTCCATTAAATCGGATATACTTCCGGTACTGGCAATCGGCGGACATGGTTTTCATATTCCATACCATACCACATGGGAACATGAAAAAGTGGAAAATAATGTTGAGCATCCCAATTTTAGAAATGCAAAAGGGATCAGAGATATTATTCCTATTTTACTATCCTGATAGTTTTAGCAATGAGAGAACTATTTTCTTTGACCTAAAGCATTAAAATTTTTTCAAGAGTATTTTTAAGGAAGAAACTCGTCGGCCCAGGACTATCTTACCAGGTCCAAAATTGAAACAGGGGGCAGCGTTATATATGTTGCATGGTAGTGTATTACCAACCTGCAAAAGAGGGCGTATAAAAATAATTATACTGATAATGAATAAAGAAAAAGGAAGAGTAGTGTATATTTAAGATTTATAGGCTATGTTAAACGACACCAGACAATGACAGAAGTAGAAAAATACATACAACAATTTGAACCCGATGTTCAAGAAAAATTGAATGCTCTGCGACATGTATTTTTTGAAGTGCTGCCTGACACCGAAGAAAGTATTCGTTATAATATGCCAGCTTTTAAAGTAGGTAGGCATCATCTCTACTTTGCGGCTTACAAAAAACACATTGGTTTTTATCCTGTTTACGGCTTGAAAGAAATAGAAGATAAAATTTCTGAATACAGAGCGAAAAATACAAAAGACAGTTTGCATTTTATGCGTGACAGACCTTTGCCGATTGAATTGATTAAAAATATCATAAAGCTAAAATCAAAACTTTAACAAAATTGACAACTATGAAAAAATTAAAATTTAACGTAAGTATTAATGCATCTTCAAACAAAGTCTATGATGTAATGTTGGGGATTAACAAAAAATCAACTTATGAGGAATGGACTGCTTTGTTCAATCCTACTTCTACATTTGAGGGAAGCTGGAACAAGGGAAATAAGATTCTATTTATTGGAATAGATGAGAAAGGAGAAAAGGGAGGTATGGTTTCTAAGATAGCTGAAAACATTCCCAATCAGTTTGTCTCTATTCAACATTATGGTCTTTTAAAAGCTGATAAGGAAATTACTGAAGGTCCAGAAGTAGAAAAATGGGCAAACGGATTTGAAAACTATTCCTTTGAAGAAAACAATGGAACCACAGTCGTTACGGGTGACTTAGAAACTACAGAAGATTTTTTAGATTATATGAACCAGACCTACCCAAAGGCACTTGACAAGTTGAAAGAAATATGTGAAAAATAAAATCCTTCGAAAGTTGAACTATGACAAATGAAAGAAACACAGCCTATAACATGGGTGGCAGCTGCACAACTACCTTTAAAAATAAATAAGCCAGTTCTCAGAACCGATTTTTTATTATCCCATAATGCTGGAACAACTTTTTTCTTTTAGCCGTTACTGTCTCTCACCGATAGCCGTATGCACAAAAAGTAAAAACAAAGACCTTTTCTGGCCTTTGTAAGTGCCACTACTCCTGTTTTTAGTTTTGCTCCTTTATAGTTCAGCCACTTTTTCAGGTTGCAGGCTATGGCTGCACCAAGCATAAACTTGTTGGCCCCTTTTATTCCCCTTGTCCATATTCTTCTTATTCCCATAAAGTTTATCAATGTTCCCAATACCGGCTCTACCGTGGATTGTCTTAGCTTCTTCATACTCTTTGCATAATGGCTCTGTAGCCGCTGGTGCATCTGATCGTATAAATGTTTGTCCGTAGTGTTCTCTATCTTTTTATAATCCGCACGGCTGCCGATACATGCTGTTCGTAAAGGACAGTTTCCACAGTCCTTTGCACTGCTGCGGTATTGCTTTTTATAATAGCCTTTTTATTATGGGCTATTTTACTAAGTCACAAATTGGAAACAGACATAGATATAAACCAGTTCCCTTGTTGCAAACAGATAACATTGCAATTGCTGAAAATATATTATCCCTGGAAGCGGGCAGATGATGGCTGATAATGAGAAGGCAGAACTATTGATAAGACAACCACTGGCAACGTTGACGGACGTAATGGGAGTGCCATACCTTCTAGGAAATATATATGCGGGATACCAAAAGTAAAAAGTATAAAACTAATTTAGATGATCAATCAAAAGCTGTTTTACCCAAATCACTACAGCCGCACAGATTGAAAAACAAAACTGAAATAAAAAACCAAACAAATAAAAGTGGTAAGACCGATACTTTCTCCCTAATAGCAAGTTTACGGCGACATCAGTCAACCCAAAAGTATACCGCAAGACCCCGCGAACATTCTTTCAATGCGGGGTTTTTCAGGGGGCCTTGCGGATACTTTTCTATTTGTTAGCGGTCATGCCGGGGCCACAGTGCAACCCTAAACCAGACTGCAGGAAACAAACAGAGCATAATGAAATGTAACAACAGCATATGAGAAAAGTAATTGCGGCAATAAATATGACTATTGACGGAGTTTGCGACCACAGAGCCGGGCTGCCGGACGAAGAAATTCATCAGCATTACACTGACCTTTTAGATAGTGCAGACATCATACTTTATGGAAGGATAACGTATCAACTAATGCAATACTGGCAGACACTGATAAAAAACCCTTCAGGCGAAAAAACAGCAGACGACTTCGCAATTGCAATAGACAAAATTCAAAAAATTATTTTCTCACGTAAACTCAAAAATACAGACTGGCATAGTGCGAAATTTGCAACTAAACCTATTGACAAATTAGT
>JBPPMM010000648.1:0-3565 GCA_051306075.1 Chitinophagaceae bacterium
ACGGTTGCCCCTCCACCTTCAAACAAAAAACAAGTACCAAGCATAACCCAACACACACTTTCCCCACTCTTACAAACAGGTATTGCCCCCTGTTTATCTGAACAGTTATTAATGAAAAAATATTTTGAACCTTATAGTTCATTCCTGTTTATATTCCTTAGCCTTGGTTTAGTTAATCTGAATTGGAAAGGTTGATTCGTGGGGTCAGGCATTTGATCCGGTAGTTGCCGGCAATCATATGGAGCACAAACAAGCTTTTGGTTTTTAAAAGGATGATGACAATAAAAAACGCAGATGATCTGTTGATCATGAAAACAAAATCAGCACAACATGTTGTTATGTATTTTTTCCGGGAAAGATAAAAATCGTGTAGTGTAGAATTTCCTTCTCCATCGGCATTATTTAAAGGTTAATAAGATCGGCTTCCAAATCAATTTTCGGGCGGGATACAAAATTTATGTAGATTGTGTCGATAGGATGGAAAGAAGAGATATAAATGTAGTGAACTTGATCTGTATCTATTGATTCTGAAGAGGAAATAAATAGAATTTTTTTCTTTTTTTTGCCAGAACTGGAAAATCCAAAAAATTAGTAGTTTTTTTAAGTTTCTACCCTATGTTTAAAGATCATTTAGGCAGCTGCGGATCTGCCATCCTTTTTCCATTTTTCTTCTCCTGTCACCTGCTTTTGCCCCGAGTTTTGCTTTCTGCATCATCTTCAATAAAAACGACTGCACTTTCAACCTTTGCAACCGCCATTTGTAATAATACTGTTAACAATTTTTTTCACTGATTTCCCCGGGCAAGTCTATTCTAATATTGCATAGCATCCATTTCAAGCCGGTTACTAGTTGTAATAAATTACCGGTTGCCAAAACAGATTTCATGAACAATAAATATTTTTTTCTTCTTTGTACAGGAGTCATGCTGATTTTCCAATTTCCTGTGCTGGCTCAATCAAAATTTACCATCAGTGGTACCATTACTTCAAAGGCGAAGGGTGAAACCATTATTGGCGCAACGATACGTGCCGGCAGGCAAAATACCATTAGTAATGATTATGGATTTTATTCCGTTACTGTACCTAAGGGAGATTATGTGTTAGAAGTTTCATCAGCAGGCTTTCAAACTTTTACCAAAGAAATATCAGTTACCAGTGACATTCTTTTAGATATTCCCCTTGCAGATTTTATAAAGGACCTGGATGAAGTAATCATAAATTCTTCCTCCCGCAGCCGTAGCCTGGCCAGTCCGCAAATGGGCGTGGAAAAGCTTACCACAAATGATATTAAATATATACCTGTGCTGCTGGGAGAAAGAGATATACTCAAGGTGGTGCAACTATTGCCCGGAGTAAAATCTGCCGGTGATGGTAACAGTGGTTTTTTTGTAAGAGGCGGCGCTGCTGACCAAAACCTGATCCTGCTGGATGAAGCTCCTGTTTATAATGCTTCTCATTTGCTGGGTTTCTTTTCTACTTTCAATTCGGATGCTATAAAAGATATGACGATGTATAAAACAGGTATGTCTGCGCAGTACGGCGGTCGTTTATCCTCCGTACTTGACATTAAAATGAATGAGGGTAATAACCAGGATTATAATGTAAGCGGCGGCATTGGTTTGATTTCTACCCGGCTGAATGTGGAAGGCCCTATACAAAAAAACAAATCTTCGTTCCTGGTAACCGGCAGAAGAACTTATGTGGATGCATTTTTAAAATTATCAAAGGACTCAACAGTTAACAGCAATAATCTTTCCTTTTATGATTTTAATGCCAAGGCAAATTATATAGTGGGGAAAAAAGACCGCTTGTATATTTCCGGTTATTTTGGCCGTGATCAGTTAGGCGTGGGAAACACTTTTGGCCTGGCCTGGGGAAATGGAACGGGTACGGTAAGATGGAATCACATATTCGGCCCTAAATTTTTTTCAAATACTTCTCTTATTTACAGCAATTACAATTATAAAATATCCATCCGAAGCGGTGCAACGGACTTTGATATTTTTTCGCAGATAAGAGACTGGAATTTGAAAAATGAATTGCAGTATTATGTTGATGGTCGCAACAATTTACGTTTTGGATTCAACTCCATTTTTCATACCATTCGTCCCGGGGAAATAACAGCAACCTCGGCGTCCAGCATTAACAGCAGCCGGTTGCAAAAAAGATATTCATTAGAGAATGCCATTTTTGCCAGTAATACATGGAAAGCTTCGGATAATGTAAATATTACCTATGGATTCAGGCTATCCGCATTCAGCATTTTGGGTAAAGGAGATTTTTATGGCATTGATCCGCTGGGAAGAGTTATTGATACATTCAGTTATTCAAAAGGAGAAATAGTAAAAACATATTTGAATGCAGAACCGCGGCTGGCGGTAAGTTACCAGCTCAATCCTGTTACCTCAGTAAAAGCATCCTATGTACGCAATGTGCAAAACCTGCACCTGATCTCCAATTCTACTACATCAAGTCCCACGGATAAATGGCTGGCCAGTACCAATATCGTTAAGCCCGAAATATCCGACCAGGTTTCTTTAGGTTTTTATAAAAATCTATTCAATAACCAATATGAAATTTCAACAGAAGTATATTTTAAAACGATGCAAAACCAGGTGGATTATAAAGACGGTGCTGATGTGTTTATAAATTCAGATGCTATAGAAACACAGTTACTGTTTGGAAAGGGCAGGGCCTACGGTATGGAATGGCTGATAAAAAAGAAAGCCGGAAAATTTAATGGATGGATCAGTTATACCCTGTCAAAAACGGAACGAAAAATAGCCGGAATTAGTAATAATAACTGGTACAATGCAAAACAGGACAGGACGCATGATATTGCCCTGGTGGGTATTTACCAGTTGAATAAAAAATGGACCCTTTCTGCTAATTGGATTTACTACACCGGCAGTGCTGTTACATTCCCTGCAGGAAAATATAGAATTGATGACCAGACGGTTTATTATTATACAGAAAGAAACGCCTATCGTATGCCGGCTTATCATAGGTTGGATATTGGAGCTACCTGGTTATTAAAACAAAAAAAGAAATTCTCTTCAGAACTCACCATCAGTTTGTATAATGCCTATGGCCGGGAGAATGCTTATACCATTGAGTTTCGCGACAACAAGGATGACCCTGATAAAACGGAGGCCGTGCAAACCGCATTATTTAAATATATACCCTCGGTTTCCTACAATTTTAAATTCTGAGAAAATGTTTTCAAGAAAATATAAATATTTGAATTGGCGAAAAATAAAAGATGTATTCAAATTAGCATACCTGCACCCACCCCCATCGAATATTTCTTTATTCCAGATCTCTGCAGCCCCTCCTTGCTTCCTGCTTCACTTTGTTCGCAGTCGCAATGACGGGGCGGGGATGAAAATACATTCAGTTACTCAAAAGGAGAAATAGTAAAAACATATTTGAATGCAGAACCGCGGCTGGCGGCAAGTTACCAGCTCAATCCTGTTACCTCAGTAAAAGCATCCTATGTACGCAATGTGCAAAACCTGCACCTGATCTCCAATTCTACTACATCAAGTCCCACGGATAAATGGCT
>JBPPMM010000664.1:0-6854 GCA_051306075.1 Chitinophagaceae bacterium
AAAGTATGTATGAAAAAGTTTTTGTGTTTCGTAACTGTGTCTTTAGTCGTGTTATTTCTTTCCGCCCAGGAAACACATTTTGGCCTAAAGGCGGGGGTAAATATTGCCAGTCTGAACGTTTCTTCCGGCAGTGATTACAATAGTAAGGTGGGTTTGCATGCAGGTGGATTAGCTCATATTCATCTTAATAAAACCTGGGCATTGCAACCTGAAGTGGTATTTTCAATGCAGGGAGGTAAATCAGACGATACAAAATTGAATCTTAACTATATAAACATTCCACTATTGGTTCAATATATGACCGAAAGTGGTTTCCGATTAGAAACCGGGCCACAACTTGGACTTTTATTAACGGCCAAAACTAAAGTGGGTGATGTAGAAATAGATAGAAAAGGAAATTTTAATTCAACCGATTTTTCTTGGGCTTTTGGAGCAGGTTATCTTTTCCCTGAAGGGTTTGGCCTTGATGCCCGATATAATTTAGGTATCAGCGATATTTGGGATGCAAGCAGTACAAAAATAAAAAACAGTGTTTTCCAGTTTGGTGTTTTTTACCAGTTTATGCATCAAAAAAGCGGACACCACAAGAGGTAATTGAAAGTAATCTCTTTTTCAAAGCCCTTTTCGGAGGGCTTTCCTATTTTTACAGAAATTATATTTCTTGAAATCAATTCTTACTGAACAACATCTCAATATTACAATCCGAAGACTGGCACACCAGATACTTGAAAATAATAATGACCTTGTTAACACGGTGCTGATAGGCCTGCAGCCCAGGGGTATTTATCTTTCAAACAGGGTAGTAGAAGAAATAAAAAAAGAATTTCCCGGTGTAGGTGTCCTTTATGGAAAATTGGATATCACTTTTTACCGCGATGATATCCGTAAGGAATTGCATATAGCCAATCAAACGGATATTCCTTTTTCTATTGAAGGCAAAAAAGTGGTGCTGATCGATGATGTACTTTACACAGGTCGCACCATCAGGGCTGCCCTGGATGCGTTGCTGGATTTTGGTCGCCCTGAAAAGGTTGAGTTATGTGTTTTGATTGACCGTCGGTTCAGCAGGCAATTACCTATACAACCGGATTATGTTGGTAAAGCAATTGATTCAATAATATCACAAAAAGTGAAAGTGCTATGGAAAGACAAGGATGGCAAAGATGAGGTGATTATGCTGGATGAAGAATAAGCCTGCCACACTTTCTGGAGAAGGATATCTTTTGCATAGTTTACTTTCTGATTTCCTCCTTCAGACTTCAATCTATTTCCCCTAATTTCGCTTTTTAATGCAACTATCTACTCGACATTTATTGGGCATTAAAGACCTTACGTCTTCCGACATTTCGCTTATTTTACAAACGGCGGAACAATTCAAAGAAGTTTTACAAAGACAGGTAAAAAAGGTTCCTTCCCTGAGGGATATCGTAATTGTAAATCTATTTTTTGAAAACAGTACCCGAACCCGGATATCTTTTGAACTGGCGGAAAAACGATTGTCGGCAGACACTATCAGTTTCTCGGCTACCTCTTCTTCTGTTTCCAAAGGCGAAACGCTCCTGGATACTGTAAATAATATTCTGTCAATGAAAGTGGATATGGTGGTTATGAGGCATAGTGCCAGTGGTGCTCCGCATTTCCTTGCCAGTCATATTCCAGCTTCTATCATCAATGCCGGCGATGGTATTAATGAACATCCCACCCAGGGTTTGTTAGATGCCTTATCAATAAAAGAAAAATTAGGAAAACTGGAAGGTATAAAAGTGGCGATCATTGGCGATATCATGCATAGCAGGGTGGCGCAGAGTAATATTTATCTTTTGAAAAAAATGGGAGCAGAGGTTACGGTATGTGGCCCACCCACTCTTATTCCAAAATATATTGCAGAGGCATTACATGTTAATGTGAGTTATAACCTGAAAGAAACATTGGAATGGTGCGATGTGGCCAATGTATTACGTATTCAGTTGGAACGGCAAAACCAGGTTTTGTTTTCATCACTCAGGGAATATAACCTGGCATATGGTGTTACCCGGAAAATGCTTGACAGTTTGCATAAAGAAATTGTAATTATGCATCCTGGCCCTATCAACAGAGGTGTTGAACTTGATAGTGATGTAGCAGACAGTAAACAATCAATTATCTTGCAGCAAGTAGAGAATGGGGTAGCGGTGAGAATGGCGGTCCTCTACCTCTTATCTAATCGCAATAATTAAAACAATGTACGTTGTCAGGAATATGAGAGGCGCCCGGCCAATTGGTTAGCAATTGTATCATACATCATCAACTAAGTTTACTTTATGGCTCTTATCTGTCTCTTTCCCGGCACTTTTGATCCTTTAACCTTAGGTCATGTTGATATTATTAACCGGGCTATTCCTTTATTTGATACAATTGTTGTAGCTATCGGATCAAATGTTGCTAAAGCACCCATGTTTTCAGCTCAGCAAAGAGTAGAATGGATTAAAGAAATATATAAAAACGAACCAAAAGTTAAAGGAGCCCATTATGAGGGACTGACCGTTGATTATTGCAAAACAATCGGAGCCAGGTTTATTTTACGGGGAATCCGATACGTCAGCGATTTTGAATATGAAAAAGCAATAGCTGATGCAAACCGTACCTTAGATAACACAATTGAAACTATTTTCCTTACCGGTGAACCTAAGTACACTTCTGTTGCTTCTACCATCGTCCGTGATATTATTCGCAATGGCGGGAACGCAAGTCTTTTTTTACCTGAGGTAGTGGCCAGAACTGTAATGAAAAAATGAGACCATCTGGTTTGTGGTTACTATTTTTTAATCCATTAGAAATAGACAGGTAACGGCAAATTGATAGATGTGAGTTTTTGAAACTGTCTCGAAAAATGTTCAGGAAATGCAATTTTTGTTTATCTATATTGAAATTAAATATTGTTGGGACCCAGTTGATTAATTCATCCTGATTCCGGCAAGAACATAAATGTTTTCTATTATGATACCTATTTGGTTTAAGAAAGACTTAGCACTTGATGAACTTCCGTCGCTCGAAAAAGATACGATGGGTGCCCATGTTGGCATTGAATGGGTAGAATTAGGGAATGATTTTTTAAAAGGTCGTATGCCTGTAGATCATCGCACCAGGCAACCGTACGGGTTACTACATGGGGGAGCCTCCTGTGTGCTTGCAGAAACGATTGGCAGCATTGCATCAGCTATGGTAGTTGACCATTCAAAATTTGTATGTGTTGGTCTTGAAATAAATGCTAATCATGTTCGCAGTGTTAGGGATGGCTTTGTGAGCTGTGTGGTTACTCCTCTTCATTTGGGTTCTAATACGCATGTTTGGGATATCAAAATCCATGATGAATTGGAAAAGCTTGTTTGCATAAGCCGGTTAACTGTTGCCATTATACCCACAAAAGAATCATACAGGCCAACCAGCTTGTAATACATCAACAACGGAAGGAAAAGTGTTTTTCAGGTAAGAATTAATGTCTTTAGTATTTACCCATTTTATTTCGTGAATATCTTCCTCAGTTTGCGGAGTAAGTTTCTGGTTGCTTTTTGTCTTCATTGCAAACCAATGTGATTCTTTGAGAATAAACCGGGTTCCTTCATGATAGGTATGATAAGTGACAAGCAGGGGAGCTTCTAATGTTATTTTTTTTAAACCTGTTTCTTCTTCAACTTCTCTAACTGCACAGGCATCCAAACTTTCATCTTTATCCAACTTTCCCTTTGGCAGATCCCATTTTCCCCTGCGGAATATAACCAGGATTTCATCCATTTCATTTTTAACCAGACCACCGGCGGCCTTCACCAACGTAAATTTTTTAAAAAATGCTTTTCGTAATTCTTCTAAAGAAGGATGATAGAAAACCCCTGCATGTATTTCCTCTGATTGCATTTCATGGATCATCGATTTAACGGTATGCGAATTAAGTTCGTCAATAAAAACAGCATCATCGTGATGAACATATGGCTCTATATCCTGGTCAATATTATCGCAAAGAAAAAGAGGTTTTTCTGCGAAGAAAATTTTTATATGCATAAAATAAAGATACTCGATTCCTGAAACCGGAAGAGAAACGGCTTCCTGTAATTGTTTTTTTCCAGCTTGTTATTAGAATTGATACCTGGTACCCCGTTGTCCTCTCTTCCTTATCTTCGCCGCATGACTGACGCTAAAATGGTGGCTGAAAAACTGCTTCAGGTGAATGCAGTAAAATTAAATATTAAAGAACCTTATACCTGGGCTAGTGGATGGAAAAGCCCGATCTATTGCGACAACAGGAAAGTTTTATCGTACCCATATATCCGGGATTTTATCAAATCAGAGTTATGCAATCTTGTGTTTTCGAAATTTCCCGGGGCTGAGTTATTAGCCGGTGTGGCTACTGCGGGGATTGCGTGGGGAGCCATGACAGCAGATCAACTGAAACTGCCCTATATCTATGTAAGACCAAAGCCCAAGGAGCATGGACTTGGCAATCAGATAGAAGGTTTTTATGAAAAGGGACAGAAAACAATTGTGATAGAGGACCTGGTATCCACGGGGAAAAGCAGTTTGCAGGTGGTTGAAGTTTTGAAGGGATCAGGACTGGAAGTGGCCGGGATGGTTTCTATTTTTAATTATGGATTCCAGATAGCTATTGATGCAATAGGCAAGAACGGGATTGAGTATTTTTCACTTACAGATTATCCAACGCTGATCAGCCTTGCAGTAGAAAAAGGCCGGGTTTCTAAAGACGAACAAGAGATTTTGTTAAAATGGAAGGATGATCCGGCGAATTGGAAAGGAGTTTTGTAATTTACCATTCCCAAATCAAATCATTTCAAATGAAAGGTTTTTTTATTACTTTATTGGCAATAGTATTGTTTGCCACCACTTCAGATGCCCAGCAAAAAGCTTTGGAGACTGCCAAAATAAATACACCGGAAGCCCTTTGTGAAGCTTGTAAAACCCGGATTGAAACATACCTGAAACGAATAGATGGAGTAAGATTTATCAATGTAAATTACCGGAAGGGAGAGACCACCGTAAAATACCTGACAGATCGTACCAACATAGAAGAGATAAAAACAGCAATTGCTAATTTAGGATATGATGCTGACGATATACCTGCCAATGAAGAATCGTATAAAAGACTACCCAAAACTTGCAAAAAGTTTGAAGACGGCGGCGGTCATCCTAAACCGAAAACGCCACCACCACCTCCTGATTCGGAATAATATAGAATTGTAATACTTAATGTAGTTTCCCGCGATTGTTATTTAAACAATTCTCTAAGGTTTTGTTTTCCCTGGTAATTCAATGAGAAATTTCTATATATCCCCGATCTGCCGGCCTTTGCCTTTCCCTTTATTCTAAGCAATACTTCTTCATTTAGAAAAGCCGCAAAGGAATGTTTTAATATTTGTTTCATATTAACAGCAAGCTTTACAGGTACAAGAAAATCACTTGCTGCCCCGATCATTACAGTAGTATCCACGTTAAAATGGCCAAGATAAGTGCTATCCATCCAGGCATCTCCCTCCGCTTCTTTTAGTATTCCTTTAAAAGTATTGGGATTAAAATAACGAATGTCCAGCGTTACCATTGAACTGTCAAATGCAAATTCACTAAGTTTTATATTTTCAATCCCTTTAAAAACAGGATCCTTCATCTTTCCGCATGATGCCAGAAGGAAAATTACTGCTGATATTAAAAACAGTTTTTTCATTATAATGCAAAATAGGAAATGTCAGGTTCAGACCGGTCCCCGATTAGTTAAAAAAAGGATATCATATTCAATGAACTATGCAGTTCCATTTTTGATGCGGTAACTTTGTGACTGAGTTTTCAGATTTTAAATCATAATGCCGGCATTTTATCGTTATAAATTCAAAAATGCAGTATATGCGTATTCTTTTTTTAATTGCGATGTTATCTTCCATTACATGCTTTGGGCAATGGAAAAGTTATATGATGAGTGTAAGAGGGGATACCCTGAACAGGGTGGATATGAGCGGGAAAAAGCAAGGACCCTGGGTGATTCATGCAGATGATCTGCGTGGTGAACAAGGTTATGATGAACAGGGCTATTTTGTTGATGATAAAAAGGATGGTAAATGGGTAAAATTTTCTTTAATGGGAGACAAGTTGTCGGAGGAAAATTATCGTTGGGGTAGCCTGGATGGGAAATCGAAATATTATACGAGGCGAGGTGGATTGATGCGGGAAGAGACCTGGAGAGCCATTGAGCCAGGCCGGAAATATGACACCGTAGATGTATTGGATGTACTTGACCCCTCTAAAGTTGTAGACAGGGTTGTAGTAAAAGTAGAAGGTCAAACGATGAAGCATGGCACCTGGACCTATTTTGATCCGGAATGGGGCACAATTACAAAGACAGAAGAGTATTGGGCTGACAGGCTTAAATCAGATGATGCTTTAACTGCTGGTGATGAGGAGGACCTGAAACCAGTAGATTTTACTGATGCTAAATCAAAAACGGATCCACCTCCAAAAGGTGCCATCGTGAAACCAAAGGCTATTGCAGATTACGAAAAAAAGAACTCGGGTAAACGAAAAATAAAAGTAAGGGATGGCAGTACCGGGCATTAGAAATAGTAGATAATGCATTAATGAAATAATAATAATTGAGCCGTTAATAACAATAAAAAACCCCGAAAATTCCGGGGCTTTTTATTATCCTTTTAAGTTGCTTAAATATGTGCTTCTATTTTTTTTACAAAATTTCCCTTGGGCTGGGCACCAACCAATTTATCAACTACCTGTCCTCCTTTTATAAAAAGGATAGCAGGAATTGACGTAATGCCATAGTTCATTGAAACCTGGGGGTTATTGTCTACGTTAACCTTACCCAC
>JBPPMM010000710.1:0-2195 GCA_051306075.1 Chitinophagaceae bacterium
TAACAACAAATAAGCTAAACAGGATGGCTGCTATTCCCTTAGTATTTTCTTACTGCGGCTTCATCATTTATTTCCAATCTTTCTTTTCAAAAGTTGTGCATTAATGGCTACAATGATTGTGCTCAGGCTCATAAAAACAGCACCCACGGCCGGCCCTAATACAAATCCTGCTTTATATAACACACCCGCAGCCAGCGGAATGGCAACGGCATTGTAACCCGTAGCCCAAACAAGGTTCTGCACCATTTTTTTGTACGTGGCTTTTCCGAACAAAATCAGATTTGCAATGTCATTAGGATTGCTGTTTACTAAAATTATATCCGCTGTTTCTGCCGCCACATCTGTGCCTGACCCAACAGCAATACCTACATCCGATTGTGCCAATGCAGGAGCATCATTTACACCATCGCCGGTCATGGCTACAAATTCGCCTTTGCTTTGCAATTCTTTTATAATCTCTACTTTCTGATGTGGTAAAACTTCTGAATAATATCCATCTAAGCCCAGTTCTTCAGATACAGCTTTTGCCACTATTTCATTATCACCTGTCGCCATCAAAACTTTAATGCCATTCTTTTTAAATACTTTAATGGCTTCAGCACTTTCAGGTCGTATGGCATCTGCCAATGCAATATAACCGGCAACTTTATCCTCTACCAAAATAAAAACAACGGTTTCTGCCTCGCTTGAAAAAGCGCCTTCCGGTACAGCCAGGTTTTTATCTTTCAGATAGCCGGGGCTTACTACTTTTACAGATTTTCCTTCTACCATTGCTTCAACCCCCTTACCGGTAATGGCATTGAATTTTTCAGCTTTTGGTATGGTTACTTTATGTTCCTTTACTTTATTAATAATGCCGACAGCTATGGGGTGTTCTGAGGTTTGTTCCAAAGCACTGGCTAACCGTAACACTTCCTCTTTTGGTATTTCAGTAATATTGGTTTCAAAACGGGTAACACCAAAGATGCCGGTTGTAAGCGTTCCGGTCTTATCAAACAATAACGTAGTTATTTTACGGGATTCTTCAAATGCGGTTCTGTTGCGAATAAGCAAACCATTTTGTGCCGACACTGCTGTTGAAATTGCCACTACCAAAGGAATTGCAAGGCCCAGGGCATGAGGGCATGCAATAACCATCACCGTAACCATACGTTCCAATGCAAAAACAAATGGGTAACCTGCAATCAACCAAACAGCCAGTGTTCCAAAACCGACCGACAATGCAATATAGGTAAGCCATTTTGCGGCCCTGTCGCTGAAGTTCTGCATTTTTGATTTTGCTTTCTGTGCTTCTTCTACCAGCTTAATGACTTTATTTAAATAACTGTCTTTTCCGGTATGCTCCACTGTCATTTTTAGTGAACCGTTTCCATTTATGGATCCTCCTATTACTTTGTTACCTTTCTCTTTTTTTACAGGCTTTGACTCACCTGTAAGCATGGATTCATTTAAGTAGCTGCTGCCTTCATTAATTATTCCATCTGCAGGAACTTTTTCCCCAGGCTTGATCATTATAATATCATCCTTCTCTAAAACTTCGAGCTTTACATCTTCTATTTGTCCGTCTTTCTTTACACGGTGTGCTTCAGCAGGCATCATACTTACTAATAACTGCAATGCTTTTGATGCACCCAGTACAGATTTCATTTCCAGCCAATGGCCTAATAGCATGATGACAATAAGGGTAGCTAATTCCCAGAAAAAGTCAACGCCTTTCAAACCAAAAACAGTGGCCGTACTATAAAAATAAGCGACTGAAATAGCCATTGCTATAAGGGTCATCATCCCCGGTCCCTTCTGTTTTAATTCTGTAATAAATCCTTTCAGGAAAGGCCAGCCACCCCAGAAATAGATAATAGATGATAGCCCAAAAAGAATATATGCATTGCCGGGGAGAAGCCATTCATAATTAAAAAACATTTGAATCATGGGAGAAAAAACAAGAATGGGAATGGTAATTATTAAGCTTACCCAAAACCGTTTTTTAAAATCTTGTATCATCATTTTATGGTGATCGTGACCTGCCATTCCCATCGGTATAGCGCCATGATCCATTTTACTGTGATCCATTTTTGAATGGTCCATTTTGCTGTGGTCGTCCGATTTTGGGTCTTCTATTTTCGAGTGGTTCATCTTTGAATGATCCATCTTTGAATGGTCCATTTTACTGTGGTCAATACCGGCACTATCTTCCT
>JBPPMM010000027.1:0-2072 GCA_051306075.1 Chitinophagaceae bacterium
ATCAATGGCCAGACTAAATATAATATGCCGGAAAGCCGGGCTGCCTTTGATGCTTCTTTCTCATTGGGGGATGATATATACCTTGTTGCCAGGCTCCAGCTTCCACCATTATAACTTAAGAAATATAGAAAAAACATAATGCCTGCAAAACTTGCCTTATAGGGGTCATTAAATAATTGATTGTGCCCTGGAGGAAGTCTTTCCCAAATTCCAGAAATGGAATCCATTCCGCCGAGCCGGTTTACAACCAACACAAACATAACAATGCCTCCAAGTACCTGCACTATAAATTGAACAAGATCCGTAACGATGACGCCCCACAACCCACCGAAAGTTACATAGATCAGGGTAACAACTCCTGACACAAGAATTCCGGTAGTCATGGAAATTCCGGCCACTACATGTAGCAAAATACCAATAGCCGCCCATTTCGCTCCTACATCAAAAATCTTTAACAATACACCGGCCCAGGCAATGATCTGTTGTGTTAATACATTATATCTTTTACTGAGGTATTCAAGCGGTGATTGTATTTTAAAATTCTTTCTTAACCGGACCCAATACACCGGAAATATTTTTGCACTCAGTATGATAGCAATGCCTACAGGAAAGGCCCACCACATATACATGGTGAATCCGTGCGTATAGGCTACAGCAGCATACGCAACAAAAACGGCTCCGCTATGCCCTGATACATGATGTGAAATTCCTGCCAGCCACCAGGGTAACTGCCCGCCGGCAACAAAATAATCTTCTGCATTTTTATTCCTGAAATATGACCAGATGCCGATCACAATCATGCTTGAGAAAAAAAGAATAATTACTATTAAATCGATCTTATTGAAGGTCATTTACCAGTTTTAGTTCGGATCTGATTTGGTTTCAATATTGATTATTCAACTTGGAAAACAGTTATGTCCATTCCTTTTATAGCGCCGTTATGGTTTATCAAACTGCTTTAAATGTAAATTAGACGATATGGTATTCATGTAAAAGTTTTCCTTTCAATTTCTCCGGACTGCAAAAATTTAAAGTTGAATGTTTTAATTTAGAAATTTAAGCTTACCTAAAAGGGTTTATTAGTTTGATGACCGGGAATTGAAAAAATTATATACCGGAATCGCAGCTAGCGTGAAGATTCAAAATCAGTGCTGGCGAATCGTTACCTTCAGGACGCTCAAATAATTCGGATAAACTTTTTGTTTGCAATTAATTTTAAAGAATGAGGATATCAATTTGGTTCCGGCAAACAAAATAGTAGCCGGGTACAACATGAAGTCACTGGGGCCAAAATAAATAAAGAATCTATATTGTTCTAAGTTGCTAATTGTGATTATGATTGCAGCAGGTCCTAAATAAAATACCGGCTATGTTCACCACACAGTATAGGGGAAGATTAATGTAATGTGCTGAAAAAATAAAGCCCTGCAAATCGACCTCTGCAGGGAGTTTGAAGGGTTTATATGTGCCCGGGACTGGATTCGAACCAGCACATCCTTGCGAACGCTGCCACCTGAAGACAGTGCGTCTACCAATTTCGCCACCCGGGCCTATTTTAAATTCCGATCCCAAAAACTTTTCTTTGGGGCAGCAAATATAAGGAATGATCGTTTTTCCTAAACAGAAACATTAAAGTCTCTCAGCGCATCATTTAAACTCGTTTTAAGGTCGGTGCTGGGTTTTCTTTTGCCAATGATCAGGGCACATCCCACACCATACTCACCTGCAGGAAATTTTTTTGTGTAAGAGCCGGGTATCACTACGCTTCTTGCCGGAACACGGCTCTTCATTTCCACCGGTTCCTGTCCGCTTACATCTATGATCTTGGTGGATTGCGTTAAAACAACATTTGCTCCCAGCACAGCTTCTTTTTCCACCATTACTCCTTCAACCACTATACAACGGCTACCTATAAAACAACCATCTTCTATAATGACAGGGGATGCCTGCAATGGTTCCAATACACCTCCAATACCTACGCCGCCGCTTAAATGAACACCTTTCCCGATCTGCGCACAACTTCCTACTGTAGCCCATGTATCTACCATCGTTCCTTCATCTACAAATGCTCC
>JBPPMM010000108.1:0-4800 GCA_051306075.1 Chitinophagaceae bacterium
AGACAGGTTTTTATGAGCATGGCCAGTCATGAATTGAAAACGCCGCTGTCGAGCCTGAAAGGTTATGTGCAGTTGATTGGCAGACAAACATCTTTGCCGAATCCTGTTTCGTTGTACGTGTCCAAAGCAAATGAATCAATTAATAAACTTCAGCACCTGATCAATAACCTGCTCGATGTAAGTAAGATCAGGGCGGGTAAATTAAAATTTGAAACCCAGGTTTTTGATCTTGCCGACCTTTTAAAAAACTGTGCCGAGGATGTTAAGCACATGTATAAGACTTTTAATATAGAGGTTCAATCAGATAACCATCTTTATGTCAAAGGAAATCCGGAACGATTGGAACAAGTATTGATGAATCTGGTTAGTAATGCAGTAAAGTATTCTCCGGATAACAAAGAAATTATTATTTGTGGCACAAGAAAAGAAAACCAGGTGATCGTGTCGGTTACTGATTTTGGAATCGGCCTGGCAGATGAAAATCAAAGCAAAATATTTGACCGCTTCTATAGAGTAGAAACAGATAAATTTTCACAAGGCCTGGGCATTGGTTTATATATTTCTTCCGAAATTATTAAAGAACATCATGGCGTTTTTGAAGTAAAAAGTAAAGTAAATGACGGCTCTACGTTTTCCTTTTCCCTGCCGTGGAAAAATCCATCTGAACAGGTACCTTTGTCCAACTGAAGGACACCCACTTTGTTTTAACAAATAAAAGTGCATATTGTCAACGGCATTTTTTTTAAATATTTTCGTTTTTCTTTGTGCTATCTTTTGATGAATTTCTTCTCTGGAACAAATACAAACAAGTGCAATCATTTTCTGATAATCATAAATGGACAAGATAAAAATATCGACAGCACAATTTGAACACAGAAGCGGGGATAAGCAGTACAACCTGTCTGTTATTGATCGTCTTTCCCGCCTCGCATCAGAAGAAGGGTCTGATGTAATTGCTTTTCACGAATGTTCTGTAACAGGTTATACTTTTGCCAGGCATCTTTCAAAAGAACTAATGCTTGATCTGGCAGAACTAATACCCCAGGGTGAAAGTATTTTGAAGCTGGCGGAAATTGCAAGAAGAAATAATATTGTTTTACTGGCTGGTCTTTTTGAAAAAGATGAAAACGACAATCTGTTTAAAGCATACGTATGTGTTGATAAAAACGGCTTAGTGGCAAAACACAGAAAATTACATCCATTTATAAACCCCCATTTAAAAGCCGGCGATTCTTATACCGTTTTTGATATTATAGGATGGAAATGCGGCATATTGATTTGTTACGACAATAACATTATAGAAAATGTAAGAGCAACTACATTATTAGGTGCCGATATTTTATTTATGCCTCACGTAACCATGTGCACGCCATCTACCCGGCCGGGGGCTGGTTTTGTAGATCCTGCTCTTTGGATCAACCGCGAGGCCGATCCTACTTCATTACGATTGGAATTTGATGGTATGAAGGGCAGGAGTTGGTTGATGAAATGGCTGCCTTCACGAGCCTATGATAACGGCATTTATGTAGTTTTTTCCAATGCCATAGGAATGGATGACGACCAGTTAAAAAATGGTTGTTCCATGATCATTGATCCGTTTGGCGATATTCTTTCCGAATGCCGGACACTTGATGATAGTATAGTTACAGCCACGATTACTCCCGATAAAATCGGCCAGGCCGGCGGACGCCGGTATCTGAATGCCAGGCGTCCGGATCTATATAAAAAAATTATAGGCAAACATCATGAAGCAGAACTAAAAGTGGTTTGGCTAAAGGATAAAAAATGATGATGAGCTTCTGAGAAGGATAATGCCAGTTACTATCGCAATTATTGCACGTTCGGCAAATATTATTGTTGATTGAATTTCTCTTCGGTATTCCAATATTGTTTATGTACTTTTCCGCAAAATTGGATAATATGAAATCATACTATTTTAAAAAAGGAATTCATACCGGTTTTATTTTTTTTGCTTTCGGCTTCAGTCTTTTTAGTTGTGCCCAGCCTTCAGAGCAATTTATAAAAGTAATTGTGGCTCCGGATCATACAAACTGGATATATATGCCTGGTGAAAAAGTGAAATTCAATATAACTGTTTTGCAAAATGGTAATGCAATAAAAAATGCCTCTATTAAATATACAATTGGTCCGGAGAAAATGGATGCCGTGAAGAAGGATTCACTAACCCTTTCCGGCGGAACATATACTGCTGATGGCGGCACCATGAAAACACCAGGATTTCTTCGCTGTATTGTAACAGCAACAATAAATAATAAATCATACCGGGGTTTAGGTACTGCAGCTTTTGATCCGCATTTAATAAAATCTACGATTGACAACCCGGCTGATTTTGTGGGTTACTGGAATCGGGCTAAAGTGGAACTAGGGGGAATTCCTCTTGATGCAAGGATGACATTGATTCCGGAACGATGCACCGTAAATATAAATGTCTATCACGTCAATATTCAAAATTACAAACCGGGAACACGGCTCTATGGTATTTTATGTGTTCCAAAAAAGGACGGAAAATATCCCGCTATTCTGAAAGTTCCGGGAGCCGGGGTGCGGCCTTATTTTGGAGATATTGCCACAGCGGAAAAAGGCTTTATTACTTTAGAGATCGGTATTCACGGTATACCGGTAAACCTGGACCCGTCAGTTTATAATAACTTAATGAGCGGAGCTCTTTCCGGATATTGGAACAATAACCTCGATGATAAAGACCGATATTATTATAAGCGGGTGTACCTGGGTTGCGTACGGGCAAATGACTTTATTGAAAGCCTGCCTCAGTATGATGGGAAAAATCTGGGTGTAACAGGAGGTAGCCAGGGCGGAGCATTGTCTATTATCACAGCTGCTCTCGATTCTCGTGTGAAATTTCTTGCAGCTTTTTACCCGGCCCTTTCTGATCTTACCGGTTATCTTGAAAACCGTGCAGGTGGATGGCCACATTTATTTGATAAAAACAATCTTGACTTTAATAATAAAAAGGAAAAAATTGAAACTGCCGGATATTATGATGTTGTCAATTTTGCCCGGCTGATAAAAATTCCCGGAATGTATAGTTGGGGATTTAATGATGAAGTGTGTCCGCCTACTTCAATGTATGCGGCGTATAATGTGATCACTGCTCCCAAAGAATTACTTCTTGCCCAGGAAACCGGTCACTGGACATACCCTGAGCAAACCGAAAAATTAAATAGCTGGTTGGTATCTAAGTTAAAACCCTGATAAAATATTTGAGAAAGTTTTTTCTGTGGCCGGCTTGAGATAGTTATAAGGACCTTTATATGTTTACATACGCCAATAAATTCGTTGTGGCATAAATGCGTATTCATTTCAATTTGCTAAAAAAATCTTTTTCGTTAAGGGATTTCAATTTCCATTCCCTCCATTGCAATGCCATAACTATAAGCGTAATTATTTTTATTTTTTATTTCACAGAGCATTTGGCTTAACTCCATATCTGAATGGGCCGGATCATGATGGGTCAGAAGCAACCGTTTCACCTCAGCAAGAGAAGCAAAAAGAAAAGTATCATCTATACTGGAATGACCCCAACCTATTTTACCCTTATACTCCTCCTGGCTATACTGTGCATCATGCAGTAATAGATCAGCACCTGCGGCCAGGTCGATACCAGATATCCATTTCTTATCTTTCAAAATACCCTGAATACCTAATGCCGGCTCATGATCCGGGATATAAGTAAAAACAGATTGTTGGTGGGTAATCCGGAAGCCAAGCGTAGGGCCCAGGTGTATGACAAAACCTGATTGAATAGTGTAAGGACCAACATTGAATATACTGTTTCCCACTTCATGCAGGGTGAGCTTACAGGGAAGATCGCGGATATGTACCGGGAACAAAGGTGGAGAGAGATATCGGCTAAGCCTCGAATGTAATGAACTCGTATTGCTGGAAGGGCCCCAAATATGTACTTCCATTGCCGGATTAAAAAGTGGTTTGAAAAAACCAAGTCCCTGGATATGGTCAAGGTGAAGATGGGTTAGCAGAATATCAACCCTGTTGATGCCGGGCTTGGGTCTCATAACTGTATGACGCATGCCGGATCCTCCGTCCAGAACCAGTATCCAACCGTCTGCTGATACTTCGGCGCAGGAAGTATTGCCTCCATAATAATTCGTCTCGGGACCGGAAGTGGGTATGGAACCACGAACGCCCCTTATAGCGATTTTCATTGGTCTTTTAATTCCCAAAAAATGGCGACTGCTCCTAAAAATTTAGATGCCCTGTTTTGAATGGGTAAAGAAGTGAGAGCAATTCTTTCAAGTTTTCCGTTAAGGCTCCGGATCCGAAATGATTTATGATAAGGTGTGGCATTTTTTAGTGTCATAACAAGAGGTAATTCATCTGGCGGTAATAAATTTCCGGCTTCATCCATTGGCTTAAAGATCGTTGACCAGACTTCAACAGGCATTTCACCTGTTTCGTCAAAACGTTTTCCCAAAACCTGTTCCGCCGGTTCATTATAATAAATAAGATTTCCGGATGGATCAATAATAAATACCGGCATCAAAAAACTATCTGCCAGTTGACGGTTTAAAATAATTTCTATTTCATATGCGGCCATACAGAGAAAATGTATGATGATTAAGCCTTTTTAAATATAAACTAAATAAAAGAAGTAGGAAATAAAAAATCTTCTACCAGGCATGAAGTAGCTTTCATAAGCAAAAATTAAGGAGTTTCCTTTAACCATATCTTCAAAAACGGGATTTTATACAGTAAGCCGGGAAGACAAATACCAATAATGTTGTACAATTGATAATTCTG
>JBPPMM010000176.1:0-12633 GCA_051306075.1 Chitinophagaceae bacterium
ATGCGGAACTACAGAAGTTTGCTTATATCGCATCTCACGATTTGCAGGAACCATTGCGAAAAATAAAAACATTTGTCGGACGACTTGTTAGTGAAGACGAATTGATGGTTACCAATGAAAAAAGCAAAATCTATCTTACTAAAGTTGCGGATGCGGCTTCAAGGATGCAGCGATTGATGGACGATATTTTAAACTTTTCCCGTTTGTCTTCTACCCTTATTACATACCAGCAAACAGATCTGGACAATACGATTAAGGAAGTGCTTTCAGACATGGAAGTTATCATTGACACCACAAAGGCAAATATTGAGTTGAAACATCTACCAGTAATAGAGGCAAACACTACACAAATGGGCCAGATATTTCAAAACCTGATTGGGAATGCAATTAAGTTTAGAAAGCCTGGCACGCAGCCTCAAATTCAAATAGAGGCTGAAATTATTTCAGGAAGGTCGCTTGTATCATCCACCCAACTGAAAGCGCATTACCGGTTTGCCGGATGGGATGAACATCAGTATTGGGCGAATGAAAAATTTTGCAGGATAACGATACGAGATTTTGGTATCGGTTTCGGACCGGAGTTTAATGAGAGAATATTTAATGCCTTTGAGCGCTTGCATACTTCAAAAAATTATGAGGGAACGGGTATCGGGCTTGCCATTTGTAAGAAAATAGCGGATTATCATCATGGAATCATCTCTGCGGAAAGTAACCCGGAGCAGGGAACCTTATTCTCCTTTACATTACCGGTTTCACAAAAGAATTTTGGCGGTACCACTACGAATATATAATTTACCCCGTATGTTCTGCATATTAACCAACCAAACAATGTTTCAATACCTGCTTATATGGTAACGGCAATTAATGCCAGAATACTACTGTTGTTCAGTAATTTTCTAAGGGAACTCCAAAATACGGGTGGTGTAAATTATTACAGCCAGGCATTGAGAGATCTACTTTCAGAAAACAATGAATTGGAAATATTAATTGCAGACGATGATGATGATGACAAAGAATTGTTCCAGGAAGCTATTTATGAAATTTCACCCTACATTAAATTAAGCGCTGTTTCTAACGGAATTGAATTAATGGAAAAACTCAGGCAGCCTTCTCTTCCGGATCTGCTCTTCCTGGATCTGAATATGCCGGGAAAAAACGGCTTTGAATGTCTGACTGAGCTTAACAGTATCCTAATTCTAAAGAAACTACCCGTGGTAATATATTCCACTTCTGCCAATCCTGACCAGATAGAAAGAACTTACCTGAACGGCGCAACTTTTTACATAAAAAAACCGAGCAACTATCAGGAAATTATAGATCTGCTTTATAAATTAGTTTCATTTTCCACTCATAAATTTTTCTCGCAACCTTCAAGAAAAGAATTTGTTCTAAATCCATAGGTTCCGGCATCGCATCCATCTTAAAAAACTATCTTTTCCTGTCACCGGTAAAATTCAATTTCTCTTGCGTCTCCTTACTTTTTATTTTCCTTCGGCCGCTTTTAAACACTTCTCATTAAGAAAGGTTTAACCGGCAGGTCAAAGTATTATACAAGTTAAAAACGGATAAAAGTGGAAAATAGGAACAGTATCCGGTGCGGAGCTGGCCTGAATAAATTTAAAGTGTGCCGGAATTAAAAATTTTTTTCCATTTCTTTTGTAATAATTATTTTGCAAAATATATTATATACCTGGAATATTTTCCCCTTTAATACGGCATATATGGGTACATTAAAAATGAACATAAAGAGTGCCATTGGAAATACACCTATGGTGGAATTAAAAAATATAGTACCAGGTGGTAGCGCCAGGATTTTGGCAAAAATGGAAAGTGCAAATCCTACCGGTAGTATGAAAGACAGAATGGCAAAGGCGGTAATTGAGGGAGCTGAAAGAAAAGGATTTATAAAAAGGGGCGATACTATAGTAGAATATACGGCAGGAACAACCGGCATCTCTCTGGCATTTGTTTGTGCGTCCCTTGGATATAATTTTCATGCCGTTTTTTCCGATGCGTTCAGTAATGAAAAAAGAATTACGATGAAAGCATTTGGCGCTACTGTAACAGATGTTGTTAGCGACAATAAAAAAATAACAGAGCAACTTATAAGGGAAATGATTCAATTATCTAAAGGTTTAAGTGAACAGGAAAACCACTGGTGGGCTGATCAATTAAACAATCACGACGCTGAACAAGGTTATTATCCACTGGGAGAAGAAATCTGGAAAGAGTCTGGTAAAAGCGTAGATGCTTTTGTACACACGGTAAGCACAGCTCATTCCATTCATGGCGTAACTAAGTCCCTGATAAAATATAACCCTGCTTTAAAAACTTACGCTGTAGAGCCGGATGAATCTGCCGTTTTATCGGGACGTCCTTCAGGCTCTCATAAAATTGAGGGCATCGGAATTGGGTTTATCCCACCTTTATGGCAACCGGAAATGGTCACAGAAATTCTAACTGTTTCTACCGATGAAGCTATGAATATGGCCCGAAGGCTAGCCAGGGAAGAAGGCATTTTTGCCGGTACTTCAACCGGGGCAAATATTGTAGCAGCTTTAAGAATAGCAGAAATGTTGGGGCCCGGAAAAACCATAGCTACCATAATTGTTGATTCCGGCCTGAGATACATTAGTACACCACTATACCAACATTTATAGCATTCATTTCAAGTATAAACTTTTTTAAAAACTTTGCTCCTATTTTTAGAAGGCTTTTTATAATTTCACGTTTTATCAGGTATCCAATATGGCATATTCCAGGCTAATTGAGATCATAAATGACTTTAGTTAGCTTTAATTTTGTGTAGAAATTCAGCAGAAAATTCCAAGTGAATAATTTAAGTAGTTAGTCGATTTCACAAATTTCAGAATACCACCATTTCTAAAAAATAAGCCATGTTTGACGTCCCTACCGAATCTATCAAGAAGGAAACTGAGCGGATAAACGCCTTAAAAAGGTATGATATCCTGGACACTCCCCCTGACGGAAGCTTTGACCATATTACTAAACTGGCTTCCCGGTTTTTAAACGTCCCTATAGCTATTGTGAGCCTGGTTGATACAGACCGTATCTGGTTTAAATCGCATTATGGACTGGATGTTCACCAATTAGACAGGGAGGCAGGTCTTTGTTCTTCAGCTATTTTATCCGACGAGTTGTATGTGGTAGAAAATGCTATCACGGATCCCCGGGCTCTTTCCAATTCATTAGTAGCAGGCGAGTTTGGTTTACGATTTTATGCTGCCATTCCAATTAAAGTTCGTGGAGGTTTTAACCTGGGCACTTTATGTGTTATAGATAAAAAACCAAGGACGATCAGTAAAGCAGAGAAAGATATTCTGACCGACCTGGCGGAAATTATCGTTGACCAGCTGGAACTTCGCCTGGAAGCACGAAAGGCCAGCGAAAGCCATAACCAAATGCTTGGGATGGTGGCTCATGAGCTGAAAAATCCCCTAACAACTATTCCCCTTTATACGGGATTATTAAAAGAAAAATTGCAGGGCAAAGAAGACCTGGAACAGATGTGTTGCCAGATTGAAAAGGCCAGTAAGCGTATGCAGTCACTTATTCATGAAGTATTGGAGACGGCACGCCTTCAGGCTAATGAGATACATCTTAAGAAAAAACATTTAGATCTTGCAGTTATCGTTGCAAGGGTTACGGCCATTAACCTGATTCTGGCCAATGCGAAACAGCAGAAATTATACCTTGATATTGCCGATAATATTATGTTACATGCAGATGAAACTAAAATGACTGAAATTTTTGATAATCTCATCAGTAATGCAATAAAATACTCGCCGGTTGGTTCAGAAATTTCAGTAAAGCTTAAAGCTCTCAATCAAATGGCGATCTTTGAAGTAACAGACCAGGGGCCCGGATTTTCAGAGGAGGATAAGAAACGATTGTTTATGCCCTTTACCAGGTTAAGTGCCCGGCCAACAGCTGGTGAGAATTCTACGGGTATCGGACTTTCCATTGTTAAAATTCTTGTGCAGGCCCATGACGGCCATGTAACCGCAAAAAATAGAATTGGGGAACAAGGAGCTCATTTCATTGTGGAAATACCCACCAATACTGAAAATTAGTTTTACTTAAGGTTAACCCGCAGATTTAAAAAACTTTCTCATGATTTATTCATTTTAATGAGAAAGTTCCATTTGCTTGCCGTCATTTTATGGTTGCAGAAAATTCACCATCCTTTATGGTGGCTATTTCATTAAACCAATCAATAGTACTACCGCTAAAAATTCCTTTTACACGTTTGGTTGCCTGGTCATAGCCGGTAATAATAAACCGGACAACAGCACCCGATGAGCGGGGTATTAAACCTCCTCCGGCACAATTTACGCAGGCATCACTAAAAGTTTTGAAGACAATTCCGGTGGGAGGGTCGTTTGTACTATAATCGCCTTTAGTAATAATGCCATCAGGCAAACCAATATTGATCATAAGTGTTGAATCGCCGGGGGCTTGCCCTGGCCTGGTTGACAGCACCAATACATGCAGGGTGCCAAGTTTTAAAATATAATTATTTTCAAAAATACCCTTGTAGGTGATTCCTCTTTTTGTGTCGGTAAATTTCCAGTTGGATTGTTGCTGGGCAGGTGGAAGGTTACCCGGGCCGGACGATGAACTGTCAAGTACATTTATAGTTATATTGCAAATGCTGGTATCAAATCTTATTGCAAAATTTACTGGCTGTGGATGAACCGGTGTTCCTGTGGGTTTCAGTTTTATAAAATGAATTCCCACCGTAGTAAACATTCCCGAATCCGCTAACCGAAACCCATTCTGAAAATCTGTGAAAATTGAATACCTGCCTTTTGAAGTAACATTTACTTTCAATTCAATATAGTTCCTGTTCCTGTCGGCAGATGTCCCTTTATAAAAAGTACCCTGTATTAAAGGTAAAAAGCAGGCACCGGCTTCATCTTTTAAAGTTCCTTTTGCTAACTGGTTTTCAAAGCTGAATTCCCTGCGGCATCCAAAAACAATAATTAAAACAAAAAAAGAGAAAATAGCAGAGGTATTTAAGGATGCTTTCATAAAAAGCTCTTCGGGTTATCCAAACCGGTTTTTTTAAAGATAACTCAATTCATACCCTTGAGGAATAAACCCCTGATTTTTTTGGCTGGAATGCTGTACCGGGTCAGAATAGAATAATTATTTTTTTATGGGTCTGCCTTTTTTTTCACACTGCTCATTCATATTAATTTTGAATACCGGAATCCACCAAAATCAACTTACCTTAGAAATATATATTTGTTCAGAATGAGAAAACATTCGGGTCATACTGCCCTGCCTGAAATGGCTTGTAATTTTTCTTCATTCCATTATATCCATCAACCAAAACGAATGATTATGAAAATAAAAACATGGACAGCCGTTTTTGTCATTTTTCTTCTTGCGCAGCAAGTAGTTGGTCAACAAGAAAGTATAAAAGATAAAGAATTTTTTACTGAAGAGAAGCCAGTTGAAATGAATTTATCTACAGATATTAAAGCCTTACTCGCTGAGAAAACCAGTCTGAATTATGTAAATGCCCAGATTACCTGCAAAATGCCGGATAATACGGTTTTAGAAGGCCAGGTGAGAATTAAACCCAGGGGCCATTTCAGAAAAGATAATTGCCGTTCAGCTCCTCTTAGCGTGAATTTCAAAAATGAAACTTCAAAGCCCTTTTCAAAACTGGGCGCATTGAAAATGGTGGTGGGCTGTAATATGAAAGGCGATGATGATGAAGACTTGTTGCAGGAGTATCTTGTATATAGAATGTATAATATTTTAACGGATAAGAGTTTTCGTGTGCGGTTGTTGCGAGTTAATTACAATGATACGAAAGGGAAAATAAAGAGCTATTCACAATACGCTTTTCTTATAGAAGATATAGACGACCTGGCAAAAAGAAACCAATGTAAGAAAAAAGAAAACGTTCTTTATTCTCACGATAATATTAACCGCGAACAAGCCACATTTGTATACTTATTTCAATATATGATTGGCAATACAGATTGGTCCATCCCATTCTATCATAACATCAAACTGATGGTGGATAGAAAAGATACCCTCTCCAAACCTTATCCGGTGGCATATGATTTTGATATTACGGGGTTTGTAAACCCCTCCTATGGCGGACCTCCGCCCGGCCTGGGCATTGAAAGTGTAACTCAGCGATTGTACAGGGGATATAAACGATCAACAGATGAAATTGAAGCGGCCGCAAAGGTCTTTCTTGACAAAAAAGATTCGATCTATACCTTAATAAATAATTTTGAGCCTTTAAATGCCAGGAGCAAAAAAGAAATGATCAGATTCCTGGACGATTTTTTTGATGAAATCAGTAGTAAAAAAAATCTCAAAAGAACATTTGTTGACAATGCTTTAGTGCAATGACTTTCCTTCTCCATATTAACACAAGATGAATTATGAAGCTTACTACTGAACTTTTGAGGGAAACCGCATTATATGTAAGAGATTATTATAGCAGGCATTTTAGTGAGCACCACTATTTTCATAATTATAGCCGGACTATGAATATTGTGAGAAACTCTGATGCCCTGGCTGTCAACATGAACCTGGGAAAGCAAGAATTAAAAATGGCTCACCTGGCAGCCTGGTTCCTTGAATTGGGTGTTCACCAGGATTATCATGATTACCAGGTTATTTCAGTAGAACTTGCAAGAGATTATTTTAAAACAAAGGAATTGGAAGCAGGTGTTTTCGAAAAGATAGAAGAATGTATACTCTCCACCCGCACTCCCCAGCAACCGGTATCGCTTATTTCTCAACTTGTTTGCGATGCTGGTATGTATCACCTTGCAGAAAAAGAGGCCCTTCAAAATTTGGATGCCTTACGTGTTGAAAATTCTGTAATAGCCGGAAAGGATTTTTCTGATGAGGAATGGCTAAATGAAAATATCAGGTCGATCAGTAATCATTTTTATTTTACCACCTGTGCCAGGGAATTATTTCAAAAAAGAAAAGAAAAAACGCTGGCCGCCTTCCAGGCAAAAAGAGAACTGCTGCATGTAATACAAAAAGAAAATGGCGGCCCTGCACTTCATACTGCCGTATCAGAAAAGAAAATAGGGGCTGATGATGACGTAAAGTTGGAACGCGGAGTGGAATCCTTTTTCCGGATCACCGAGCGGCGGCATATGGACCTGGCTAATAAGGCTCATGATAAAGCAAGCTTACTTATTAGTGTTAATGCCATAGTGATGTCAATAGTTCTGTCTGTATTAGTAACCAAACTGGAGGACAATACCTATTTGATCCTGCCTACTTTATGTTTGGTTATTACCAGCGGCGTCACGATTGTTTTGTCTATCATTTCTACACGGCCCAGAATAATTAATTCCCATTCAACCGATCAAAAAGGTGGGGAAGATATAAATATTTTATTTTTTGGTGATTTTGCCAAATTGCCCCTGGCAGAATACAAAAAGCGAATGAAAGAAACCTATAAAAATCGTACTGAGTTATACGATAGCTTAATCAAAGACATTTATTACCAGGGTGTGGTACTGAGTTGGAAATTTAAATACATCAGTATAGCTTATAATGTTTTTATGTATGGGTTTATTACAACTATTCTCGCCTACTTTATTGCCTATGCGATCCATACCAATTGATACGGTATTGAGCCTAAAAAAAATCTTATTAAACTATTTGAGGAAATCAAATTGTTATCTGAAGGTGATTACGAATATTCAATTATCTTCATGAGATCAACTATTAAACAATTATAAAAATGAAAACCTTCCGATTATTTTTTCTTTTATTCATGGTACTGGTAGTTTCAGTATTTACAGCAACCGCTCAGCAAAAACAATTCAAAGCATTAGTGGTAACCACAACAAAAGGCTGGCATCATGAATCACTGCATTCCGGCGTGGTGGCAATCAAAGAAATGGGTTTTCAAAACTTTTTTGATGTAGTATTATTTGAAAATCCAAATGGCTTTACCGATAAATACCTGGAACAATTCCAGGTGGTTATTTTCTTAAATACCACAGGAGATATTTTCGACACGGCCCAGCAAAAAGTAATGGAACGTTTTGTTCAGTCCGGGAAAGGGTTTGTCGGCATTCACAGTGCATCTGATACCGAATATGACTGGGAATGGTATACCAAACTGGTAGGGAGAATGTTTCATATTCATCCTGCAATACAAACGGCAAGGGTAAATATTATCGATGCCAGTTTTCCCGGGTTGCAGGGATTTGCAAATAATAAATTATGGACAGATGAGTGGTATGAATTTGGACCTGAAAAGATTTCTGGGTTGAATACCATAATGGCGGTAGACGAAAGTTCCTATAATCCAAAAGTGCAGTGGGGTGAGAAAAAAACCGTGGGCATGGGTAAAATGCATCCGGTGGCCTGGTACCATAATTATGATGGTGGCCGCTCTTTTTATACGGCTCTCGGGCATATACCCGCTATATTTAGTGACCCCGTTTTTCTAAATCATTTATATGCCGGCATCTATTGGGCTGCTACAGGTAAGAAATAATAAGCTGGCGAATTATAAACCTAATCATTAAAGAATATTCTTTAAACTTTCACTAATAAGAATTCCACCCATCCAACCCATAACAGCTACTACAAACCATCCGGCCACCTGCATCCATACCGGGTGTTTGTAGTGAGGGAATAAATTCTTTTTCGTTACGGCTATCAACATGATGGTTAAGGAGAAGGGAAGTATCAATCCATTCAGTGCACCGGCAGTTACCAGAATATAAGCAGGTGCCTGGTCAAGGGCTATGAAAATGGTGGTGGTAATAAAAATAAATGCAGTAACCAGCCACCGGTGATTTTTTTCGAATGAACGATGAAAGGTTTTTAAAAATGAAACCGAAGTATAGGAAGCCCCAATTACAGAAGTGATAGCTGCAGCCCACATTACTCCGCCAAAAAATCGATAACCTGCATTACCTGCAGCCACTTGAAAAACGGATGCCGCCGGGTTTTTTTCATTTAGGATGGCGCCGTTCCAAACTACGCCTAATGCAGCCAGGAATAATATGTACCGCATGATAGTAGTAATGACGAGCCCTGTTACTGCACTTTGGTTTACCTGCTTGATTGATGATTTGCCTTTTATGTTAGCATCGAGCAAACGATGAGCGCCGGCAAAACTTATGTATCCACCAACAGTACCTCCAACTATAGCAACGATAATTTTTATATCTATTTTTTCGGGCCAGAAACTATGATAAATCGCTTTTGCATAGGGCGGGTGCGAAGAGACCATCACATATATCGTCAAACCGATCATTGCAATGCCCAAAATCTTTACAAGGATATCAATAGCTTTCCCGGCTTCTTTTGTCCAGAAAAAAAACAAGGCAACCATTCCGCTTATAACCGCTCCCCATTTTGCCTCAATCCCCGTCATTATTTCAAATCCAAGACCGCAACCCGCTATGTTGCCCACATTAAAAGCAAGCCCACCAAAACCTACCAGGAAGGCCAGTGCATAACCAAGTCCGGGCAATACTTTATTTGCAAGATCCTGTGCCCGCAATTCACCTATTGTTATAACTCTCCAAATGTTTAATTGCGCCCCGATATCAAGCAGGATAGAAACAAGGATTACAAAACCGAAACTGGTAAGTAATTCCTTTGTGAACAAGGTTGTGTTGTTTAAAAATCCGGGACCGATGGCGGAAGTGGCCATCAGGAAAGCAGCTCCGGCAAAGGGGCCCTTCCAGAGTTTCTGTCGAAAGAAATTTTGAAAATTTTGCCTTAGCTGAGATTTGTTTCTCATTACCTATTCTTTCTTTTGAAGAGTATTATAAATAGCTTTGGCAAAGTCAACGACTTTTTTTCCATCTCCATGGATGCAGATTGTTTCAACCTTTACAGGAATCAATTTACCGGAAACACTTGAAACGCTGCCAGTATCTACCATTTTCTTAACCTGGTTTAGTACCTCGTCAACTGAATCAATTATTGCTCCCGGTTGCGATCTTGTTGTCAGGGAGCCGTCGTCCTGGTAGCTGCGATCAGCAAATACTTCACTGGCGGTATTTAATCCCAACCGCTGAGCTTCTATTATTGAATGACTGCCGCTCAACCCATATAATATAAGTTGAGGGTCATAATCTTTTATTGCACTTGCAAGGACCTTGGCCACAGCCTTATTTTTTGCAGATTGATTATATAATGCACCATGGGGTTTTATGTGGCTAAGTTTTATTTTAAATAAATCAGTTATTTCATTTAGAATGATCAGCTGTTGCTGTACAAGTTCAAAAACTTCAGCATTGGAAAAATTTATCTCCGTTCTGCCAAAATTTTTTTTATCAAGATAGGAGACATGTGCACCAACTGAGACGTTATGCTGTACAGCGAGATCAACGCATTCATACATCATGTTCACATCACCTGCATGATAACCACAGGCAATATTGGCCGAAGAAATAAAAGGCATAATAAATGCTTCATTATTTAAGCCTTCTCCCATATCACAGTTAAGATCAAATCCATTTAACCGGCCTCTAAACGGGAAAGTGGTTGACAAATCTGTATCCTTGCCGTTGTCCATTGTTTCTTATTTCATTCCTTAAAATAATTATCCATCCTGAAAGCGCAGGCATTTTGCAGTTGCATTAAATGCTGTTCCTGATTTAGAAAAAGTTCTTCAGCTGTGAGTAAATCGGTCATCCGGAATTGGATAGCACTCCCTGGTTTCATTTGGGCTAGTATGTTATGGTGTGCCGAAATCACATGTCCGATTCTGGGATAACCGCCTGTTGTTTGATGATCGGCCATTAATACGATCAATTGTCCGTCGGGTAATAATTGAATAGTACCAAAATCTACACCGGAAGAAACTACTTCTTCTTTTTTGTTCATTAACAAAGGGTCGCCAGATAACTGGTAGCCCATCCGGTCTGATTGAATAGTGACAATGAATAATTGTTCCTTTATTTTTTCTTTAGAGTCTTCTGTAAGCCAGTTCCATTCATTACCCGGAAGAACATAAATTTCACCAGGGTTTACACCATTCCATGTAATGCCAGCTTTCCAGGGTAATACTATAAATTCCTGTTTATTGATATACGGGCAAAAATCTTTTGACAACCTGAAACCTATTTCATCATCTTTTTGTAAAGCCCTTCCCAGGTGCCCGCCGGCACCGGCATTTAGGTTTGTACTGTAACTATCTAACCATTTTGAAAGATTTAACCCGCCATGAACAGCAAGGTAAGCCCTGGCCCCGTTAACCGATTCATGAAATTGCAATATGCTGTACTTGCTTACTAATATCGGGTGCAGCAGTGGTACTTCATCTCCATTGATACTGGCCGAAAAATCAGCGCCGCTAAGTGAAATAAGTGTAGGTTGCTCAAAGAAAAAGGAGGAAGCAGGGAAATGAATTTCAATTACAGCTTCTTTTCTGTCATTACCCACTAATATATTGGCTACCTGGGCTGAAAATTTATCCATGACGCCTGCGGGGTTGATACCGAAGTGCCGCCATCCTGCACGGCCCATATCCTGAACTGTGTCCAGAACACCGCCTTTAATTATTCTTAAATTCATATATTACCCCCGATCGCCTTCCGGGGAAAGCGAGGAATTTTGAACTTCATAAAAATCAGATTTTGATATGGGAAAAAACTGAACGCTGTCTCCCGCTCTGAATAAGGAAGGTTCAACAGCTCCGGCTTCAAAAAGTTTTAATGGTGTTCGCCCTATGATCTGCCAGCCTCCGGGCGTTGCCATCGGGTAGATACCTGTTTGATTACCTGCAATTCCTACACTGCCTGCTGCAACATGTTGTGGATGGCTTTTTCGGGGCATGGCTATACTATCACTTAATACACCCATATAAGAAAATCCGGGTAAAAAACCGAGCATATAAACTCTGTAAATTTTTGAATAATGGATAGAAGTTACTTCCTCCCTGCTAATTTTTTTTGAGAAAGCTACTTCCTCAAGGTCTTTTGAAAATCCTTCGGCATAACAAACCGGAATTTTCATGAATCTCTCTTCATTGCTTTCTTGTTCTAAAGGTTGTTGCAATAATTGATCAACCCATTCTTTAAGATAGTCAAAGACCAATATCCCATGGGGTGCCAATTTTTTAATTTTTAGTAAGTCAAAAAATATAGTCAGTGAGCTATAAGCAGGTATTATTTCATTAACAGCTGTCAGATTGTTTTTTAATTGTTTGGCTCTTTGTATCACTTCCCGGTTTATACTTTCATTAATTATGTTTCCATAATCTATTGTCATGGCACTATCTCCAAGCGGGAAAATTTGATATGTATGAGCGATGGGTTTCATCAGGAGCAGTATTGATGATAATAAACTAATCTTTATTCACATATCTTCCGGTTATCATGCTGTTTCAAATTTGTTCAGACTGTGCCAATAACCTTTTATTTTTTTTATAGCTAAATAAACACTAATTGAATTCCATTTCAAGAAATACAATGCTTTATTTTTTTATTCCACCCAACCACAATAATCCATCAATGATAAATCGATTCTGAATTTCATTTTCAAATTGAAAAGATAATTCCTTATTGGTTCCATTTTCATAATCGATATCATTATGTCCCATGTTTACATAGATCATTTTATATTTCGTATTGGTCCAGG